>JAQVXQ010000144.1 GCA_028709085.1 Salinivirgaceae bacterium | reverse complement strand
GAGTTTAGTGAAACTTCGGCTTTCTGGATTTTTAATCAAGTGTCAAATTTTGCTTATTTACGCTATAATTTGGTTGAGCCTGAAATTCGCAAAGTGATGAAAGAGGTGGACGACAAATTCATAGCTGATGTAGCAGAAACCGATAAACAGGCTTTGGAACTCTATAAAAATAGTCCTAAAAGAGCGGTTGCTTTATTGAATAAGTTCTCTTTTGCTGCTGGTCAATGGACCTTTGAGCGTTGGAAAGAGCTTTACCAATTTTTAATGGTGAAATATATTGATGGAAATGTTAAACCCGAAGAGAATGGAGTATTTAAAACTTCAGCCGATGGTGTTGTTGACGTAGATTTCCCTGGTTATCCAGAGTGGTTTTTAAGAGAAATTGTAAAGCAAACTAAAGATAAACTTCTGGTTCTAGGACAAGAGAATATGCCCAAACGCCCTGAAGTTGTTACGGTAAGCAAAACAAATATGAATATTATGATTGGTTTGATTGTAGTTCTTTCAATATTGCTACTCATTATGATTGTGCGTAAAAAAAGATAAAACAAACGAAACAATTTAAACAAAGCAGACATTTTATCGTTCGATAATTGTCTGCTTTGTTTTTTATATGACGTCGCAGCAATAAACAAACTGGGCTGTCTGTATTGTAATTTTTATATAAGACTATGAAAAATCAATTATTTAACCCCGACCCAAAAGGGAGTATTTGATTTTCTTTACACCCTTTAGATGGGGGTAAATGAAGAAAATCAAGTTTCAATGTGAGTACAACAAAAGTCAACTATAAACAGAATTTATATGACATCGTTTGATAATTTAGCGCAGGGATGGGATACTCCCGATAAAGTAGCAAGAGCAAATAAAGCGGCACAAGCAATTTTGCGTCTATTACCCTCAATAAAAGATACAAATGCCCTTGAATTTGGTGGTGGAACAGCCCTTTTAAGTCAAGCATTACAAACCAAGGTTAAGAAAATTTCGATAATTGATCGTTCGGAGGCTATGGTAAATCAAATTCGCAGTAAAATCGCGAAGTTTCAATATCACAACATGGAGGTTTTTCATGCCGATATACGCACTTTTGATGCCAATGGAGCGCTCTTTGGTCTTGTGTATAGCTTATTAACTCTACATCACATCGATCCTGTTTCAGAGGCATTTAATAGAGTAAGTGCAATTCAAGAAAAGGGAAGTTATCTGGTTAATTTCGATCTATATCCCGAAGATGGCAGTTTTCACAATCACAACGATGGAACCCATTTAGGATTTTCGTCGGAATATATGGATACTGAGTTAGCAAAAGCGGGATACAAGCAACTTTTTTATGAAACCGCATTTGTAATCACAAAGCCAAGGAATGGGAGCGAATTGGTTGATTATCCAGTGTTTATTTCCGTGGCTGAAAAATTATAGGACGATATTAAATTTGAATGCCCAAAAGGGTAATATCATCAATTTGTTGATACGTTCCGCACCAGTTGTCGAGATAATCGATAATTACTCGTTGTTGATTATAAACATTCAACTCTGCAGTATTGGTTATGAGTGTTTTAAACTGACTAAAACCTAGCCTTCTTCCGTTGGGTCCTCCAATTTGATCCACAATTCCGTCGGTAAAAAGATAGATCATATCATCGGTTTTAAGCTGTATTTTTGTGGTTGTAAAGTCTGGTTTTTCATATTGATTGCCCAGCGCTGATTTTACGGGTTGAAGTTCATTTATTTCTCTGTTTCGGACGATATATACAGGGTTATTTGCACCGGCATATCGCAGCGTCATGGTTTCAAAGTTTATGGTTATAAAAACGATGTCCATTCCGTCGTTTGTTTGATAACGTTCTTGGTTGTCCGAAAATGCTTTGGAAATCTTTTTATTCAGGATGGTAAGAATTTTACCCGGATCTGGATCTTGCATGGAGTGCACAATTTCGTTTAAGTGCGTTATTCCTAAAATTGAGATCAATCCTGCTGGTACGCCATGTCCCGCACAATCGGCTACTACTACACAATATTCGTTGTAACGTTGTGCAAACCAGAAAAAATCGCCGCTCACATTTTCATAGGGGCGGAAAAATACAAAGCAGCTATCAAATTTTAGTTTGAAGAGTTTTTCAGGAGGTAACAGCGCTTTTTGGATCACGCCAGCATATTCCATACTATCGGTGATCTTTCTGTTTTGTTCAACAATCTGCTCGTTCTGCTCGTTAATCATCATGTTCTTTTCAATTAGAACATGTTCGAGCCGTTCCTTCGATTTCAGCCTTTTGACCAATGTTTTAAGTAAATTATTTGAAAAAGGAAGACTTTGTTGCAACAAATTATTGAATACATCGGAGGGAATAACCAACATTTCGCAATCCGATAGGGCAGTAGCTGTACCACGGTGTGGACTATTTTCAATCAGTGAATATTCTCCAAAATATCGACCAGGTCCCAGTTCCAGTGCTTTTAGTTTATGTATTTGAATGCGAACCGATCCGGTTAAAATTATGAAGAAACCAGTCGCTAAATCATCGCGATCATAAATAATGCTTCCGGATGCATAATTTAAACACATTGCAGATTTAAGAACCTGTTCGAGTTGAAACCCTTGTGTTCCCTCAAAAATAGGAAATGTGGAGAGTTTTTTTAGTAATTGTTGAATTTTTTCATCGTTGTGCATAGCGCAAAGTTATTATATTTTTATCATGAAAGTGAAAATGTTATCGCATTATTTCTGACATTTGCACCCGAACCTTAATATGCAATAATAATGGAATTTTTTAATAATTACACGGGCGAGCTTATCGCTTTGTTGACGGCCTTTTTATGGGCTGTAACCGCTATGTTTTTCGAGGCTGCTGGAAAAAAGATTGGGTCATTGGTGGTCAATCTTTTGCGCTTATTGATGGCATTTGTTTTTTTAAGTGCCTATAATTGGTTTCTCCGGGGAGCACTATTTCCTACCGATGCTACTCAATTTCAGTGGTTTTGGTTGGCTATCTCAGGCATCGTTGGCTTTGTTATTGGCGACTTATTTCTTTTTCAGGCGTATGTGCTCATTGGAGCTCGAATTTCGATGCTTATCATGGCGTTGGCACCTCTTTTCTCCGCATTAACAGCGTGGATCATTCTTGGTGAATCAATGTCCAGTACCTCCATCTTTGGAATGATACTTACCTTCTCAGGAATTGCTATGGTGGTTCTCAATAAACAGGCGAAGAAGGAGGGAGAGAAATCTAAGTTTTTCCATTTCGCTCTTAAACACAGTCCAATTGGGCTTTTATGTGCATTGGGAGGTGCATTTGGGCAGGGAGTTGGATTGGTATTGAGTAAATATGGAATGCAGGATTTTGATCCTTTTGCCAGTTCTCAGATTCGGATTTTAGCTGGAATTACCGGTTTTGTGATTATTTTCACCGTGTCGGGAAAATGGGGACGACTTAAAAAAGCGTTAACCGAAACAAAAGCAATGTTCTTAACGTTGGGAGGCTCCTTTTTTGGACCATTTTTAGGCGTGAGTTTTTCATTAATGGCTGTTTCTCTGACATCGGCTGGGATTGCCGCTTCCATTATGTCCATTGTTCCAGTTATAATTATTGTTCCAGCCGTATTTGTGTTTAAAGAGAAAGTAGCCCTAAAAGAGGTTATTGGAGCCCTTGTTTCTACGGTTGGCGTTATCTTGTTTTTTGTATAGTGCTTGCAAGAAAACGCCAATTGCTGCGTTATGCTTGTCTTCAAAAACAGTCATCCCGATGTAGCTTTTGTAAGTTTTTAAAAAAAAACAACAAAAAACACAAATCGGGACTCCTGTTTTTCAGTCTTTACATGCCTTGCACTTGACGCCTTCTTATCAAGCACTTGAAAAAACATGCGTTTTCTTGCAGACACTATTTAACACTATTCTGTATAATTCTGGCATCGTTGATTTGAAGAATCTACAATAGGATAATTTTGAATAATCAATAGTTCGTTAAACTTTTATTTTCGACTTTGCTCAAAATGACATCTAGTTAAATATCAGCAACTTAAGTCATGCTGAGCGCGTTGCGCTGAGCTTGTCGAAGCATAGCCGAAACGAACACTGATTATCAGTTAGTTACGAAAACTTTCCAAACTATTGAATAATACAAAACCCGAATATTTGCATTCTGAAATATTCGGGTTTTAGTGTTTCTGTCTGTTTGTAATTATATCTGTCTCTATTGGTCGCCCGTCATAAAGAATAGCGGTTGAAATTCAAAATTTTTATACTTAGGTCGTAAACGTTCTATATTGTAGTATTTATCGACATTTACCAATTTCTTACTGGCAGTAATTACATCAATGGGAGCATTGTCGTAGCGTCCATTGCGCAGAACGACCAATCGTCCGTGGTTTTTCTTTATGATTAGGTCAAGTGCTAAATTTCCATACGCCATGGGCACGATTGAATCTATGGCATCCGGATCGCCTCCGCGAACTAGATATCCTAGATTTTGGGTGATTAATCCTACTTTTGATCCTCCTAAATGGGATGCGGATAGCTCCTTGATTTTCGCAGATACTGCATCGCCAATACCTCCAAGTTTAGCATGTCCGTAGGCATCTTTTTCAGCATCTTTAAACATCATATCGGTTCCTCCTTCAAACATGGCTCCTTCGGAAACCAATACGACCGAGTAGCGACTGGGATTTTTATACCGATCCTGAAGCAGAAGTTCGGTGAGGTTCTCGATATTAAATTTGTGTTCCGGAATAAGGCACCGATTGGCGGCTCCGGCCATGGTAGGCAACATGGCTGTAAACCCTGCATAGCGACCAAAAACCTCAACAACCATTACTCGTTCATGCGATCCGGCTGAAGTACGTAACGTGTTTACCATGTTTATGGTTCGTGTAACACAGGTGCTAAAGCCAATACAATAATCGGTGCCCGGCACGTCGTTGTCCATGGTTTTTGGAATGGCAATTACTTTCATTCCTTCCTGAGATAGGCGCACTCCATAGCTAAGTGTATCGTCGCCCCCAATGGGGATTAAGTACTCAATACCTAAGAATTCTAGGTTTTTGAGTATTTCGGGTGTTAAATCGTTTACTTTGTCCGTGTATTTATCGCGATATTGTTCGGGAACATCCGATTTTAGAACATGGCTTGGTCGAGTTCGAGAGGTGTGGAGAAAGGTTCCACCTGAACGTCCTGCTTTATTAACCAACTCTTCTGTTAAATTAAAGTAACATAGGGAGTTATCGGCATCTTTTTCACGTACAAATTCCAACAATCCTTGCCATCCTCTTCGTATTCCAATTACATTATAACCTTCTCGAATTGCACGAATGGTAACCGCTCTAATTGCGGGGTTCAGGCCAGGGACATCGCCTCCGCCTGTTAAAATTCCAATGGTAGTTTTTGACATATGAATATCCTTTATTTTAATTGTTTTAAATTTCTTTTATCCAGAAGAACTTATATTTCTTCAAATTCCGGCTTAAATATGAAACAGAGTATACAAGTATAGTAAAATTAGGAGATATATTGAACTAATCTGCAACACTTTTTTCATAATAGAGAATGAATAATTTACAACTTTGGTATAGAAGGGGTAAATTACGAATAATTATTGATTCTTAAATTAGTGCGCAGCAAAAGTGTAGATATAGTTCGCAAAAAAGTTCCAAATGGTGGTAATTCCAATGGCAACCAGTTTGGCTACGTAAAAGTTGAGCTTTAATCGTTTGACGCAAAAATAGAGAACTCCGGTGTTAATTAAAAGTCCAATGATACTTACAACAAAAAATTCGGAGTATTCGCGAAGGATATTAGGATTCACACTGTAGAACGTCCAGATGCGATTTAAAAAGTAGTTGGTTGTAGCTGCAATTAAAAATCCAAATCCATTTGCAATGTATTTATGAATTTTAAGCCACTCTTTAAGGATATAGGTAATTCCAAAGTCAACAATTACACCCGAAAATCCAACCACTCCAAATTTTATGAACTTACGTATTAGTTCTTCTGTAAACCATTGATACATAAAGGTATATAGTAATTTGTTGTCTTAATTAAAAAGTTATATTCATCTTTAAATTATAGAGACGGCCAGTGAGTTTATTGGGGATTCCAAATTGTTGATTTTGAATATCGGTGATCCATGTATATGAAATTGTGTTTTCAATATCTAGAATATTGAAAACATCCAATCCAATCCAGATATTTTCAATAAAATTAAATATTTTCTTTTTATCTTTTTGTCGAATTATCTCTTTTGAAATCCCCATATCTATCCGTTTATAACCCGGTAATCGATGTGTGGCAAAATGGCGAGGAGCGTTAGGTGCTCCAACGGGTAAGCCTGTATTGTAAATGGCATTCAGGTGCACTTTTATAGTCGGATTTCCGGGCCAATAATCCTGAAAAAATAGATTAACCATAAACCGTTGGTCTGTGGGTCTGGGGATAAATCCTGGATATACAGTGTCCACAGGATTCATGTGTGATCGAATATATATATCATCGGTAATATCCTCTTCGGTTTTCATGTAACTAATTGATAGCCAACTGTCAACCCCTTTTACAAATTCGCCGGTTAATTTCATGTCAATTCCCTGCACATAACCCGTTGCATGATTGTAACCATCGTATATAATTCTTACATTATCAACTGTGTATGGAATTATATTTTTTAGCTGCTTGTAGTACGATTCAACGACAAGTTTAAATGGTCGGTTCCACATATTGAAATTGTAATCGGCTGCAAGAACGGCATGGGTTGACTTTTGCGATTTAATTTCATTATTAGGCACTCCATTGAGCAGAGCCTCTTTGTAAAATGGGGGTTGATAGTAAATTCCTGAGCTGAATCGGAATAGTAGATCGGGTTTCCAATTGGGTTTTATGGCCAGTGAAACTCGTGGACTAAATAAAAGCTCTTCATTAAAATCCCAGTAATGATAGCGAACGCCGCCCGTTACGTAAAGTTTAACACTATCGATATCAAAGTTCCATGTATCTTGGATATATCCGCTGGATCGAAAACTTGAGAAGCTGTTTTCGTAATGCTTACTATAGTTCAGTTCGGTAGTGCTATCGTTAAAACTGTGATATGGAATGCTGTAACCGGCGGAGTCTATGAGCATCCACTCTCCAATTTTATCCTTAATTTGATCGTGCCGTCCATTGATTCCCCATTGAATTTTGTGGTTTCCAATTCGATATTTGTGGGTCAACGAAACAGTGGATACAACTGCATCGAGGTAATTTCTGGCATGATCCAAATACCTACCCACTGCCAAGGATCCAATGCTATCGCCAAGGGTTGAACTTCCAATATTGGCATCAACCTGATTTAGCCAATATTCTCCTAAAATATCGAAAGTTTCGCGTTCTAAGCTGTAAAATGTGGAACCACTCAATCGCCATTCGTTATTTTCAGAGGGTTTGTATTTAATGGCTACACTGCCTTGGCTTGTAAGGAATCGATCCGTTTCAAATCCTTCGAAATAGACTTTAAATTTGAATGCATTGTTGACCAATCCGAGTCGTGTTTCTCGGTCGGAGGGTTTAAAATTATAAATATTATCGGAAAAATAGCCAAGGAAACTTACTTCCCAATACTCGTTCAGATCATAGGTTAGTAGGGTTTGCACATCAAGAAAACGAGGGTCGTATTCACCTTTTGTTTCTAGG
>JAQVXQ010000143.1 GCA_028709085.1 Salinivirgaceae bacterium | reverse complement strand
TGTTCGTTACGAATTTAATCCTAAAATGGGAGTTTACGTAGAAGCAGGTTATGGTGTTGCTAACGTTACTGCTGGTTTAGCCGTTAAATTCTAGCGTAGCGGATTAACATTCAATAATATTGAATAATGTTATTCAAGTTACAAACTTTTAATAAAGCGGTTGTCATTACAAGCAACCGCTTTATTTACTATACAAAACAATTGTTGCTTCTATTTCCACAATTTTTTAATGCAATTGACATGTGTGTTCGAATCACAACTAACTTTATTACAGCTTGTTAGTATGATTTTAGTTAGCCGCGAAATTTAAAATCAACATAAATTAACGAATTCCAAATACTATGAAAACAAGGAACATATTTTTACTTTGCCCCGCTATACTTATGGGTATATTATTAACCTTTACAACAGGTTGTAAGGATGAGAAAGATAATGATGCAGCTCCTAGTAATTCAGTTGCAGATGGTAGTGGTAACTACTACCAATATGTAACTATTGGAACGCAAACATGGCTTTCCACTAATTTAAAAACCACCAAATATAACGATGGTACGCCCATTGAAAATCCCACAAATAACAATGATTGGTCAAGCGCAACCGATGGTGCATATGCTTGGTACAATAACGATATTGAAAATGCAGGTTATGGAGCTTTATACAATTGGTATGCAGTAAATACAAACAAATTGTGTCCTCCTGCTTGGCGCGTATCAACCAACGAAGATTGGGAATTGCTTACTGAATTTTTAGGCGGTATGATAGTCGCCGGTGGCAAACTTAAAAGCACAAATACGTTTCCTGAATCTAATCCGGGATGGAAAAGTCCAAACACCAACGCTACGGATGATTTTAATTTCTCAGCACTCCCCGGTGGTGCTCGTACAAACGAAAGGTTTAATGCACTTACTGAAATGGGCTATTTTTGGACTTCATCTATAGATCAATTCACACAAATGCCCTATTTCAATACACTTTTTTCGGGACTTGGAGTTTTAATGTCGTCAGCATATGGTGGTAAAACCGAAGGACTCTCGGTTCGTTGTGTAAAAGAATAAGTAGTTTTATTCGAGATTGAGCGGTGTATTGCGTTTTATGATGCAATACACCGTTTTTGATTTTGTGCTATGGCTGTTCATATTGTCCGTGTTCCCCTAAAAGAAATGAACACAGAGCACACAGATTAATGCAAAATAATAAACCTGTGTAATATCTTATTCCTTCCTTTGAAAGACCCAGGTATTTCCGAGTCATTCGTGTTTTGTTATATTCCGTTTCATCCAAGTTATACCAAACTTAATCTACTCACGGAACTCAACTTTTCTTAAAAAGCCCCATAAAAAAACTTTTAAATACTACTTTTGCATCTTGAAATTAAACTCTTAAAAAACTCAATGAGTAAATTATTCCTAGTGGCAGTATTAATCACCGTGCTGTCGATTTCTGTTACCAGTGCTACAAAAACAGAAAAAATAGATAGTCTTGAAAATGTATTGAATAAACATACAGCGAACGATACTGTAAAAGCAACTTTACTGAACAAAATTGCTTCTCAAATTTATAAAACCGATGAAGAAAAGGCACGCAACTATCTGAAACAAGCTCATATATTATCCGATAGTCTTAATTTCTTGAAAGGAAAAGCCCATAGCTTTTATGTTGAAGGCTCCATAAATACTCGCTACTCTGACACCTTAGCATTGGAGTGTTTTCTAAAAGCATTGAAAATTGTTCAGGAAGCGAATTTAAAACCACAAACAATTGCATGCTTGATTGCTGCCGGAATAAAATATGCCAACACAGGCGATGTTTTAAAGGCTATTGAATGCTACGATAAAGCACAACTGATAGCGGAGGAGCTTGACAACAAAGAGAATATTGCAACTTGTTTGTTGAATCGATCGGTAATATACACCGGGTTAGGAAACTATGAAAAGGCAATTGAGGACTATCAAAAGGCACTCACAATTACCGAAGAGACCGACACTCCAAAAAAGCGTTGTACAATATACTTAAATATGGGCTGCATACAACAGTATCAAGGGAATCACGCCAAAGCCCTAGACTATTTTTACAAGTCACTAGAACTCAGCGAGGAGGTTAACTATGAAGTTGGTATCCTTAATGCTTTTTTAAATATTGGTGCTATCCATTTATCGCAAGCCGAATATGAAAAAGCATTAGAGCTTCACAAAAAAGCACTGGAAATTGCCGAGAAACTGAATAATAAACGGAAAGTTTCGCTCTGTTACCAGGCAATTGGTGAAACATATATGGCAACAGGGGATCCAAAAGCATTGGAATATTTATTAAAAGCGTTAGAAATTGCTGAAGGACTATATTATATAACCGCTATGCTTGACTCTTCGAAAACAATTGGTGAATTTTACCGTACCGCTGCTAATTATGAAAAGGCTTTGGAATATTATGGCAAAGCACTTGTCCTAGCGGAAGAGTTGCATCGACAACGTGTAATTTGTGAAATTTGGTATAAAACGGGATCCATCCATTTAATCCGAAAAGAGTACGCAAAGGCGCTAAACATAACCCTTGAGAGTTTAAAAATTGCACAAGAAATAAATCTCCTCACATCACAACGAGATAACCATAATCAACTTTCAGATATCTATGCGGCAACAAACAATTTTGAAAAGGCGTACATAAATCACAAGCGATATAAAGAGTTAAGCGATAGCGTTAGCAAAGAAGAAAATGTAAAAAAAATTATAGAACTTGAATATACCTACAAATTCGACAAAGAGAAACACGCCATTGAACTGGAGCAGCAGAAAAAAGATGTCATAAACTTGGCAGAACGAAAACAGCAGCGTGTGGCTATTTTTTCCCTCTTGGTCGTACTTATTTTAATCTCAATATTTGCAGCATACATATTTCGATCAAACAGGAGTAAACAAAGAACCAATGCCATTCTTACCAAACAAAAGGCTGAAATAGAAGAGCTAAATGAAGAGTATCTGGCGTTGAACGAAGAGATTACACAATCGAACGAGCAACTCTATCACGCCAATGAAATTATTGAGGAACGCGAAAGCCTATTGACTCAAATTACCGATAACGTTCCTGTTTTTATTTCGTTGGTGAATAATAATTTGGAGTACGAATTTGCAAATAACGGATATGCCCGGATTTTCAACTACGAAAAACAAGATGTTCTTGGGAAAAAAGTAAATCAGGTGCTCGATAAAAACACATACGAAACCGCTTTCCCAAACCTAATAAAATCCATGGAGGGAGAAGCCATGTCGTTCGAGAACGTATTAGAGTTCAAGGATGGGCAACAACGATTTATCCACACCAACTACAAACCTTATGAATTCCACAATGGAATACAGGGGGTTCTGGTTTGCAGTTTCGACATTACCGAGCGTAAAAAAACGGAACAGAAGATTCGCGAAATTGAAGAGGAAAAGAAGAGACTCTTGGCTTTGGAAATGGAACGAATAAATCAGGAGTTGGAATCGAACCAAAAATCGATGACGGCAGCCACCCTCAAACTTATTCAAAACGCCGAGCGCGACTCTCAAACCATTGAGCAATTAATGGATATTAAAAAGAATACCAACGCCGATGGAAAACAGAGCATCAATACCCTAATTTCGGACTATAAACGCACATCATACAACTCAAACTGGGACGAATTTGAAATACTGTTCGAAAAAACACACAGTTCGTTCTACGAAAAGCTCATAGAGTTATATCCTGATCTTACCACCAACGAACGTAAAATCTGTGCTTTTCTTAAATTGAATATGAGCAATAAAGATATTTCTCAAATTACCTTTCAGTCCGACGATGCGTTGAAAAAAGCACGTATGCGATTACGGCAAAAGCTGGATATTGATCGAGAAACAAATCTAGGGGCGTTTATACAGGGGATTTAAGTTGGCTTAACTTTTTCATTGTGTTATATAGTAAGCAATCGTGTATATGAAACTTTATTTTGTGCGATTTTTTTTAGAAAACTACTTTTAATAACACTAGTGTCCGGAGAAATACTAATAATGAATACTAGGTTCTTCACTTCACTGCGTTACGTTCAGAATCTTAAAAGATTTACTGGACACTAGTGATATCGTTAAGAGAAGTGTCTTCCATGAAGTAATATGCGTTACTTTGAATATCTGCTGCCGTAGGTAGCAAACATCGGTAGAAAAAGATATGGAAACCCAACCAGCATGCCGCAGGTATGCAAGATTGTTAGAGCCGGTTTGTTGCGCACCTACGGCGCGCTAAATCATTGTTATCTTGTTTTTTTTCTATCGTTATTTACTCTTGCATTAAATTTGTCATTCTGAACGTAGTGAAGGATTTTGTTTCGATAAAACAATCTGTGATGCAACCACACTCCGAAGATGCGCAATATTGTTCGATTTAATTTGTTCCTATTACTACAACGTTTTCATCCTTTTCCACAAATCCTTCGCTCGCGCTTGTGCCTCTTGTAAGATATCGGCTTCGTTCACTTGTGTAATAATTCGGTTTTTGACAATAACTTTTCCATTCGAAATTACATGCTCAACATGATTGGAGCGAAGTCCAAAAATAAAATGACCCAGGAAGTTTCCTTGGTTAATTTCCGTTCCGGTAGCGTAATCAAGAACCACGAGGTTGTTTTCGCCATCGCCTTTTATATGATTAGAATTTAGATACTTATGCACATTTCTGAATCGTTCGTATGAGCTCGGATAGTCAATATTATCGAATCGTTGTCCTACAAAAAAGGCAGCTTTGGCACTTTGGAGAATATCGCTGTGCATACCGTCGGTGCCTATCATAATGCGTGGTCCAAGATCTTTGCCGTTGAAATATCCAACGTTGTTGTTCATGTTGCTCTCGGCATTTTGCGCCACCCAACAGGGCGATTTTGCAACCAATTGGCGTTCGTTTTGCTCCAAATGAAGATTATGCACCAAAATGGTTTTCTCTGACTCAAGAACTCCAGCATCGTGAAATCGTTCTATGACTCGTTTTTTGTAATGTTCTTGGCAATGCTCCTGATCGTACAAATCTTCGGCAACATGAACATGAATACCCGTTTTGGTTTGATTCATAAGCTCAACCGACTGTTTCAACGTGTCGTCTCCAACGGTAAAGGAGGCGTGTAATCCAACCAATCCTTGGCGATTTTTCAGATAATCTGCCGTTTCATCCAAACCCTGTTTTGATTTCTCCATTCCATCGCGGTCGGTAATTTCGTAACACAGCAAATGGTTCACGCCAACACGGTCAAACGCCTTTGCCATCAGTTCCAACGAGCCTCTGATGTAGTTTGGTGATGCATGATGATCGATTACAAATGTGCTCCCTGTTTTGGCACTCTCCAAAGCAGTAATTAATGCGCTAAGCTCGATGCTCTCTTTGTCGAGACATTTGTCGAGCGTCCACCAAACATATTGCAATATCTCGCGGAAATTTTGAGGCGATTTTTTTGAGGCAGGCATTCCTTTTGCCATTGCCGAATAGGCATGATGATGCCCAATGGCAAATGATTTTGTAACCAACTTTCCACTGCAATCGATGGTTTCGGTAATGTCTGATAGATCGTTGATGTTATTTGTGAGTAATATACGCTGATTAACACCCTCATTGACAATTATATGTGTTTGTGTAAATGATAATGTAATTGGATCAATATAGGTTGCATTTTTTAGTAGAATAGCCATAAAAGTATCTGTTTGAGAGTGATTAAATTTGGGTGAGAATCGTTTTTTATTTTCGTTTCATGGGTAGTTTTTTTCGTTGTATGCCATCGAAATTATAGAACGCACACGCAACAGCGGCAGCGGTTGGCACAAGCCCAATCTCTCCAATTCCTTTTGCGCCGTAGGGACCAACCGGATCGGTAACTTCAATGCCTTTGACCACTATTTCAGGTATTTCATGGGCTCGTAGGAGCTGTAAATCGCGCATTTTGTCGCTCACTAAAAAGCCATCTTTCATGGGAAGATCTTCGGACAGAGCGTAGCCCAATCCCATGGCAACGCCTCCTTCTATTTGTCCTTCGAAGAGCATGGGATTCATGATTTTCCCGGCATCGTGAGCCGCCACAATTTTCTTGATGTTGCCCTCGTCGTCGAGTACACAAAGTTGAACCGCATAGCCATATGAGTAGTGCGTTTTTTGTTCCACATCGGGGTTTCCCGGCTTTGTGGTCCAGTCGCATATGTATTGTCCAAAGTAGGATTTTCCTACCAATTTGTCGATTGAATTTTGCGCTAAATCATCTTTTAACGATTTGCATGCGTTTATGATTGCCAATCCTAGCAAGGCGGTTCCCCGCGACGATGTGGTCATTCCCGTTTCGATGTTGGCATTGGTGTCCACCTCAACAGTAACGATTTGTGGATCAATTCCAGTCTCCTCGCATAAGGTTTGCAACGCCATGGAGTGCACGCCCTGACCCATTTCTGTCCAGCCGTGGCGAACAACTACATTTTTAGGCGAGATGATGTCGATTATTACTTTTGACTCATCGACCATGCCATTTCCAACGCCCGAATTTTTTATGGCGCACGCAATTCCGGCATATTTAGCAGCATAGAAATCTTCTTTCACCGCTTCCATACAAGCCTGTATTCCAACGCCATATACTTTTTGTCCGGTGGAGGTTGCCAATCCGTCTCGAAGGGCGTTTTTGTAACGGAACTCCCAACGGTCGAATCCGGCTTGATAGCAAATATCGTCGATACAGTTTTCGATGGCAAAGGAGACTTGATTTGCACCAAATCCACGCATTGCACCGCAAGGAACGTTGTTTGTGTAAACCGTTTTGGCTTCAATATCCACATGGGGAACAAAATATCCGGCAGTGGCGTGTCCTGCAACCCGTTCCAGCACTTTCATGCCCACCGATGCATAAGCTCCAGTGTCGCCCACAGCTTTTAATCGCAAGCCAATCATATTTCCCTCTTTGTCGGCAGCCAACTCCATATCCATGAAAACAGGATGGCGTTTTGGGTGCATTTTTAACGATTCGGGACGTGTCAACGACACTTTAACCGGAGTTTTAAGCAAATAGGCAAACATGGCAGCGTAACCCTGCACCGTTAAATCCTCTTTTCCTCCAAAACCACCGCCGTTGGGAACTAAGGTAACGCGCACCTTCTCTTCGGGCAGATTCAATATGGCGGCAATTTGTTTTCGATCCACATAAACGCCTTGTCCTTGGCTAAGAACTTCAATTCCATCTTCCTTGTCGGGATACGCCACCGCCGACTCTTTTTCAAGAAAACCATGTTCAATTCGTTGCGTCTCAAAGTGTCCTTTGGCGATATATACTGCGTTTTGGAATGCTTCATCGGCATTTCCAACCCTGAAACAGGTAGTGTTAAAGTTATTTGGTTTGCCAGCATGCACTGGATTGCCCTTAATGGCTTCGAAAACATCGGTAACTGGATTCAAAACGTCGTACTCTATTTCAATCAGCTTTACGGCCTCGCGAGCAATGGCTTCGGTTTCGGCAACCACTCCGGCAATTACATCACCAATAAAGTGGGTTGTCTCTCCCTCGGCAATCATAACCGACTGATCTTTAAGGATTAATCCAATTAGGTGATCGCCCGGAATATCGTTGGCGGTGAATACTTTTTTCACTCCCGTAAATGCCACGGCTTTTGAAATATCAATCTTTTTAACAACGGCTTTTGGATGATCGCTGAATTTTAGCGCGCCAAAAAGCATCC
>JAQVXQ010000142.1 GCA_028709085.1 Salinivirgaceae bacterium | reverse complement strand
TGATTGTGCAGCACTGGGTCCCGCACCTACGGTATAATTGAAACCGGAGAGGGTCGTTGGAGCAAGAGTGATGGTGGGGGTAGAACCGGAAGTATATTCAACAACCAATTTTTTCAAATACAATGCTATGCTTGACGACTGATTCCACGTAATTAAAATTTCACCTGAACCTGAGCCGTTAAAAGTATATTCTGTATTAGTTGTAGTAAGAGTTATACTTGCTGGTGAAAAAGCTACCCCACCTACGGTCACAGCCATAGTGCCATTAATATTCGATGCACCTGATGTAGATATTTTTATAATTGTGATTGTACCCAAAATATCTGAAGTAGTTAATGTAAGAGGGTTCGCTGGACTCTTAGAAGATCCAAATTGTTGCCCCTTAGTTGCCTCATACCCCCAATAACTACCTCCACTAGCAGTGGCTGCCCAGTCAACAGAACTTAATGTTTGAGTACCATAAGCAGACCATGTTCTAGATATAATTGTATGAGTATACGTTTGCCCCCATCCTGCATTTGCAAAAAGCAACATAAGGAGCATCAAGCTCAGACCGAACCTGTGTTGGGTGTTTTTGTGTTGGCGTGATCTACTAAAGTAGATTGTGCGGATTCCCGACAGAAAAAGTAGTGCTACGTAGTTTTGTTTCATATGCGAAATCTTATATTGTGTTGGTTATATTAGAATTTGTCCCCTGGTTCTACAAATTGACAAATGTCATCAAAATTCAATGTTACGGTTATGGGATGATGACTGCAAATTGACAAATTGCATAATGCATTTTCATCAAATTCCATTAAAATTCTCATATAAAAAAGCAATTCCATTTTAAGCCTAATATATATAAAAACGAAGGGTGTATTTAGTAAAAGTCTAAACTGCAATCAATTATAAAACCCTTGCTCCCCAATTTATTTTTTCACTAACATAATATTATAAATTATATTCTGAACTGCAAATCAATTACTTGAAAACATTCCTCACATTTACAAAAAAATCGTACAGTTCCCATTATTACAGGCGTTCGAATAAAACATGCCTTTATTATTATCAAAATAATAAAAATAAACCTCTTCGGTAAGGCATATATGATCAAACATTATATAATTTGTTTCTCTTTTTATATTATTAAATCTCATTTTTCGATCATGCTACATCAAAGTTAAAGGCTATAAAACCAATTATAAAATAACGTTACAGTATTAATAGCATTGTGGGGAATGTCAATGCCTAAATAACGCTGACCGATTTTATGTTCTTTTGAGTTTCAGTTCTCTTTTATGAGCGGAAAGATTTTTTTTCAAAATTCTGCAATGCGAAATAACAAAAAGGGATGTTTGGCTGAAACCTTAATTTCATTATTGCCTGTAATTCCTGCAAATTAAAGAATACTATATAGGAATTGCCCATGGCTTGAGTCAAATGTAATGTTTCCTACAAATAACCTAATATGATCCGCAATTAGGGTTAAATGCTGACAATAAGCAAATTAAGAAACCATTTCACTGAACAATAATCCGCTCGACAAAAGTCCGATTCTGAGTTACTAATTCGAGAATGTACAATCCCGCTCCATTTGTATTTACAAAGATTTCAGACCCAATTACATTGCCTTTGGAAATTAGCGTTCCGGAAATATCAATCAAACGATATTCCAATACATGGAGATCTGTACTAATTTTCAAGTTGCTGTTATTTTTTACCGGATTTGGATATACAACTGTTTTCTGCTCTCTATTTTGAGTAATACTTGCGTATTGTTCGAAATGTCGATCCGACGAAACAGATCCAATTGTGTCGCCATTATGGACTCTTCCCACAAATGTATCGCTACCGCCAAATTCAAAATACCAATATTGCAAATTGTATCCGCACCCTTCGATATACATTAACTCTATCTCATCGACACCATAAAAATTGCGAACCAATAAATCGGAATTATTCGAATATTCAGAATAATGAGGATGCCACTCTACTTGTTCACCTGCCTCATCGGCAAAATTTCCGGTTTTGATTACTCTTCGGTTGTTAATCAAGATATGTTCTGCTTTATTGAGTAGTTTTTCAGAGCCAAACTCATAAATACCTAGATGATCATTAATATCAATCAATTGATTGGGATATGAATGAATGAAATGATTTGCTGAATCGACATAGGTCAGAATATCGGAAAAACGGTTGGCTACAGTACTATACCCTCCAAAAACATCATTATCGGGTTGAGTATGCAACCTCCATCCACTTATTTCATAGCGTATTGTACTTCCAGTTATTGTTTTAGAATTAATACTGAATTTCGTTACAGTTCTGTAGGTAGAAGGATCATCGGCAGTAACCCAATCGGTTGAATAACGCTGAAAAACATCTCCCACCTCATACTCGAAAAAGTCGTTGAAGGTTAATGGATTAACACCGAAACTATTGCCATTCTTTATTCCTATTAGATTATAATAATTATCGTTCTGCTGAAAGTAGATAATCCCGAAGTTTTTCGAAATTTTAACTATTTTGCCATTGGATAAACTCAAAATTTTAACAGAATCCTCAACCTCCAATACGGTTTCGATTCCTTCAAACGAAACAATTGCATTCACTTCCGGGGTTTCTGAATATTGAAACATCTGTCCATATTTCATCAGTGGCTTTACAGAGAATTGAATTGTATCTGAAAATTGAAATAAGCTGTCCGATTTTTTTATCATTTTGCGCATTAAAAACTGAGGTTGGTTTTTCAGTGCAAAAGCATCATACTCATTATCGGTACAAGTATCGCAATTTGTGAAAATTCTATTTAAATAAAATATCGAATCCGATTCTACTTTTTGAACCGAATCTACTTTTATCACATTTGTGATTTGATCCGAATTGTTTAAGGCGTAATAATACTCAATTCCATATACAATTGGCTGCCAATTTTGAGACGATACAATACCGATACTCATTACAAACGCGGTTGTGTACAAAAGTTTTTTCATGGGTCTGCATTTTACTTATAATCTACTTTTAATTTCAGGCAAACTACGTTCATTCCCAATGTATGCCTCGTAATTAGCAATCTATATAAAGCTGTTGTTCTACAAACAATAGTTCGGTAAATATTTGTGTAATTCTCTGAAATACAATGACATATGTTTATTGCAAATGTATTGATTCAATTCCCTGATAATCAATACAATTCGTGCATTCGTGGCAAAAAAATACCGTACTATTGACAAAAATACTACTTTATTAATAATAAATAGTAACAAATTATTATTTTTCGTTATGATTTGATTTAGTCCCTGATTAATCGCATTTAAAACTTCACACACACTTTCTGATGCGGAATTCCCCTAATTTCAAAAGAAATATCCCGCAAAAAACCTGCATATTAACGCCCCGAAAACAAATCTTCGTGCTGAACGTTTAGTTGCAGGAACTAAATCGGTTCTCGTGAACAACATAAAATATACAGGAACTCAAATCGTCCATGAAAAAAACATTTAAAATGGTTGGTATTTCAATTTCAATAATAATTGGTCTTATGATAATAACGTTATCTTTATTTTTACTCTTAAATCCTCAGTTTGGGGAGAGCATACCCAAAGAGCAGAAGGAGAAATATGCTCAACTGGCGAATTACAAAGATGGGAAATTCGTTAACCAAAGTGTTACCGAAATGGATGTCCATTTTTGGGCTTTAATGAAGGAGATGTTTAAAAGCAAACCCAACAAAAGGCCAAACACAAATATTCCAACGCTGAAAATTGATCCGTTGACCATTGGAAAACTAGATTCAATCGCAACCCGACTAACTTGGATGGGACACTCTACGTTTTTGTTGGAGATGCAAGGAAAAGTAATTCTCATTGATCCCATGTTTGGAAAGAGACCATCGCCTGTTTCTTGGGCAGGGACAAAACGATATTCCAATGAACTTCCCCTCGATATTGAGAAGCTATCGTATGTGGATGCCGTTATTATTTCGCACGATCATTACGACCATCTCGACTATAAAACAATAAAGAAACTAAAGGGCAAAGTTGGTCAATATTTCACGCCATTGGGTGTTGGCAATTATCTCGTAAAATGGGGCGTTGACAAAGAGAAAATTAACGAACTAAATTGGTGGGAAGATATTGATTTTGAAAACATTAGTTTAGTTTGTACACCGGCTCGCCATTTTTCAGGTCGAGGAATGTTTGATCGTGCATCAACGCTTTGGTGTTCGTGGGTGATAAAAGGAGAAAATCATAATATCTTTTTCAGTGGTGACGGCGGATATGATACTCATTTTAAAGAGATTGGCGACAAATATGGACCATTCGATCTCTCGCTCATAGAGAATGGTCAATACAACAACAACTGGAAACAATTCCACATGATGCCCGAAGAGTCGGCACAGGCTGCCCTGGATTTAAAAAGTAAACTCTCCATGCCCATCCACTGGGGCGCTTTTACATTGGCACTTCACGATTGGACCGATCCCATTGAACGGTTTTTGGTTAAAGCAGATTCTTTAAATTTATCGGTCACAACACCTGAAATTGGAGAATCGGTAATGGTTGGGGATTCTGTTTATCCTGCAAAATATTGGTGGAAACCATACAGTGTTGGCAAATAATCAGAAAAGAGCACTACGAGGGTTTAAACCCCTCGTAGTGCTAATGGATAAGCGTTTTATATCCTCATATAACTAATGGACTCAAAAAAAATGGATAGATACACCAAATCCATTTGATAATTGTTACGTCCCTAACGGGACGTTAACTCAGGGATTGCTTTGTATTCCTACCGATATTTAATGCCTAACGGCATTATCCAGTCGGGATAAAATATTGGTAGAAAGCCATTTGCAATTTTGGGTTTCGTCCCGTAGTGGACAATATATTTTACATCTAACAATAATGATTATTATTAATCACTATTATTAAACATTTTAGACATTTATTTGTCTGAATGTCATACTATATTGAGGTAGTTTTCAAACACCTTCAACCTATTTAAAAATACGATTCAAACACCGAATGCAATGTCAAAAAAAGTTAAAATAATGCTTCCCGCTCTGGGCGAAGGAATAATAGAAGCAACTCTAATGCAATGGCTTAAAAAAGTAGGCGACACCATTAATCTCGACGAACCCATAGCCGAAATTGCTACCGACAAGGTAGATACCGAAGTGCTTTCTCCCGCCGAAGGTGTGGTAGAACGATTCTTCTTTACCGAAGGCGAAATACCCAAAGTTGGTGATTTAATTGCCGTAATGAGCGTTGCCGACCATGTTGACATTCCTGCTCATTTGCTATTAACCGATGATAGTGGCAATGCAAAACCGTCGAAAAAGAACATTGCTGGTGACAAAATGCCGATGCTTGAATCTGAAAAGGAATCTCAACACACAATACCCGCACCCAGTGGTCGCCAGGCATGGATTTCGCCCCTTGTAAAGTCAATTATGAAAAACGAAGGTATTTCTGCTGACGAACTTGTAAATATAGTCGGGACCGGACAAGATAGTCGTGTAACTAGAGACGATATCCTAGCCTACCTAGACAAACGAATAACTTCCCCAACTTCTGTATCGACTCCCGCTCCAACACAAAAAGCAGAACCAACAACCTCATATTCAACCGACTCGGCACTCCATACCATTATCCCAATGAGTAGGCTGCGCACCATAATTGCCGACAGAATGGTTCAATCGGTTCAAACAGCACCACACGTTACTTCGTTTGTAGAAGCCGACGTGACTAACATGGTGTTGTGGCGCAATAAGAATAAAGCAGCATTCGAAAAGCAACACGGGCAAAAACTGACTTTCACCCCTCTTTTTATGGAAGCGGTGGCAAGCGCCATTAAACAATTTCCAAATGTCAACGCATCGGTGGGAAAGAACGAAGTAATTGTTCATCACGAAGTTAATATCGGAATGGCCACAGCACTGCCGTCGGGCGACCTCATTGTTCCCGTGATAAAAAATGCGGAAGAGAAAAACCTACTTGGATTAACCAAAACCGTGAACGACCTTGCTACACGTGCCCGCGCCAACAAACTTAAACCCGACGAAATTAAAGGCGGAACATTTACCGTTACCAATGTTGGATCGTTTAATAATATTTCAGGAACGCCCATAATCAACCAACCCGAAGTGGCAATTTTAGCCCTTGGTGCCATTAAAAAACGTCCTGCAGTAATTGAAACCCCTCAGGGCGATACCATTGGAATCCGTCATCAAATAATATTATCGCTGTCATACGACCACCGCGTAGTTGATGGGTCGTTGGGAGGTATGTTTTTAGCAAAAATTGGTGAAATACTTGAGAATTTCGACATCAATAGAACGCTGTAATAGTGCTTGAACCGGCTTTTTTTGCTACCTTTGCTCCGCAAAATTCAGAAATCATGTCCGACGTACAAAAAACATTACAAGCAGAAGTAAAATCAGTCTTAGAGACACTCTATAATTGCACTGATAACACCGTTATTCAGATACAACCAACAAAGAAAGAATTTGAGGGAAACTACACATTAGTAGTGTTCCCTCTTTTACGTTTCTCGAAACTAAAACCCGAAGAGACAGGAAAAGCTATTGCTGAGGCACTTATGGCAAAATCGGATATTGTTGTCGGATATAACATCATCAAAGGCTTTTTGAACTTAGCGCTCAGCGAACGTTTTTGGAAAACCACGCTTCAAAACATCGAAGAAGACCCCACTTTTGGAATAGCCCAAGAGATGGACGCGTCGAGACATGTAATGATTGAGTTCTCGTCGCCAAACACCAACAAACCATTGCATTTGGGACATATCCGAAATAACCTGCTTGGATTTAGCGTTGCGCGGATTCTTACTGCCAATGGCAACAAAGTTACTCGGGTGAATTTGGTGAACGACCGCGGAATCCATATCTGCAAATCGATGGTTGCATGGAAAAAACATGCAAATGGTGCTACTCCCAAAAGTACAGGAATAAAGGGCGACCGATTTGTTGGCGACTATTACGTAATGTTTGACCAACACTACAAAAACCAAATTAGAGAACTTGTGGTGCAAGGCGACACCGAAGAGATTGCAAAAGATATTGCTCCTACCATTATTGAAGCTCGCCAAATGTTGCGCGATTGGGAACAACGCAAACCGGAAGTTATTGAACTTTGGGAAACCATGAACAATTGGGTTTACGCAGGATTCGACGTAACCTATAAACGTCTAGGTATTGAATTCGAGAAAACATACTACGAATCGGAAACCTACAAACTGGGTCGCGAAATAGTACTGAAAAACATTGAAAATAACATTCTTCAAAAAGACGAAGACAACTCAATTTGGATCGATTTAACCAACGAAGGACTCGATCGAAAACTCCTTTTGCGAAAAGATGGGACATCGGTTTATATGACCCAAGACATTGGAACTGCCATTCAACGATTTGAGGAATTCGACATTCAAAAACATTTATATGTAGTTGGTAATGAGCAAGATTACCACTTTAAGGTATTACAAAAAGTCTTACTGAAATTAGGATACGACTGGGCAAGCCAAATTGAACATCTTTCGTACGGAATGGTGGAATTACCCTCCGGAAAAATGAAATCGCGTGAAGGAACCGTGGTCGATGCCGACGATTTGCTCGACGAAATGCAACAAGCAGCTCGCGATTTAGCCCAAGAGTCGGGAAAACTCAATGGAATGACCGAACCAGAAATAGAAGCCATCAACAAATTGGTGTCGCTGGGTGCGCTCAAATATTTTATGCTCAAAGTGGATCCTAAAAAAAACATGATGTTTAATCCGGCAGAGTC
>JAQVXQ010000141.1 GCA_028709085.1 Salinivirgaceae bacterium | reverse complement strand
ATGCTTTTGTTTATCAAAAGTTTAAAATACCGCCCACAGCACATGAAAATGACGAGTTTTTAATTGATCAAACCATCGGTTATGCTGCTCAGTTGGGATTGGATATTTCCATTGAACCCCCATATCCTGGTAAATACATCGACGAGGGACAAGTTATTGAGTGTGGCGATTTTCAATTTGATGTGCTGCATGTTCCAGGACACACTCCCGGTCATTTGGTTTTTCATATAAAAGATGCCAATGTTCTTTTTACAGGCGATGTTTTGTTTAAAGATTCCATTGGTCGTACTGACCTTATTTATGGAAACTATGAAACCTTATTGAAGGGAATTCAGCATAAATTAATGGTTTTGCCCGACGAAACTAAAGTATTTCCCGGTCATGGAGCTTCTTCTACCATTGGTCAAGAGCGCAATAATAACCCGTTTATTAAACACATGAATGTGAATTAGTCGAGGTTAATACTCATATTTGGCATTTATAGAGGTTCGGATTGTGAAAAGCACATTTTGGATATTATTCAATTTGCTCAAAATAATGCCTTTTATTTATTAGGCTTCAAGTACTCCAATTACGACAAGAAATAATCAAGTTACAACAATTATTTTTGATACATTTGCAGAGACGTATTCAGACAATGCTCTATATTAGTCTGATTTATAAACAGGAATGTATCATGAAGAATAAGCTATTGTTTTCGTGGCTGACAATTTTCAGCCTCTCATTATCTGCCCAAACATCCATTCAGGTGTCGGGCGACGTATCGGGTACTTGGAGTGCTGATACCGTTAACGTTATTGATCATATCAAAGTTCCGCTTGGTGCTGATCTTATAATAAATCCCGGAGTGATTGTTCATTTCCAAGGATTTTATGGTTTGTCCGTATATGGTTCTATTCGTGCCATTGGAACAGAGAGTGATTCCATCCTTTTTACTGCAACCGACACGGCAGGATTTAGCAATCTTTTTGTAAATGAAGGAGGATGGAAAAGCATTTTCATGAAGAGTAATAATGAGCAATCTGATTCTTCGGTTTTTGAATATTGCCGATTTGAGTATGCAAAAACAGATACTACCACAAAAAGTGGGGGAGCTATGCATGTTGAGGGGTTTTCAAAATTGAGAATATCCAATTGTACGTTTTCAAATAATCGAGCTTTTTTGCATGCCGGAGCCATATATTTATTGAATTCGAAAGCAAAAATTGAATATAATGCCTTTGTTTTAAATCACGGAGGATCAGAAGATTTCTGGGGATATGGTGGTGCAATACACGGGTTTAATTCAGAGGTGGATCTTTTTTGGAATCATTTCCATTCAAATACGTCAACGGGAATGGGAGGCGCCTGTACGTTTGAAGGAATTGCGCCATCGTGTATTCATAACACGTTTGAATCTAATTTTAGCGCATTAGGAGGAGCACTTGGGGTTTTGAGAGCGCCTATCGGGGGTAATATTATCAATAATTTATTTAATAACAATAGCGTTACATTTTTTGGAGGAGCGGTAACATTACTCGCTTCGTCACCCAGTTTTGTAAACAATACTGTGATTAACGGGAAATCGATGTATGGAGGTGGAATATATTTCAACGAGGGAAGTGCCTCTATGATTTTGAATTGTATATTTTGGAATAACAGGGCTGAAGCCGGTTATAGCCATCAGGTTTTTGTTTTTGACGCATTGTCAACCCCAAAATTTATGAATGGAATTTACGAGGGTGGTGTTGCTGATTTTGGTGGAGGTGAATATCCCGGAGTATATTTGGATTGTAACGAGGAGGAACCGTTGTTTGTTGAAACAGGCGAAAATCCGTTTGCTCTTTTGCAAAATTCACCCGGAGTCGATGGAGGATTGTCCGATATGACAGGGTTTATGATGCCCGAAGTTGATTTGGCAGGGAATCCGAGAATTAGTAATGCCCGAATTGATATGGGAGCGTTTGAATATCAGGCAATTGGAAATATAGGAAACATAAATAATAATCGTAATGGACTTATCTCATGGTACAATTCAGCTACCAACGAAATTTGCTTGAAAATTGGACAACCTATGCAACTGAACTCCCCATTGACCATTGTAAGTGCTAAGGGCGAAATTGTTGCTCAATACAATGTTCTTGAAATGGATGGAAAAAGGATCATCACTGTACCGAATCATTTGCCGGTTGGTGTTTATTTCGCTTCAATGACCATTAATGGGCAAATTATATCCGATAGATTTGTAGTTACTCCATAGGCCCGTTGAGCATAATTCCGTGGCATTGACAGATGAAATTGTTGGTATTACAGATATATACGCCTCATTTATGGATTATTTTTGGTTATATTGGAAAATTGACGGATATTTACCTGTGGGAAATCCGAATTAGTGTTTTCTTACGAGTACTAAATATTGAATTATGAGCAAGAAAACAATCCTAGTTCTACTCCATCTTCCCGTGTGGATTATCGCTTTATTGGTAGCCTATTTCTTTAGTTCCGATGACGTACCAATCGATAATACAACCTATGTTCTTTTTTCTACTATTGACTTAGCCGTTTTATTTCTGGTCAGTTTCTATACATTCTATTTCTATTTTGTTCCCAGATTTCTTGCAAATGCAAAGTACAAAGCGTTTTTTCTTTTTTCCTTTATCTTTGTTTTCATCTTAATGCCCATTTTTGGATTGGCTCTTATTTTGGTAACAAATGTTGGTTTTTTGAGTTTTACAGAACACTTTTCAACTAAAATTATATCGCCATGGATCGGTTGTTCCTTTATTACATTGATTTGTGGGTTGCTCGGTTTATTGTATCGATTTTCTTTTGATTGGTTTAACAATATTGTTACAAAAGGGAAACGGAAGAAATAAAAGAGAATCCAATCCCAATAAGCGACTCTTACAACAGCCGTTTTTATGACAAAATAGAAATGCAGTGCGTTCCCAGATTTGTTATTCTAACTCTTTTATTTGTTCATCTTCGTCGAATCCAACTGTGAATTGTTCTGGAATACTTTTAGTAGTTGGAACCCCCATTTTACGAATCCGTTCAATTCTTCCAATAATCGTATCGCCCTGTTTTTTCGATTGGGAGAGTTTGTTGAAAGCACTGTGCCAAGCATCTTTTGCCCCATCGAGTTTTTCGCCAACATTCGTGAGATCTTGCATAAAACCAACAAATTTGTCATATAATTTTCCACTTTCGCGGGCAATGTCGGCAGCATTTCGGGTCTGATCCTCCTGTTTCCAAATAAAGGAGATTGTCCGGAGGGTTGCCAACAGAGTTGTTCCAGTAACAAGAACAATATTATTTCTCATCGCTTTTTCAAATAGCGTAGAATCCTCTTTCAGAGCTACATAGAGAGCAGGTTCAACCGGAATAAACATCAAAATATAGTCGATGGTATTTACACCGTAAAGTTGATGATAGTTTTTATCTCCTAATTGTTGGATATGGCGAAGAATACTACTGATATGTTCCTTTAGAAATTTGGAGTTATCTGCTTCCTTTTCCACATTAAAAAACATTTCGTAGGCGGTTAATGATACTTTTGAATCCACAATAATGTGTTTGTTGTCGGGAAGGTTAATGATGAAATCGGGACGCAAATTATTCCCATCTTCATCTTTCAGTGATGGTTGTTTTTTGTAGTGAATTCCATTTTCCAGACCCGTATATTGCAATATTTGCTCCAGTTGCATTTCGCCCCAATCGCCTTGTGTTTTGCTATTGCCTTTTAAGGCGCTGGTGAGTTTGTTTGCATCTTCGCTCATTTGTTGATTTAGCTTTAGGATATGCTCCAACTCCGTTTTTAACGATACCCGTTCGCGGATATCCTCTTTATGGGTATCGTCAACTTTTTTCTCGAAGGCCAGAATTCGTTCTTTAAGCGGAGTTAAAATGTCGCCCATGTTCTTTTCGTTGAGCGCAATAAACTTTTTGCTCTTTTCGTCCAGCAGTTGATTCGATAAGTTTTCGAATTCAGTTCGTAATCGAGCCTCCATTTTCACAGCCTCTTTTCCTTGATTTTCAATGATTTGTCTCAAATTTATGTTATCCTGGTCCGTTCGGGCTACTGTTTTGTTGAGTTCAATAATTTGATACTCTTTAGTATCTATACTCGATTTTGCGGAGTCATATATTTCGCGTGCAATATACCTTTCGTTCAGTTCCTCGGTGGTTATCGAAGATCGGTTTAATCCAGTTTTTCGCACTAAATACCACATTATTAAGGCTCCAAGTACCAAGCCTACAATAAAAACCAATAATAGTTCCATAGTTCCAATGTTTTCAAAATTTCTAAGTTCAAAGAACGGCAATCTACTTTTTAAATTTGTTTTTTGCGAATTCTTTTTTCATTTTCAAAGTTACAACATGAAAATATCGTAATAATTCAGTTGTGATCTTCCACCTTAATTTATGGTATCGCTATCACACTACGCTCCACGGAAATTGCACGCCAATAGATCCAAACAGAATTTATAATTAAAAAAAAGAATACGTCGTTTTCTCAAAGAACATGATTTAATTTTCAAAAAATGGGTATATTGTATGGTTAAAATCAATCCCTTAATTAATAACGGATAAATTATGTCGGATATACTCCATAAATTCAGTCAAATATTAAAATCTGGAAAGTC
Organism: Salinivirgaceae bacterium; assembly: GCA_028709085.1. Lineage (GTDB taxonomy): Bacteria > Bacteroidota > Bacteroidia > Bacteroidales > Salinivirgaceae > JAAYQU01. Next base: position 3,226 of record JAQVXQ010000141.1, on the reverse strand, counting down.
GTTTGTGTTGTGTGTTATCGTGTCAACGGAGGGCTCTTCGCCTCGCAAAGCAGGGGCGAAAATGATTATTTATAACGACGCCACAATTGAGGGTACAATTGGAGGTGGATCCATTGAAAAACAGGCTATTGAACATGCTCCAGAGATTTTAAAAACAGGAAACCCAGAGGTGAAATCATATCAACTCGAAGCCGATTTTGCAATGCAGTGCGGTGGTGGCGTAACCCTTTATTTTGAGCCATTTTACCCCAATCCCGACCTTTACATTTTCGGAGCGGGTCACATTGGTCGCGAAGTGGGACGTTATGCTGTGGAGAATGGATTTAATATCATTTTTGTTGATAATCGACCCACAATTTTTCAAGATTTTGATGCTAGTTATGCAAATATAATATTGGGCGATTATATGGATAGTTTAGATAAAATAGAATTTAAACCCACCGATTATGCTGTGGTCATGACACCTCAACATGAATTTGATGAGAAAATCACCCTCCGTTTGGCCAAAGAAAATATCTATTATCTTGGAATGATTGGAAGCAAACGAAAGGTGGCCGAGTTTCGTAGAAATGCTATTGGCAACAATATATTAACCGACGAAGATCTCAAAAAAATAGATATGCCCATTGGAATTCCGTTTAATGCGCAAACGCCACGCGAAATTGCCATTAGTATTCTCGCTAAAATTATTGATGTGAAAAATAGTGCCCAATCATGAAATAGTCGATTACAATCTTACTTTTGATATTTGGGAACTGATTTTTTTAGTCAATCGATGAATAAAACTCAAACGTAGATGAATAAAAACAGTATAGAATTTGTTCAAAATAATCGCATTGTCCGCATTGACTTTGCCGAAAGTGGAATTAGGCCATCCACAACCGTATTAAATTATGTGCGTCAAAATCCCGAAACACGCGGAACAAAAGAGGGATGTGCTGAAGGCGATTGTGGCGCATGCACTGTTGTAATTGGCGAATTGGATTCCAATGGTAATTTGGTTTATAAAGCAGTTGATTCATGTGTTATGTTTTTGCCGTCACTGCATGGTCGTCAACTTATTACGGTCGAAGATCTAGCTCAAAAATCACACAATCCCGATAAATTGCATCCGGTACAAAAATCAATGGTCGAGGAGCATGGAAGTCAGTGTGGATTTTGTACTCCCGGATTTGTGATGTCGCAGTTTGCCATGTTTAAAAATGAAGTTACTCCCGATCGGAAAACAATTGTGGAGTCGTTGGCGGGAAATCTATGCCGATGTACCGGTTACGAGAGCATTTTCAGAGCTACCGAGAAAACATTATTAAACATCACTTCGGACCATTTTAGCGAAAACGAATCGGATGTTAAAGCGTTGCTCGGCGAGATTCACAGCAGAACCAAAACCATTGAAATTACAACGAAAACTCAACAATATTGGTTGCCAATGTCGCTGAAAGAAGCGTTAACGTTGCGCTCAAAGCATCCCGATGCTGTTATTGTGAGTGGTTCTACGGATATTGCTGTTCGTCAGAATAAGATGTTTGTTTATGCAGATAAAATTTTAGATATATCTAAAATAAAGGAGATTAAGTCGATTTCCTCCAACCACGAATTTATAGTGATTGGTGCAGGAACAATTTTGGAAGATGTGAAAAAGTACGCTGAAATGCATATCAAAGCACTTTCCGAAGTTTTGTCCCATTTTGCATCACTGCAAATTCGGAATATGGCTTCAATAGGAGGGAATCTTTGCAATGCTTCACCTGTAGGCGATTTAATTCCAATGATGTTTGCCTTAAAAGCAAATGCGGTAATCCAAAGTATTGAAGGGAAGCGGGTGGTATCGTTCGAGGAGTTTATTGTTGGCTATCGTAAAAGTTGTTTGCAGTCCAACGAACTGTTGGTTGAGATTCAAATCCCTAATATTCCATCGAATGCAAATGTTAGCTTCCGGAAAATCTCTACGCGCGAACATGTCGATATATCAACCATTTCGCTTGCCACACGCATAGAATATGATTCCAATAATCGTATTAAGGAGATAATTCTGGCTTTTGGTGGAATGGCAGCTGAACCCAAACGGGCAACAAAAGTAGAGCAGCTTATGATAGGGAAATTGATGAATAACACAAGTGTGGAAGAAGCCGCAGGGCATGTTTTCGAGGATTTTACCCCAATTTCCGATGCCCGTTCTACGGCAGAGTATCGAATTAACGTTGCCAAGAATTTAATTGTGAATGCACTTTTGAAAAAGTAAAGGCTGTATGTAATTACATTTTGTAAAGATCATTGAAATGGAACTTGAAAAATATCATATAACTGCCGTTCAACATGTTACCGGAAAAGCTGTTTTTGTTGGCGATTTAAGTATTGCAGAACAAATCTTAGTGGGCAAAGTGGTGTATAGTAAATATGCGAAAGCCCGAATTTTGAAATGCGATTTTTCAAAAGCCCTTGCCGTTGAAGGAGTTGTTGATATTCTTGATTATAAGCGCATTCCGGGCGACAACCAAATGAATCACCTTGTGCAAGATGAGCCTTGTTTGGCAGTTAATGAGGTTGTTTGCATTGGTCAACCCATTTTGTTAATTGCTGCAAAAACCTATGATGCAGCTGTTGAGGCCGAACGACTAATTAGTATCGAATATGAGATTCAGGAACCCATATTAACCATTGAGGATGCAATTGCGAAAAATAGCCGAATGTCGTCGCCAAGAAAAATAGAAAATGGCGACCCTGATAAAGCAATGCAAGAGGCGGATCACGTTTTTGAAGGCGATATTCACACTGGAGGCCAGGAACATTGGTATTTGGAAACGCAATCCTGTGTTTGTGTGCCTCTTGAGGATGGGGGAATGAAAGTATATAGTTCCACTCAAAATCCAACTGAAACTCAACTCGTTGTTGCAGAGGTTCTTGGCCTTGATGCCAATCAGGTGGAGTGCGAAGTTAACCGAATGGGTGGTGCTTTTGGAGGGAAAGAGACGCAAGCAAATCATTCCGCAGCGTGGGCAGCTTTGTTGGCAAATGCCACCGGAAAGGCTGTGAAAATAGTGCTTAGCCGCGACGATGATCAGAAAATTACAGGAAAACGACACCGTTTCTATTCTAAATTTAAAATAGGATTTAACAACGATGGCACTATTCAGTCCTACATCATAGATTTGAATGCCGACGGCGGTTGCGCCATGGATTTAACGATGGCAATTATTGAACGAGCCATGTTTCATGCCGAAAATTC
>JAQVXQ010000140.1 GCA_028709085.1 Salinivirgaceae bacterium | reverse complement strand
ATGCCCCATGACTGCATGGGAGCGGCTAGGCGTAGCAAAAGCGTACTCATCGCTGCTCTCCGCCATTCCCCAAGCGATTACCAAGCTCGTCGTACAGCTTATCCAGCAGCTTTTGCAGCGGCTGAGCCAACGCTCGGGGCTATTGGTCATCCCTCTGATTTTTAGAACTTTGGAGGGGTTTAGTATCGTCAAAACCATGTCTTTATGTTGAACCACATTGTGGTTTGGGAAATAACCCCGAACAGGTTCAATATGTATCCATAATAGATATTGAAACATTATCAGGAACTAGTAATGATAAATAAGTTAAACGTATTTCATAGATTAGCTAAAGTTCTTAAAGTTGAAATGGCTGATATTCAAAAACATACGACGTGTGTCATTGATAGTGGGAAGATTTATTTATAATCTGCAATCTGTAATGACAAAAAGAAATATTGGGCTAAAACCCGAAACTCAATTACGATCAATAAGCCCAGCCTTAATGTTGGGGTTATTAGCAGTTCGTTAGTTTTGGCTTTAGCCGTAGAGCCCTAATTTCCAAAAATATACGAAAACGTGTCATTGGTTGTTATTAATCACCGCTTTTTTTGATTTATAGCAACATGGTTTTGATACTTTTTGAGATGTTTAAAAATAGGGATGCGATTCCATTCTAAATCAGAAATTGAAAACTGATAATATGTTGATAGACAAGAATTTTGATAGCAAGTACTTTGGTTGTTTAAACAAGGGAACTCCAAATTGGGGTTCCCTTGTTACTGGTTTGATATTTTGTTGGATGAGGAGCATTATTTTCTCATCTCTTTCAGTTGCTCTTCAATAATTGTGATTCTTGCTTCTGCATCGGCTTGTTTTTTTCGCTCCGCCGATACGACCATTTCGGGAGCAGAGTTAACAAACTTTTCGTTGTTCAGTTTTTTCATTACGGTGTTCAAAAATCCTTTTGTATAATCCAGTTCAGCCTCTAGCTTTTTGATTTCCGCTTCGGTATCAATAAATCCCGACACAGGAACGTACAATTCGTGGTTGTGAATCATTTGAACGGCAGAAGCCTCTGGCTTTTCAAGAGTTGTAGAGAACTCGGTGAGGTTTGTAAGTCGTTGAACAACGGCACCAAAATCAAGGTATACATCGCTGTCAGCCAGTTTAATAAAGGCGGTTAGTTCTTGTTTGTAGGGTATGTTTTTCTCTTTTCGGACGGTTCTGATGGCACTAATGATCTCTTTGTGCAAGTCGAAGCTTTTAATAAGCGACTCATTGACCGCTTCAGCTTTTGGTAATGTGCTAATCATGAGTGATTCACCTTCTTTGCGAGGCGTAATTTCTTGCCAAATCTCTTCCGTAATAAACGGCATAAATGGATGTAGCAATCGCATCATTTTATCGAAAATAGCAATTGTGCAGTCAAGGGTAGTTTGATCAATCCCCTGACCAAAAGCAGGTTTTACAATTTCGAGATACCAGCTGGCAAAGTCGTCCCAAAAGAGTTTGTAAACCGACATCAACGCATCATTAATGCGATAGTTGGTAAAGTGATCGTCAATTTGGAGAATGGTTTCGCTTAATTTGTTGTTAAACCAGTCAATGCCTTGTTTTGCAGCCAAAGGTTGCTCGATGTTGGAATCAACATTCCACGATTTAACCAGACGGAATGCATTCCATATTTTGTTTCCAAAGTTACGGCCTTGCTCGGGTAGCGATTCGTCAAACAACAGGTCGTTTCCGGCAGGCGAGCAGAGTAGCATTCCTACACGAACGCCATCAGCACCGTAAATTTTCATTAATTCAATGGGATCTGGGGAGTTTCCAAGCGATTTTGACATCTTACGACGTTGTTGATCGCGCACAATTCCAGTGTAGTAAACATTGCTGAATGGAATAGCATTGCGGTATTCAAGTCCTGCCATAATCATACGTGCAACCCAGAAAAACATAATTTCGGGAGCTGTAACTAGGTCGTTGGTTGGATAGTAGTAATTTATCTCCTCGTTATTGGGGTTGTTAATTCCATCGAAAACGCTGATGGGCCAAAGCCATGATGAGAACCATGTGTCTAGTACATCGTCATCTTGACGCAGGTCGCTTATATTAAGGTTATTGTTTCCGGTTTTCTCTTTTGCTAAAACCAAAGCCTCTTCGGCAGTTAGAGCGACAACATATTCGTTGCTGTTGGGAAGATAAAACACAGGAATGCGCTGTCCCCACCAAAGTTGACGGCTAATACACCAATCCTGAATGTTTTCCATCCAGTGTTTGTAGGTGTTTTTTAGTTTTGCAGGGTGGAATTTCACCTCGTCGTTCATTACAACGTCCAAAGCGGGTTTACCCAACTCTTTCATATTCAGGAACCACTGCATGGAGAGTTTAGGCTCAATAACGGCATCGGTACGTTCCGAAAAGCCAACTTTGTTAATGTAATTTTCGGTTTTTACTAGGTTGCCCGATTTTTGCAAGTCCGCTACAATTTCGTCGCGAACCGCAAAACGATCTTTCCCAATGTATAGAATCGCCTTTTCGTTGAGTGTTCCGTTGGGGTTGAAAATATCAATGGAGTCTAAATTGTGTCGAATTCCAATCGAGTAGTCATTTATATCGTGTGCAGGCGTAATTTTCAGTGCTCCGGTACCAAATTCCATGTCCACATATTCATCCTCAATAATGGGTATGGGTCTGTTAATCAATGGAACAAGTGCTTTTTTGCCCACAAGATGTTTAAAACGGTCGTCGTTGGGGTTCACACAAATGGCAGTATCGCCCAAAATGGTTTCTGGACGTGTTGTAGCAATGGTTATTGACTGTTTTGGATCATCCTCCAAAAAATATTGCAAATAGTAAAGTTTCGACTGCAACTCACGGTGAATTACCTCCTCGTCGCTTACTGCGGTTTGAGCCTGTGGATCCCAGTTTACCATGCGTACACCACGGTAAACAAGACCTTTATTATGCAAATCGACAAAGGTTTTCAGCACGCTTTGCGACATGGGTTCGTCCATTGTAAATTTAGTACGCCGCCAATCGCACGATGCACCCAGCTTTTTCAATTGCTCAAGAATAATCCCCCCATGTTTCTCTTTCCACTCCCAAGCATGTTTCAGAAACTCATCGCGCGAAAGCGACGCTTTTTCAATGCCTTCTTGTTTTAGTTTAGCCACTACTTTTGCCTCGGTAGCAATAGAGGCGTGGTCGGTTCCGGGAACCCAACAAGCGTTTTTGCCTTGCATCCGAGCTCTACGAACCAAAATATCCTGAATAGTATTGTTTAGCATATGTCCCATGTGCAACACTCCGGTAACGTTGGGGGGAGGAATTACAATGCAATAGGGTTCTCTATGGTCGGGATCGGAGTTGAAAAATCCGTTGTCCATCCAATATTTATACCATTTATCTTCGGTTTCGTTGGGGTTGTACCTTGATGAAATTTCGGTCATATCCGTATAGTTTAGATTTTAATTACGTGCAAATGAAGCGGTTAACTGCGCTGTGAAATTGAACTCGCAAAGTTAGTAAAAATCCGTTATGTTTTTAGTGATCAGTTCTAGGCTGATGAATATTTTGAGGTGCAGGAAAGGGCTTAATGCAGTCGTTAAATTGGCTCGCGTTATTTTGGCATTGTAAAACTGTAATTGACAAACGATGATTAGAGGTTGGCAAGATGCTTTATATCAGGCTTTTCGGATTACTTTGGCACTAGTCTTTAAATTGTTGTTCCATTTTTCGTGAGAATTATAGACTATTTTACAGCTCAACCCCTCAACCCCTCAACCCCACGACAACTCAACCTTTCAACAGGTATCTTTGCTGAAATTGTTTGTTCTGTGTGCAAAGAAAATAGAAACACAATTTCAATGTTTATAGGTGCAGATTGATGTTTGTTAAAACCGATTTTTTGTGTCACAAAAATGCATTAAAATTGTACCTTTGCAAATTACATGGGATGAAAACTCATTATTGCCTGATTGTCAGTTGATTTAGAACAATTTTTGGAATGAAACATATAAAGCATTTTTACTATTTTTTAAAGGTAATACTCCAGCAACGCTACATTATTAGAAAGCTGGTTACACGCGATTTTCAGAAAAAATACCTTGCAACTTATCTTGGGTTGCCATGGGCTTTTATACAACCTGCAGCTATAATTTTTGTTATTTGGTTTGTAGTATCAATTGGACTTCGTGGTAGCGATTTGGCGGACGGAACTCCTTTTTTACCTTGGTTTATTTCAGGAATGATCCCTTGGTTTTTCTTACGCGATGGAATTTCAGGAGGTTCGCGATCTCTGATTGATTTCTCATTTTTGATTAAAAAGATGTATTTCCGGGTCGGAATAATTCCAATAATAAAGGTTATAACAGCTTTGCTGATTCATCTGTTTTTGCTGTTAGTTCTACTTGTTTTTATTGTAGCATATGGTTACCCCATTGATCTTTATTGGCTTCAACTATTTTATTATCTTTTTTGCGGAATTATTTTGGTAATTGGAATAAGTTGGCTTGCATCTTCTCTTATGGTTTTTATTCGCGATATTAAGCAAACTATCGAAATATTTTTAACCCTTCTGTTTTGGTTAACTCCAGTTATTTGGCCTGTGGCGCGACTGAAAGGGAATGCTGTATTGTTGGCAAGTTTAAATCCTTTACATTATGTAGTGAATGGGTATCGCGATGCGTTGATATATAAAGTATGGTTCTTTGACGACATTCCTGCAATGCTCTATTTTTGGGGGTTTACTTCCGTTATTTTTGTTGTTGGAGCCTTGGTTTTCACCAGGTTGAAGCCACATTTTGCCGATGTTTTATAGTTAATTTAATTTTTTGAGTTTCATTATGACCACTTTCCCAAAACATACTAAAACCGCTATAAAAGTAGATTCTATTTCTAAAATGTATCCGCTCTATAAATCGTCGCGCGATAGAATGAAAGAGGCATTGCATCCAATGCGAAAGAATTATCATACCGATTTTTATGCACTGCGTAATGTAAGTTTCGAGATTGAAAAAGGGGAATCGCTAGGAATTATTGGGCAGAATGGAAGTGGAAAATCTACGCTTCTGAAAATTTTGTCGAGGGTGCTTACACCTACTTCTGGGAATTTCGAAATTAATGGACGTGTTATCTCTCTTCTAGAACTGGGCTCCGGATTTAATCCCGAATTAACAGGACTTGAAAACATCTATTTTTATGGAACAATTTTAGGATTCAACAAAAAGAAAATAGAATCGAAACTTGATGATATTCTGGCCTTTGCCGATATTGGGCAGTTTGTTTATCAACCATTAAAAACCTATTCCAGTGGAATGCGTTCCCGGTTGGGTTTTGCTGTTGCCAGTCATGTAGATCCTGATATTTTGATCTTGGATGAAGTTCTTGCTGTTGGTGATATGCGCTTTAAACAAAAGTGTTATCGTGCAATGGATAGTCTTATTAATCAAAAAAGAACGGTAGTATTAGTTTCGCATGACACTGGGTCAATTACCAATTTTTGCAATAAAACGTTGTGGCTTAATGAGGGCCAAATTCAAGATTTTGGTCCATCCAACGAGATTGGGAAAAAATATGTGGGGTTCATGACCTATGGATTAGAGACAAAACCGAAGAATAAAGAAGTAGCAAAAGCAAAAGAACCCGATATAGTTTTAAAAAGCAAGTCTGATGCTGCTAAAATTGCGTTGAATGACATAAAGTGGAGTGATGTAGGAAATCTTGAATCGTTTGGAGAATATGGAGCTGTGATCGAAAAGGTGGCACTCTATTTTAAGGATAGCGATAAACGTGTCGACGTTGTTGAAGGAGGAGAGTGGTTAACTCTTTATGCGCAAATCTCGGTAAAGGATAATTTAGTGTCGCCAGGGTTGGGAATACAGATAAAGGAGAAAAGAGGAAATTCTCTATTTACAGTGAATAACTATCTATATAATAAAGAGTTATCGTCACTCAAGGGCGGCGATACCGTGATTATTCAAACCGATATAAAATTCCCACTAATCATGGTTGGGAAATATACAATGAACATTGCATTGTCGGATGGTGATCAGCAAAACCATATTCAACACCATTGGATACACGATGCAATAGTAATTACGGTTAATAATCAGGACCAGAAATATAAGCGTGGCGCGAATATCATTGTTTTAGACAATGCCGATTATAACGTTCAAATGCACAATATTTAAGAACTAACAACACCAACCTTTATATTGATGAGTAATTTACCTCAACATGTAGTTTACAGTTCACCTCTTCAACGAGATTATATCTCTTTGCTTAAATCAGTTTTAATTGGTTTAAATCGCATAAATAAGTTGCAATTTAAACCAACGCAAAAGCTCATCAACAACCAGTTTACATGCCTACTTGTTGAGCAGTCATACGAACAGAGGTTGGTTGGTAGAGATTGGCCTCTTGATGCAGAGACTATGATTGGCTTGAAGCGAATGGAGAATGTAGAGTTTTGTGTTAACGAGGTTATTAAAAATCAGATACCGGGTGATTTTCTCGAAACTGGAGTTTGGCGGGGTGGAACTTGCATTTTTGTGCGAGGAATATTGAAAGCTCTTGGAATTTCGAATAAAACAGTTTGGGTTGCCGATTCATTTCAAGGCCTTCCAACACCCAATGTTGAGCAATATCCGGAAGATATGGGCGATATTTTATACTCTTTTAATGAGCTTCAAGTTTCAGAGGAAGATGTTCGCTCCAATTTTGAAACATATAATTTATTGGATAACCAAGTAAAATTCTTGAAGGGTTGGTTTAAAGATACAATGCCTATAGCTCCAATTGAGAAGCTGTCGGTTCTTCGTCTTGATGGCGATATGTATGAGTCAACTATTGATGTGTTGTTGCCAATGTATCCAAAACTCTCCATTGGAGGTTATTGTATTGTTGACGATTGGGGCGCAATCCCCGCTTGTAAACAAGCGGTTGAAGATTATCGATTGGTCTTTGATCTCGATGAGGAGGTAATTAAAGTGGATTGGACCGGAGTTTATTTTAAGAAGACAAGGGATACAAAAGTTATTAGTATTGATGAATTTAGGATAATTTTAGCTGAAAAGAAAAGAGCTCAGTTGCAAAAACGATCTGAGAGTTTTAGAAAGTTGCCTTTGCTGTTTAAGTTCAACGGTGATCTGTATCAAGAAGAGGGTGTTGTAATTAAAAATATTGATGATACTAAGATTAGCGAAGGGGATTTCGGATTTTTATCGACATCCAATGATCCAATGATAATTCTTCCTGAACTTAAATTGGCTGAAAAAGAACGTTATTGTCTCTCTGTTGAGTTAACGGTTGACAAAACCACGAAATTGCAAGTATTTTTCAAAACTAAATCCGATAATAAATATTCCGAACACAATTCTCAAAAACATTGGATCGAAAAGGGAAGGAATAGACTTATTTTTGAAGTAAGAGAAGATGAAATAATTGGAAGCGTGCGACTTGATCCAGGTGATTTTATAGGCAGTTACATCTTACATAACCTTGAAATAAGATCAATTGATAGTTTTAATTCAATGTTTAGATTATAGAAATAACAGTATTTGATTAAGTTTTTATAGCTCTAATTTGAAAAGTAAATAAAGATGAAAATAGAAGGAAACTACCAGTACAGCAAACCAAATTTTATCGAAAAACCATATGGTTGGGTTCAGCATATTCCGTTTGCATTTTATTTAATTGAAAGACTAAACCCAACTATTTTTGTTGAATTAGGAACCCATTCAGGTAATTCTTATTTTTCTTTTTGTCAGGCTGTTGAGGAGTTGAAATTTGATACAAAATGTTATGCTGTTGACACTTGGGAGGGGGATGAACATGCTAACTTTTATGATAAAGAAGTGTTTCAACGAGTGAAAAGGATTAATGCTGAAAATTTCAGTAGGAATTCATCGCTTTTAAAAATGACGTTTG
>JAQVXQ010000139.1 GCA_028709085.1 Salinivirgaceae bacterium | reverse complement strand
AAATCCCACTCTTTGTATTGTGCCATTACATTTCCGGCTATTTCACTGGTTATTGGGATTTTGTCGCCTTTTATTTCTAAAAAATCGCCTTGTGTACATAAAAACAAAGGACGTAATGCACCAGAAAAAAACAGTTTGTTGGTATCTAGGTCTATTGTAACTAAAGATACGTCCATTCCATCGTTGGTTTGAAGGTGTGAGTTTTCGTTTTTAAGGGATATTTTGAGTTTGCGATTTAGCTGTTTTAAAATTTCAGCGGGCCGAGTTTCGTTATTCTGAATTATGATATTATTTAACAAATAGGTACCAATTATAGACATAAAGGCTCCTGGTACGCCGTGTCCGGTGCAATCCACAACTATGAATACAAATTTGTTTCCAATACGGTGAAACCAATAGAAGTCGCCACTTACAATATCTCTTGGTTTGAAAAGCACAAAACTTTCAGGAAAAAAACGTTTTATATCTTTTCCTTGTGGAAGGATTGCGGTTTGTATTCGTTGAGCATAGCGAAGGCTATCGTTCATTTCAGATTGCTGTTCTTCCAGCTCATTTTTTCTTTTTACTGCAAGTTTCTGTTGTGCCTCGAGTTCAATCTCGTAGTGCTTTAACCGTGTAATCTCGCTATCAATGGCAACGACGTATTTTACTACGCCATCTTCAGAAATTGGTGTTAGGGTGGTTTGATACCAGTGTTGTTTTCCATTCACCATCAAGGGCGATTCATATACCTCTTTGGCATTTTTTTTCAAGCATTGTTCCAGATATCCTCTAATTTCAGAGTTTGAACTAATCTCGTCTATTTGTATATCTTTACCAACGGAAATAAAATCATTATACGTCATGCCCAATAGGCTACTGAAGGAACTATTGAACCACACTAAAGAACCTTCGGGCGAAAAAATATAGATGACATTCTCTGTTTTTGAAGCTACCAATTCGAGACGCTCTAATTCAACATTTTGAGTAATAAGCATCTCTTTTTGAGTTATTAACTCTTCTTTTTGAGCTTCTAACTCCTCTTTTTGAGTCTCAAGTTCCTCTTTTTGAACTTCCATCTCTTCGGTTTGAGTTTTAAGCTCTTCGTTTTGATTATTAATCTCAACGGTTCTCTCTTTAACTAATAGATCTAGGTGATTGTTTAACGATTTTAAATTGCTTGACTGTTTTCTAAAACGTTTTGCAATTGCAATGCTTATACATGTAATTAAAAGGAGGTATCCAATTTTCGGACAATGTGAAGAGATTATATTCAGGTTAATGATACTTAAGTCGAACGCTATTTTTAGTGACAGGAAAAGTGCAAATAGAACAAGTCCTGTGGTGATTATTGTTGTTTGATTGCCTTTTCTTGCTCGGGCATCGTAAGGTATTGATAGTAGATAAATAATTCCAAGGGCTACAAACACATAGGATAATTGATAGATTGTACTGCTGTATTTGTGGAAAATAATAAAAAGTATGCTTATGCATATTAATCCTATTCCCACATAAGTATAGAGCCGGTGTCTTTTTAAGTTGTATGATTTGATATCGAAAAAATCATTTAAATACAATCCTAAAAAAGCCACACTTAAAGGGAGCAAACTTTTTGCAATCACTACCGCAAAGGCTCTGTTTTCATAGCCTAAGAAAAGCATTGGCAACCCTTCCATGATCAAAAAATAGGTCGATGTAGCGGTAAGAAAACCAAAAAGGAACGCTGACATTCTACTTCGTCCAAAAATCCATAGGTTTAGACTAATAAAAATGATCACAAATAGTAACCCAACTATGAAACCAATGATCATGGAGTGTAACGTTGCATGGCGTGCAAATTCTTCGGCTAGTTTGATTTTTAAAGGAATGGCTGTTGGGAAATTCAAACTCTCAACCTTCACTAAAAACTGATAAGTTACATTACTTGCGAGATTGTATGATATGTTATGTGAGTGTATGTCAATGGGGCGGAAGCAGTTAGAGCCTAAAAATATTTCGTTGGGGGCAATGGGAAGAAACGTTGGGTTTATGAATAAGTTATCAATTTCACAAACGACATTTATCTCTTTACTGGAACGATTACTTGTTTTTACAAGTAACCAAATGTTGCCATTATTGGGGGCAAAGTTAAGTTTATTGATTTCAATATCTTTAAAAGTTCCAATCTTTGAAAGGATGTCGTTGTTGGATATTTTTTGCTCGGTATCGGTTAGGTATAGTATTTCAGTTTCAACATTCAGTTTTGAATATGAATTAAGAAAAATACCGAGTAAAAAAAATATTAATAATGTGTGGCGTAAATTCATTTTTCTCTGTTTGGCAGGGGCAGAATTACTCTATTAAGTATTATTACACTTTGATTTTATTGTGTCATTATTATTGGCAATGTTTTTAAAGATATTAGTATTTAAGTCAAAAACCACGCCTAAGATATTAATAATATATCAGTTCTATAATTGTTTTTCCTGCTTTATTTATATTGATACGTTTAATCTCTTACTAATCTGTAATTTATATTGTTTAAAAAAAGTAAATCGATGGTGAAAATAATTTCCCAATCGATTTACTTTTGATAATTATTGGATTGCTTTTATTTTGTTTGTTTGTATTTCTCAATTCCTTTTTTTAGAAAAACAACAAATTCATCCGCATTCAAATTATAGGCTCTTGCAGGAAGGAGTTGATTTTCGTCGTCATCGTTAATTACATAATAGGGTTGCGCATTTGTGTTATAGCGTGTTACCTGAAAATCAGCATATTTTCTACCAAGAGTTTTCTTTATTTTTCCATCGCGGGTGCTTTTTACCCACTCTTCTTCTGCAATTTCGGTTTTATCATCCACATACAGTGCTACAATAACAAACTCTTCTCGCAGCAATTTAAGAACCCTTGCGTCGCTCCAAACGTTGGCTTCCATCTCTCTACAATTGACGCATCCGTGTCCAGTAAAATCGATAAATAGGGGCTTGTTTTGTTCTGTGGCACAGGCACGAGCTTGCTCATAGTCAAAATAACCTTTTAATCCGTGTGGAAGGTGTAAGAAATCCCCATATTTTGGTTGATCGCATGTTTCAGATACCGGTTTTAAGGAACCATTATTTGATACAACATTAATATTTGCTGTTGATTCGCGTATAATTCTAGGCATATCAAAATCCAGTGTTTGCTGTGGAGGTAAATATCCACTTAGTGCTTTTAAAGGCGCACCCCACATCCCGGGTATCATGTAAACTACAAACGTAAAGGTGATCATTGACAAAAATAATCGGGTTACGCTTGTGTGCGATGAGTCGGAGTCGTGTTTGAATTTTAATTTTCCCAATAAATAGAATCCCAATAGAGTAAAACTTACAATCCAAATGGCTAGATATACTTCGCGATCTAATAAACCCCAGTGATAAACTTGGTCGGCTACGCTTAAAAACTTGAATCCTAAGGCAACTTCGATGAAGCCAAGCACGACTTTAACACTGTTTAACCATCCTCCGGATTTTGGAAGATTTTTTAGCCATGATGGGAAAATTGCCAATAGTGTAAATGGTAAGGCAAAGGCAAGTGAGAATGCCAGCATGGTTACAACCGGTTCCCAAATTTCGCCTTGGGTCGATTTCACGATTATTGTTCCTACAATAGGCCCTGTGCACGAGAAAGAGACTAATACAAGTGTTAGCGCCATGAAAAATGTACCTATCAATCCACCTTTGTCTGCTTTTGAGTCGGCTTTATTTACCATCCAGCTCGGCAAAACAATCTCAAACGCTCCGAAAAAGGAGGCTGCAAAAATCATAAATATGGCGAAAAAGAGGATGTTCGGAATCCAATGTGTTGATAACCAATTGAAAATGTCGGCTGTTACTGATTCTCCTCCGAAGAAATAAGTGCCAAAAATTATGGCTGCAATGGGAAGAGTGTACAACAAAACTATGGATGTTCCGAATGTTCCTGCTAGAAGTTTCGATTTGGCTTTGTCTTCTCCATTTTTCATAAAAAAGGAGACCGTCATTGGAACCATTGGAAATACGCAAGGTGTTAGTAGTGCTGCAAAACCCCATAAAACAGCTTCAATAATTACGGCCCATAATCCTGAACTTGATTTCTCCTTATTATCCGCTGTCTCAACAATTGATGTCTCTGTTTTATCGGAAGGGGACAAAACAAATTCATGTTCGGCGGGTGGAATACATTGCTCATCGTTGCAAGCCATAAATTCAACAACTCCGCTTATGGTTGCATCGTTTGTTAATAGTTTAACATGTTGCTCAAAAACAGCTTTACCACTATAATAGCGCGTTGGCACACCCGCTATGGCATCTTCTTCTTCAATTACTTTCGATATCTCTTTAACGGACTCAATCAGCTCAAAATTGCTGTTTTGTTCGAATGTGAAAAGGGTTGGAAGAGCGATGTTTCCTTCTGGAAGATTTTGTGAGTAAAGGTGCCATCCTTTATCCATGGTTGCTGTTCCAACAATTTTATAATTGTTTTGATCAATATGTTCTAATGTAAAGTTCCATTTTACTGGTTCCAAAACTTGACCGGAAACGTTGAATGCTAATGCGCTCAAAAAAGTAGCAATCAAGATTAATGTAATTTTTCTCATAGCGGAAAATTTAAATAAATGTTTATGTGATCGAAATATTTAATGAATGTTCTATATTATCAAAAATTTTGCCACTCTTTAGTAATTCTATTTTTCAAAGAAAGATCTTCGATTATAGACGACAATTTTTTAGTTGTTATTCGATAATACTGTCTATTTGTTTTGTTGATTTCCATCGGTGGCAATATTGTTAGGAAAGAATTTTATTAAGCCCCAACACATCATTAATTATCCAATTGCAATACGTATAAGCCACCAGATCTACTTACGATTTCCTTTATATAACCTTGATCTAAAAGCCAATACTAATTCAATAAACGATTTTTTTGGGAGTTGTCTCAGATTTTGTCAATACAATATACATACTGCAAATTTTAAAACATTGGGTCTTAGGAGGACCATTTTAAAGCTATTTTGAATCTATTTTTAGTATTGGCGGAGATTTTATAAATTTAGTTGGCCAATGATTCACTCATTAAAATAAAATTGCAACAAGCTATTATTAATTTAACTTGTTGCAATTGCTTTATTTTAAAATAGTTCCTTTTTTGTCGAAAACGTGGTATTCCAGAAAGTTTAGGGAATGATCGGCAACCAAATTGATCCAAATTTTATATTTGAAACGCCATTTCCACATTTTATTAAAAATCCCTTTGGTTAAATAAGCATGCAGGTAGGGGTGCATAATTATTCGTATCTCCTTTGTTTTTGAGACTTCGGCGTAGTAACTAATTCTGTTCTCCAGTTCGTTGGATAACATTATGGTTGGTTGCACGGATCCTTTACCATGACATACCGGACACGATTCCGTTGTTTTAATATTCATAACCGGACGAACGCGTTGTCGAGTTATCTGCATTAAACCAAATTTGCTTAATGGTAAAATTTGATGTTTTGCTCTATCTTTACTCATGATTTCTTTCATGTAGTCGTAGAGTTTCTGCCGGTGCTCTTGGTCGTTTAGATCAATAAAGTCAATGACGACAATGCCACCCATATCTCGTAATCTTAGTTGACGTGCAATCTCTTCCGCTGCTGCTATGTTAACATCAAAAGCGTTGTTTTCTTGATCTGATTCGGCTTTACTTCGGTTTCCTGAGTTTACGTCAATAACGTGGAGCGCCTCTGTATGCTCGATTACTAAATAGGCTCCTTTTTTAATAGCAACTGTTCTCCCAAAATGAGCTTTTATTTGTCTGCTAATATCAAATTGTTCAAAGATATGTGCTTTGCCCTGGTATAGTTTTACTATCTTCTGTTTGTCGGGAGCAATTTCCAGTATATACTCTTTAATTTGGTTAAAAGCAGGGGCATCATTTACGTATATACTTGTAAATGTATCATTTAGCAAATCCCGGAGTAGGGCAGTTGTCCGATTCATCTCTCCTAGAATTATCTTTGGAGGTTGTTTTCCCTTAAGTTTGTTAAGGGCTCCTTCCCATCGTTCTACTAGTTCTCTTAACTCTTGGTCGAGACCTGCAACGCGTTGAGTTTCAGCAACTGTACGAATTATTACACCGTAGTTTTTTGGTTTTATACTGGTTAATAGGTTTTTCAACCTTAATTTTTCTTCGCTTGAAGTTATTTTTTGCGATATGCTGACTTTATTTGAAAATGGCATCAAGACAATATTGCGTCCAGCAATACTTATTTCAGAACAAAGACGGGGACCTTTCGTAGAGATGGGTTCTTTGGCAATCTGCACTGCTATTAATTGCCCTTCTATTAAAACATCTCCAATTTTTCCGTTCTTATCAATGTCGCTCTCGGGTTTAATTCTACTTAAAGGAGTAACAACTTTACCGTTTTGAGCTGCAGTAATAATTTTGTTCATTGAACGGATTTGGGGTCCTAGGTCAAGATAGTGCAAAAATGCATCTTTTTCGTGCCCCACATTGACGAAAGCTGCATTCAGGCCGGGCATTATTTTCTTTACGCGACCAAGATAAATATCGCCTACTGAAAACTTATTGTCGCTATGATCTTTATATAGTTCAACGATTCTTTTATCTTCAAGTAGTGCAAGAGTTATCTCCGATGCAGACACATCAATTATTAACTCTTTTGTATTACTCACAGTAATAATTGTTTAGCATGAATGTATGATAATATTAGTATATAAACAACGAAAACCTAAAGAGCTTGGCTCAATAGGTTTACGGGATATAATAGCTTTTACCTCCCTAATTTAAGGGCTATTATTTCTTCTTCTTATGACGATTTTTTCTTAGTCGTTTTTTTCTTTTGTGTGTCGCCATTTTATGACGTTTGCGTTTTTTTCCACTTGGCATTTTAATGTTCTCCTATATTATTGAATCTTAACGTTTTCTTTTACTTTTGTAACAAAAGTTTTTGCAGGTTTAAAGGATGGGATGTAGTGCGCAGGAATTATTATAGTGGTCTGTTTTGAGATATTACGAGCCGTTTTTTCCGCTCTTTTCTTAACTACAAAACTTCCAAAACCTCTGAGATATACATTATCTCCGCGCTCTAGGGTGCTTTTAATTGTTTCCATCATTGCTTCAATAGTCCTTTGTACGACTATTTTTTCGATGCCTGTGTTTTTGGATACTTCGTTTACGATATCTGCTTTTGTCATTGTAATAACTTTTATGATATGTACTTTGTTTGTTTTTCAATTATTGAATTGCAAATATATAGCTTTATCTGAAATAAAAGAAATTCAATATGTAATTATTTTCGCCTTTTTATCACTCCTTTTAGAAACTGATTGCTAATGAGCACTTTAGGTCGATTGTAGGCTCTGCTTTTAATGCTGTTTTTTTACCTTACTCCGCTGTAAATCACAAACAAGTGAGACTTTTTGACTATTGTTGCACAAACTCATCTATAACAACGCCTATTTCAATCACTTTTAGCGGCATCCCTTCTTCGTCAAAAATTGGGTATGCGTATCCTTTAATGGAGATTTCATTTCCCTCCTTTGATTTGCGCTTAAAGACTCCTTCAAAAGGTTGATTGCTTTTCATCATATTCCAAAATTGATCATCTGTTTCAGAACCTGCATAATTATCATTGCTAAGAATACTATGATGTTTGTTAATAAGTTCTTCTTTTGTATATCCGGTAGTTGTGCATAATTTTTGATTTGCAGACAATATGCTACCCTTAAAATCATATTCCATTAACAGGGCTAATCCGCTGATTGCTTCCATTTTTGCCGACATCTCTTGCTCTTTTCGAGCCATCTCTTCTTGTGTGGCTAAAAGCTCCTCCATATTTTGACGCATCTCTTCTTCTTGCGCCTGCATCTGTTCGGCTTGTTCTTGAGAACGCTCTAACAGGTGTCGGGTGCGATCATTAATTTTTACAACCGAGAGGGTATTTGCAACGCTTTGACATACCTTTTCAAG
>JAQVXQ010000138.1 GCA_028709085.1 Salinivirgaceae bacterium | reverse complement strand
TTTATTGATGCGGATAAAACGAGTATAAGGCATCTTCTTCACTTGCGCGGGACGAAGAAAGTTTTGAAAAACAATGGCGACTTTGATAAATTGTTCCTCCAACAAGGCCAACTCACTATTTAAAAACATTTCCATGCGCAGAGAATGACGCTCGCAGGCTCTGGCAAGCTCGTACAACAAGTCAGAACGGTACCCATTGAGAGGAAAACTGCTGCCAACATTATGTAAAATAATGGCGACAATGCGTTTGCCAGCGTACTCAGGAGGAACATAACCGGCACGATGGGCTGTGTCATAAACCTTCTTGCGAACTGCGGGAGTAACATAGGGGTGACCGTTGAACGCCCGAGAAACAGTCGCCGGAGACAACCCGCTCAACTCAGCAACCCTAGTTATACCACCACGCTTCGACATCAATTCACCACCTTGAAAAAAAGTTTCAAGCAAAAGCAACAATTATGAAAAACTTTTCCTTGTTATGTTTGTAATGGGTTTGTTTGTGTTATTTCCTGCCCATGATTTTGAACTTGGTAAACTTTGGTCGGAGAACTCAGTTTTGGTTGAGTATGGCCATGGGCAACCTCCACTATTGACATTTCCATATGACGATGGAGCACTTGTTGGATCAATGTTTGCACTAGCACAAACAGGATACATTTTTTGTGGATGGGTAGCATTTAGTGCATTTCCCGCAGATGCAATTTGACTGTGCACATGATATATTATCATTCCGTGACCTGGCACGGCGATATCAAATCCTTGTTTTTGACGGTTCTCAATCAAATAATATTCGTTATTCGTTGCGGTGTTAATTTGGTAAAAGCTATTTGTATTGTATTCCGCCGGCTCAAGGGTAATGCTTGCCGGTTGTGATAAAACGATTGCTGATGCCCAGTTATATATTTTAACTTTTGTATATCCATTGTGGTGGGCGGGAGTTGCTCCGCCTCCGTTCCATGAGCCACCAGCCATCATATCCCACTCTCCGGTTCCTGGATATTGTCCCCCATCTGCGTAATCTGTATCGTAATAATCGGGTGCTCCAAGAACATGTCCAAATTCATGACAAATAACTCCGATATTTGTGATGTTTGAGCCAGAACTGCCGCGTAATTCAGGCGAGCACGAGTATCGCGAAACTTGTTTTCCATCAACATAAACAGCGGGAGTGATATTCCAAGCGTGCGACCAAATTGTGGTTGAGGAAGCGCCTGCTTCTCTTCCGTATCCGGCAAAAATCATATACATACCATCAACAGAACCGTCGTTATCGTTGTCATATTCAGCAAAGTTAACGTCTGCATCGGCTGCTAAAACCGCTTCCCGTGCTAAAAGTCGTGGATTGCCACTTTCTCCACCATAGGTTGCCATGTTATGGGTCGAGGTGTATGGTCCGGCAACATCAACGGTTAGGTTAAATTGATTGCATGAGTTTTCAAGATAATAATCTTTCACACTGCCAATTGCAGAGCCTACATTGTAGCCAACTGTGTTGAATAGTGCATGAAAGTCACTTTGAGTTTTATTCATTGTTCTGTCAGGAAACTGCATTAAAATACAGATTAACTTCCGATCTCCGGTTGTAGGAAATGCTTTTGCTTCGTACGTTTCTTTTTTATGTACATCGATAATTTGAGCTATAAGTGCCATTTGATCATTACTGAAGAACATTTTTGTCTCTAATGTTGTCACAAATGCTTTCTCTATTGTAGTTCGTGCATCAGGATTATGTGCAATAATGCTCGATTGAACTAAGTCGCCATTCAAATCATGAATCATATATACATAATCGCCCTGCTTGTTTCTTAAGATTGTGTAGCCGTCGGTTGTGCGAGCGAAACTAAAATGTTCGTCTCCGTGTAAATAATAGTTGAGTGTTGCTCCATCGGATTGGGTTTGTTGAATTAAACCAGGATAGGCGGGAACTGCCTGAAGATTGTTGATTGCAAATAGAATTAAAAATGCAATAATCAATTGTTTAATAGGTTGTTTCATGATTAATTTATTTAGGTTGTTACGATTTATTTCTCCAACTTTAGTTTACGTGTTTTTAAGTTGTAGTCTTATAGCTTATATTTGATGTCAGATTTTAGTTGTCCAAATGCCAAAAATAGCTAAAATGAGCTTGTTTAAAAAGGATAATATCCATTATTTTCACTCGGTATGTAATTTTACATTATTATTATTCAAAAGCGAGTTGCTGTGGATTGTTGTGTAAATAGTTACTAGTAATGAATACGCAATATTACCTTGTTGTTGATCGCGTGAGTGATTTTTTTTAAAGGTTTATCGGACATTAGTGATTGTTGAACATTTAATAATGCAAAAAAAACAGTAATTTTACCCACTAATAAATAGAGGATTATATGAAAACATCAATGAAAATTATATGGGGAATTGGACTTTTTTTGATTTTGATAATAGCGGGATCCTATCTTTATGTTCATACTAAAACGCATGTCGATTATGGCAATGCCGAGGCTGAGATTGTTATTAATGGATCCGAATTGTACGCAGCCTATGTTAAGGATGATCTGTCGGCAGCAAAAAAGTACAATGGAAAAGTAATTCTTGTTTCTGGCGCACTTGCTGCGGTAGAACAACTTGACAGCCTGAAAATTTTAGTGTTCCACTATGGTGAAGGTCTTTTTGGAAAGGAAGGCATTCGCTTTACAATGTTGGAAGCATTCGATCAAAAGGTGCATATTGGTGATGAAATTGTGATTAAAGGGTATTGCACTGGATATAACGATTCAGATGTGATTATCGAGCATGCTTCCATTGAAAAATAAATGAAGTTTTATTAATTATACGGTATATTATGTACGGAAAGATCCTGTGTAAAATTTGCCTCCTACTGCTTCTTGTTGGTTCGGTTGGAGCAGTAAATGGGCAACGTTATGTTGCTAAGAATGGCAATGTAAAACTGAAATACAAGGCTCCTCATGGAGCAATGGCGGCTGAAAATAAACAGGTTAATGTTGGCTTTGATTCCAAAACTGGGGCCATGCAATTTAACATTGTAATGCTTGCATTTCACTTTGATGGAGCTTTTAGTCAGGAACAATTTAACGCCTATTTTAAAAAGAATGCCCACTTTGCAAATTCTTCTTTTAAAGGCAAAATCGTTGATTTTCAGAATATCAACCTTTCTAAAAATGGGGAGTACGATGTATGGGTTGAGGGGAAATTCACCTTCCGACGAACAACGAGTGATATGTCGGCGAAAGCCAAATTCATTGTTAAGGATAACAAATTGTTGGGTCGCAGTGTATTTGTTTTAAACCTAAAGGATTATAATATAAAGCTGGCGCCAACGATGAACGAGACTATAGAGGTGCATTTCAATGCTGAACTCAATCGATTGTAGCAGAAAACGATACAACATAAAAAGGCGGAGCTGGTTTATTCCAGGTCCGCCTTTTTGATTATATATGGTAATTAATTCTCCTCTTTTGTGAACAAAGGGTCAATTTTTTTTATCACAAACGCAATAATATAGTAGGTCACAAATATTAAAGCCGGCCAGCTCAGTAGCCATAAAATAGACGATAAGTGGTTCATAATTATATCTGTTTAAGGTTAGTTTTAATATACGTGATGTTTGCTGTTTTCGTCAACATCTTCCGCTGTTATTTTCTTTTTATCAATTGCTTTCCACGTGAAATAGATATAGGTAATCACTATTGGCACAAAAAGAGATATGTAGGTCATTGCGTTTAGCGTGTAATGGCTCGACGATGCATTTTCAATGGTTAACGAACTTTGTAGGTCGAATGAAGGATAAAAGCAAGTGTTGTTGTATCCCAAAACCCAGAAAAGCGAAAGAACAGTTGCAAATACACCGGGTCCGGTAAACCAAATTCCTTTGGTGCTTTTCTTAAACCAAGCAATTCCAATACCGTATAATACTGCAACTACGCCACCTAAGAGCAAAAGAAGTGCAATGGGCATCTCCATATAGTTGTTAAAGTATTTAAAGGGTTCCATGAAAACTTCTTTTGTTTCAGGATGATATGCAAAGCCGTCTTTCAATAAAATAGTGATCAAAAAGTAAAGGAAAAACGCTAGAAAAATAAGGGCATTAATTCCCACTTGTTTTCGAGCTCGTTGCCGAATTGGTGCGTGATCTACATTGTTGATCAGATAAAGTGCTCCTAAGGTTCGGGATAAAAACAGAATGGCCGCTCCCAAAGCAATGTTTGTGAAATTAAAGAGAATTTCGAGACCATAAAGCTCCGTTTGCCAAGCGGATAGATTGTACTCGTTTCTAATAAAATCACTTCCTGTGAAAAACGTTGATACAACGGCTCCAAGCAAAAACGTTCCAAGAAAACCGTTGATGTATAGAAATACTTCGTAGGTTTTTTCTCCTAAAAGGTTTCCTTTTTTACGTCGAAATTCAAACGAAACCGCTTGAATAATAAAGCATATTAGGAATATTTTCCAGGCATAGTAAGCTCCTCCAAATGAAGTGGAGTAGAATAGGGGGAACGATGCAAACATTCCTGCCGCAAAAACAACAAGAGTGGTGAAGGTAAATTCCCATTTTCTACCAATGGAGTTTATGACCATGTTTTTTTCATCGTTTGTTTTTCCAAGGGTATTAATCAATGTCTGACCTCCTTGAACAAAGAGTAGAAACACGAGTGCGGCAGCTACAACGGACATTATTAACCACCAGTATTGCTGTAAATCAAAGTGTGTTAATGAACTAAGCATGGTTGCCTCCTTTCTCAATTCCGTCGGGTCCTTTGCGAATTGTTGTCAGCATAATCTTTACTTCGGCAAAAACTAGAATTAATAAAAGTGCTAAGAACATCCAAAAAGTCAAAATAACGGCATTGGTATTTATATTTGATGTTGATTTCATGGTTGCAAGTAATCCTTGTATTGTCCAAGGTTGTCGGCCAACCTCTGCAACAATCCACCCGGCCATTGAGGCTAACATCGTTAATGGAAAAGTCCATATTCCAACGTGTAAAAGCCATTTGTGCTTCTCCAAGTCGTTTTTCAATCCAAGAAATAGAAAAAGTGCTGCTATTCCAATAAAAGCAAATCCAAGTATAACCATAATGTGGAAACTATAAAATATGAAGGGTACATTTGGAATAATACTATCGGGTTTTTGCAGTGCTCCATACCCCATATAAAAATGGTGTTTTTTAAACTCTGTTAAACTGAGCTCCATGGCTGTACTGTCTTTTTTGGCGTATGCATCTTTGTATTCGGCTAAGGCGGTGAGTGCTAATCTCCCCTCATTAATCTTATCCTGTGCCGACATTATTCCTTGTGCTTGGTTGCCGTAAACCAGATCGTTAACTCCCGGAACAAACGCGTTAAAGTCCCGATATCCTAGGAAAGAGAGAAGTTTAGGGATTTCAATTTTCATTAGGAAATCGTCAATATCGTCACCGGCCTTTTTGCCCGGATTTAATATTCCAAAAGCGACCAATCCAGCACCTTCTGTTCCGTCGTACAACCCTTCCATGGCTGCTAGTTTTGCGGGCTGATTTTGGGCTACCTCATATGCCGACCCGTCGCCTGTAGCGGTAAGATAGATACTGGAAGTTAGACCAAAAATTGAGGCAACAATGATACTTCGTTTGACCAAAAGCATATTGCGTTTTTTTAGCATATACCATGAACTAATGGCAATGACGAAGAAAGCCGAAATTACAAATCCGGAGGTTATGGTGTGCAGAAATTTATTAATGGCATTCGGAGAAAGAACGATACTCCAGAAATCTACCATCTCATGGCGCGCCGTAATTGGATTAAATTCCATGCCAACCGGATTATTCATCCAGGCATTTGCAACTAGAATCCAGAATGCAGAAAGACTTGCTCCAAAGGCAACCAGATAGCACGATGCTAAATGGAATTTCTTATTGACTCTCCCCCAACCAAAAAACATAACAGTAATAAAGGTGGACTCTAAGAAAAAGGCCATTATACCTTCGGCGGCCAGTGGGGCACCGAATATATCGCCCGATATCCATGAGTAATTGCTCCAGTTGGTGCCAAATTCAAGACCAAGAATAATTCCTGTTCCCACACCAATGGCGAAATTAATTCCGAACAGTTTAGCCCAGAATTTTGAAACTTTCTCCCAGTGGGGGTCTCCCGTTTTTACATGAAGGGTTTGTGTTATGGCAATGATATAGGTCATTCCAAGGGTGATAGGAATAAATAACCAATGAATCATGGCCGTCATAGCAAATTGTAGTCTCGACCAATTTACTAACGACATTTCAATCATTTCATTCATAAAAGTAGATGTTTGGTTTGTTTAGCATATCTTTTAATACTTCGTCACTACGATGTTCCGGACTATCCCATTTGGGTTTTAAAAAGCGTGGATATAAAAATCCTTTTAAAAACCCATAGAATATCAGAATTTTAAATAACACAATTATGAGTAATAATCGAGCAAGTCGGGATCTGCGAAAAGTGTCGTATATATTTGCAAATAAGAGTATTATAGGTCTTTTTTTTGAAATCATAGTGATGCTTAAAGTTGATTAAATAGTATGGGATTTTGTTTTTTTTCGCAATTATACATAAAAACGGATCAGCATATTATGTATTTAATTTAAAGTTTAAAATCGCATAAAACCTCACACATAACATTCAATTTATAAAATTGTTTTCGTGTAGAAATGGGAATTTGGTGTTCAATTTCACCAAAATGGATTGATCATGCCTCGACGACGGGTAATGTTATGTATAGATAGAACTATAAAAGAAATAATAAAGTTTAGCCCCGATATAATTACTGCATATACAAATAGTGCCCCTAGGGTTCCTAGAACTTTGTTGATATATGGGGCGTAGGTCTCAAGTTTTATGTACTGCCAGAATGTACCTGCATAGGAATTAAGTCCAAATGCTTCGACAACCAGAATAAATAGATTGAAAATTAGAAGTGCTACAACCATAGTAATTAAGCCTCCTTTTGCTCCAGAGATATCGGGAGGGCTGAGCTCCATGTGCGATGCTACACAAAACGATAGGTATAGGAATATCCAAAATCGCCAGTTTGTTAAATTGTCAGTATTGAATATAACGGTTAGAATATTGGTTGTAGATATTTTTATTGCATTCCAAACCCCAAGCCAACTTCCGGCTTGTACATCCTGAGCTAGATTTGTGCTGTGTTTCTCAACCGTTGTGAAAACCGTTTTAAAGTCAGGCATGAGATAATACAACGCTGCATATAAGACCAGTGCGCCAAAAAGAATAGGTCCAATACCAATAAAAAAGTTTCCGATTTTCTGAAAGGTGCTGTTTGGATTGTAGGAGTGTGTCACATATCCCAGTGTTCCATCGTTGGGATCGGGGTTGAAGAGTTTTATGTCAACTATTTTGTGGCGAAATAGGATGCAAAAAATAGCGTGTCCTAGTTCATGAACCGGAGTTCCAATCCAACCTGTAACAACAATATCGAGTTTTTGTCCTACGGATTTCACATAGGTTAAACGGGTAAAACGTGCTAGAAGATAAAGAATTAAGCCAAAAATAAAAATCAGCCCAAGTAACCAAATAAGGTGACCAAGAGTAATTAAGATAACACTACCGAGAAAATCGAGCAGAGCGTTAATTTTATCCATTGTCTTTCATTTTTATTAAATTCAGTATGCAAGTTAATAAAACGGGAAAGAATTACAAATTAAAATTTCTAATTTTAATTGCTAATGGTGATTTCAATTACACTTCTATTCCCATTACTAAAATATCGTCGATTTGGTCGTGTTCACCCCGCCAATCCATGATTGCCTTATTAACGAGTCTTTGTTGTTCGTCCAAGGAGAACGATTGTGCGTCCAGAATAAGTTGTTTGAATCGTTTGGTTAGAAATTTCTTATTGTTGTTTCCTCCAAATTGATCAATAATTCCATCTGTGAACATATAGAATCGATCCCCTTTAGAGATATCGAAATCCCACTCTTTGTATTGTGCCATTACATTTCCGGCTATTTCACTGGTTATTGGGATTTTGTCGCCTTTTATTTCTAAAAAATCGCCTTGTGTACATAAAAACAAAGGACGTAATGCACCAGAAA
>JAQVXQ010000137.1 GCA_028709085.1 Salinivirgaceae bacterium | reverse complement strand
AAATCCTTCGGCCATTACCGAATGCGATATCGATAAGACTGTTGTTGCTATGAACAACTTTAGAAAAGTTCTCCTCATATACGTTTAATTGTTAGGTTAGACATAGTTGTAATCTTTTGTTTTGTTAGAACTTAAAAGAAAAATTCATACCTCTGAATTTGTTTTCAAAAGTAGATAAAAAACATTATATCTCAACAATATTTAATTAATATTTAGTGATTCATGAAAAATGTGTTTATAATTTTCCGTTATAAATAAAAGAGGGATATTTATTCATTCTTTGTTGGCAAAACTATTTCCACATTGGTGACTATGCTGATCAATAATATATTGCAAAATTGATGATAATTAATATTTTATGTACTCCTATGTTAGTTGTGGCGTTTTATTTGCTTAGTTTTACATCAACCGAGCAGACATTTGATTTTTTATACTCGTGAAATTTCAAAATTAGAAAACATTCGTTTTATTAAAATAATAAGGTTATGAGAAGTAGCTTTAAGAATTTATTAAGGATTGTTGTAGCTATCCTTATTTTGTCGGCGACTGCATTTTTGGCTTTTCAAACATTAACCATACAAACCGATCGTATGCGAAGTAATGTTGATAGTTATGTGCAAGACCACATGGAAATAATTTCCGCAATGATTCTGAATGCAGGCGTAGCAGAGGAAAATGGAACGCATATAAACGCCATTGAACCAGCTCTGCGTTCCATGAAATTGTACGACACTGGTTACTTGTTTATTGTTAACAATACGGGCGAAATTGAGTTAAATCCCCATGGAAATTCGGCCGATGCAGAAATTGCCCGAACCTATCATAATACTATCTCCGATGGAAAAACTCGAATGGATTTGGGCAAATGGATTGGATATGTTTATAAAGTGCCAAATTCCAACTATCGTATTATTGCCCGAATACCACGGAAAAATGCTGAAGCACAAGTGATTTTCAAACGATATGTAATTATCATAACCGTTCTTGTGCTTATTACTCCCTTGTTTTTGCTCTTGCTGGCATTTTCAAAAACAATAACCAATCCATTGATTAAAGGAGTGCGATTTGCCGAAGAAATTACAGCTGGTGATTTGACAGCAAATTTAGATGTTCAAAGTGGGGATGAAATTGGTGTTCTAGCCATGAATATGAAAGAGATGACCGTTAAGATTGCGGAAATTATCCATGAGATTAAAAATGGAGTTGACGAAATTTACGAAACCGGAATTGAAATCTCGAACTCTACACAGCAGGTTTCAGATGGTGCAAATATGCAGGCGTCCACCGTAGAAGAAATTGCATCAACGGTGCATCAAATTAGAGATCAGTTTTATGAAGCTACAAAAAAAGCTCAACATACCGGAGAGGTTGCTATGTCGGCAATGTCTAAAC
The DNA here is from genome assembly GCA_028709085.1 of Salinivirgaceae bacterium. GTDB lineage: Bacteria > Bacteroidota > Bacteroidia > Bacteroidales > Salinivirgaceae > JAAYQU01. The sequence goes on along the minus strand of JAQVXQ010000137.1, from coordinate 6,967 downwards.
TAGAAACACTTGAAATAACATCTACGGAAAGTTTGAATGCAATCCGACAAATGGCAGATCAAATAGATGTCATTAGTCAAATTGCTTTTCAAACCAACTTGTTAGCGTTAAATGCAGCGGTTGAAGCTGCAAGGGCAGGGGAGTATGGAAAGGGATTCGCTGTTGTTGCTTCAGAGGTACGACGGCTAGCGGTTCGAAGTAAAGTAGCAGCCCAAGAGATTATTGATTTAATTCAACAAAGTTCTGAAATCACAGAAAAGACAGTTTCTGAAATGCAGAAATTAGTGCCCGAAGTTAAGCAAAGCACTGTTTTGACAGAGGAGATATCTGCATCTATCTATGATTTGGACGAAGCTTTAAATCAAATTAATGTTGCTGTTCAAACGTTAAATAATGTAACGCAACAAAATGCTGCTTCGGCCGAAGAGATGCATGCTTCTGCAGAATCTTTACATCAAAATAGCAATTCGTTCGTTGAAATCATCTCTTTTTTTAAAGAAAAATAATAGAGCTATGAAAATTTTCAAAAATTTAAAAATCCGGTTAAAGTTAAATTTAGTAATATCTTTATCTGCAGCTATTTATATATTTATATTAGCCCTTACAGCCTATTTCTTTGAGAAAAAACGGCTTTATTCAGAGGTGGATAAACGCACAACTGCCAATGTTCAAGGATTGAGTAAGGTTGTAGACTTAACGTTGAAATACCAAATCGACAAAGAGGTTATTACGGATAAATTGAAATCCCTTATAAATACGACTGATTATTTGGGGAATGGTTATTTTTATATTGCGAATACAAAAACCGGTGAATTATATCATCCCGTTCGTGGAAACGAAACTCGTGATCAATCATTTGTCCACAGTAGCCAAACATCGTCTCAGACAGATAAAACAACGCATATTCATGGCGACGACGAAGTTATAGTTTACAAAAAAGCCGGGGAAACGAATAGCGATTTTATTGTTGTTGCTGTAATTTATGCCAGTGAAGCTTATAAAGATGTGAAATCCATGGTGAAAAATATGCTCACATTATCTCCAGTGGTGTTTTTGATTTTTATGATCGTAATGATTTGGTTTAGTAAGCTTTTAGTTGATCCATTGAAGAAAAGTGGGAGTTTTGTTAAATTAATTGCAGAAGGGAATTTACGGTCACATTTGGGAAATTCCAATTTTATTGAAACAAATACGTTGGACAATGCTTTGAACATCATGGTTGACAAGCTAAGAGAGATTGTTAGTACAATTAACGATGGCGCTGATGAAATGAATGAACAAAGCATGCAAATTGCTAATGCTGCATCCATGGTTGCTGGCGAAGCTACAAAGCAGGCTGCAACCGTCGAGGAGTTGGCGTCTTCAACCGAACAGGTAGTGGATTCCGTATCCCAGGTTACGAACAGTGCACGAGAGACCGCTAAAATAACATCCAGCGCAGTGAGGAAAATTACATCCATTGGCGAAACAAGTAAGGTGGCACTTGATGCCGTAAAACAGATTGCCAATAAAATCCAAATTATTCAGGAAATTTCGCAACAGACCAATATTTTAGCTTTAAATGCTGCCGTTGAAGCTGCCCGAGCTGGCGATTATGGAAAAGGATTCGCTCAAGTGGCCGATGAGGTTCGAAAACTGGCTGAACGGAGTCGTGTTTCTGCCATAGATCTAGGAGCTTTATCGAACGCCACATATAAAACATCGGCAATGGCAACGCAGGCAATCATAGATTTAATCCCAATTGTTACAGAAACCTCAATAAAGATTGATGAGGTGGCTATCACAGCTTCCAATCAAGTGGCTAATATTGACCAAGTCAACGAATCGATACAATCATTAAATGAAACTACGCAGGAAAACTCAGCCACAGCTGAACAATTGGCTGCCGGTGCTGAAGTGTTAAATCAACACGCCGTTGGGTTTAAAGAGTTAATGGAATATTTTAAATTTTAAGATTCAAAGAAAAGGAACTCATCTCATATTTTGTAATGCAATCTTTTTTGTGTGGGTTTGATTTTTTAATGGAGATTCAGATGAACTATTTGTTAAATAGTTCAATTAAATAGTTCGATTTATAAAAATATTCGGTACAATTGCCAATAAAATAAGTGAAGACATGAAAATACTATTTATTGATACAACCCACTCATTATTACCTCAGTTGCTAAACGAAGCCGGGTTTGAATGTATTCATTCAGCATATAAGACCAAAGAAGAGTACGAAGCGATTATTCATGAATACGATGGAATTATTATACGCAGCAAGTTTTATATCGATGCGTCGTTTATAAGTAAGGCCACGAACCTAAAATTTATTGGTAGAGTAGGTTCCGGAATGGAAAATATTGACCTAGTTGCCGCCGAAAAGTATGGAGTGCAATGCATCAATAGTCCCGAAGGAAATAGGGATGCGGTTGGCGAACAGGCCATTGGTATGATATTGTCGCTCTTTAATAATATAAATAGAGCATGCAACGAAGTTCGTCAGGGGATATGGCTCCGTGAGGAGAATAGGGGGATTGAATTGCGGGGCAAGACCGTAGGTATTATTGGGTTTGGGAATGTGGGAAGTGCTTTTGCAGAGAAACTGATGGGGTTTGGATGCAAAATTATTGCTTACGATAAATATAAAACCGATTACGCTCCCGTTTATGTTACCGAAGTTGATTTAAAAACAATTCAGGAATGTTCGGATGTCATTAGTCTGCATATTCCTCTTAATGAGGATACTGAATTTATAATCGATGACCAATTTTTAGATAAATGTAAAAAAGGTGTTTACATAATTAACACATCGAGAGGGAAGGTAGTACAGACTGAACATTTGGTTTCTCGTATTAAAAATGGGCAGGTGCAAGGGGCATGTTTGGATGTTTTGGAATATGAAGCTACATCGTTTGAGAAGTTCTCATCAACAAATCCCACGTTTAAATGGCTTAGTGAATCCGATCGGGTTATTTTAACGCCACATATTGCCGGTTGGACTCATGAATCAAATATCAAACTTTCAACCACGCTAGCCAAAAAGATAATTCAACGTTTTGCCTCAAGTACAAATTGAACCGTTTTGCGTGTTTTTTGCTCTAAAAAGACTTTTGTGTTATTTGTTACGCGCTCAATTGCATCTTCGTTATAATGTCGTATGGTAATGAGTTCGGTGCAGGTGTTGAATTTTAAACGGAAAAGATTCGACAACGCATCTTTCAACGCATCCCATATTTGTGGTGATTGATCGAAGCAAAATGAAAAGCTCAGCGCCGACATTTGAATTAAGTTCACCTGTAATCGATATTCTGACAAAATCCCTTGTATTAACTGAATGTTATGATGCTCCATAAACGAAAAGTCTTGTGGATAAAGTGTCACCAAAACCTGATTTTCTTTGCGAATATAAAATGGGGTGTTGTGTTTGTGATGTAAATTGTTGATTTCCGTTCCTTGCAGTGTGGGGTTTAAAAACGATTTCACATATAATGGAATCCCTTTTTGTTGTAAAGGTCGCAATGTTTTCGGGTGAATTACTTTAGCTCCATAATACGAGAGCTCCACGGTTTCGGCATACGATAACTTATCTATTTTTGTGGGATTTTCCAACCATTTAGGATCCGCATTCATAATTCCCGGAACATCTTTCCACACGGTAACCGATTCTGAATTTAACAACCACGCCAACGCTGCAGCAGTATAGTCGGAGCCTTCTCTTCCCAAAGTGGTTGTGAGGTTGCTTTTCGTACTTCCAATAAATCCTTGGGTTACATAAATATCGGTGGTTGCAAAAGAGATGGTTTTAGAAGTCATTTTGGCACTTAATTCCCAATCAACGGAGGCTTCTCTGAATATTTGGTCGGTTTTTAAAATAGTTCGGATGTCAAGCCATGTTACATTATTAAGTTGAGAACTTAAATACTTGGCTACTATTTTAGTTGAAAGAATTTCGCCAAAGGAGACTATTTTGTCGTACTCATAATTGTAATCGAGGGACGATGGTTTTTGCAGAAGTTCAAAAAGAGCATCAAATGTGTGCTCTATTTCATCGTGTTTTTCGCCAAAAAGTTCCGCAGAAATGGCTAGATGATCGTTTTTTACCTCTTTGAAAATTGAAATATAATTCGAATTTCCATCAAACCACAGTTTTGTTAACAACTCCAGTTTGTTGGTTGTTTTTCCCATGGCTGAAACAACCACAACTTGTTTACCATCAATGCTTTTGATAATAGCAAGCAAATCTCGAATTGCTTTTGCAGAGCGTACACTGGCGCCTCCAAATTTATTAATTTTAATGTTTTGCATAGCTTTTTTCAATGGGAGTGTGGATTTTTTATCGCGCATCGTTTTAAAAATGAGGATGCATTAAACGCTCTAAAAAGTACAATAGCAGTTGTGGATCAATAAGTAAGGGGAATATAAATCCAAAAACAGCACCGTAAAAGTGTGCATCGTGTCCAATGTTGTCGGTTCCTTTTTTACTCATATAGTAGGAGTACCAAAGATAAATGCCGCCAAATATTATTCCTGGAATTGGTAAAATGCCGAAAAATAGAATACGTTGGTAGGGCTCGAAAAATATGGAGGCAAAAACAACAGCTGATACAGCTCCACTAGCACCTAAAGCATTGTAATAACGGTTGTTTCGATGTTTTCTTAAACTATATAAACTGGCTATTCCTGTGGCTAGGATGTAAAATATAAGGAAAAGAAGTCCTGGTTTAATGAAAGTGAAAAACTGTCGAAATGCAAATATTAAAAATTCTCCAAAGGAGTAAAGCACCAGCATATTTATGAGTAAATGCATCCAACTACCGTGGAAAAGGGCGTGTGTAAACAGTCGATACCACTCCTTTTCGTGGAAAATGCTGTAGGCGTTAAATTGATATTTATTAACGAGTTGGCTATTGCTAAAAGCCATTATGGAAATCAAACTTGTAAATATTATTATGAATACGGTCATATAAATGATTTTTAACCAATTTTGTTTATGAATATGTCATGCAAATATACTAAAATGTACGAAATCGTTGCGAAGTGAAACGCAAAGCAATGAACGTTTTTTTCGTATTTATAGTGTGTCTGCATCTTCTCTTTTTCCAAAAAGAATAAATACAAACTTGTTCTTTGCTCTGCTGATGATTTATTGAAAAAAAATAGCCCGGAATTCAATCCGGGCTATTTCAAATATAAATATAAAATTAATTTTCTATTGGCTTATATTTGAATCGTTTAATACTCTTTTTTGCTGTTTTTTCAAATTCGTCATCATGAATAATAAATTTGCTAACCAACATGAAACTTGGCAAATGTGCATTAATGTGTTGATGATTTTGAGTCATTATATAATCCAATCGCTCTTCTGTAATGCCATGATTTTGACATGCATCTTTATCCGGAACAATTAAGGCTTGCAATTTTCCTTCGCATTCAACAACAATCGATTCCAGAACGAAGGGTAGGTTGTTTATCTTTGATTCAATCTCTTCAGGATATATATTTTGCCCCGAACTACTTAAAATCATATTTTTACTGCGACCTTTAATAAACACATATTCATTATTATCAATGATTCCAAGATCACCCGTATGCAACCATCCACCAGAATCAATTGTAGAGGCTGTTATTTCAGGGTTTTTATAGTAACCATCCATAACATTTGATCCTTTTACAAGAATTTCCCCAACAATGTTTCTGGGATCAGGCGAATCGATTTTAACTTCAATACAATCAATCGCTTTACCACAACTATGTTTTCTTGCCACTTTCCAATTACTGTAGCTGATCAAAGGACCGCATTCGGTCATTCCGTAGCCTACGGTGAATCGGAACTTGCTTTTTTTAAGGAAACTCTCCACTTCTGGATTTAGTGCCGCTCCTCCAATAATTACCTCCATAAAATTGTCTCCAAATGCTTCATTCAGCTGTTTTCGCACTTTGTTGTAAACGATTTTATTTAGCAATGGAATCTTTATTAATGTTTTCGCTATTCCGGTTTCGATTTTTGGTTTAATCCTTAACCGGAATATTTTTTCGATTATTAAAGGAACACTAAAAATCAATCGTGGTTTTATCTCTGTGAAAGCTTGTAAAATAACGGTGGGAGAGGGCACTTTCCCCAAAAATGTTATATTACAACCCATTATAAAAGTCGTTAGAAATTCAAATGAACATGCAAAAGCATGGGCGAGTGGTAGAAACGAAACGATGTTGTCGCCGGGTTTAAGTCCAATGTAATCGATTCCAAATTGAACGTTTGAGGCTAAACTCAAATGCGGCAACATTACCCCCTTGCTAAACCCCGATGTTCCTGATGTGTAGCTTATTACGGCTAGGTCATCATTGGAGATTTTAGGAAGTTTAAATTCTTCTTTTTCGCTCGAAACGGTATTGGAAATATTGTCCTTTACAATATCTTCTATTTTGTTCGATTGTAAGTTTTTTCCTGAAAAATCGTCAAGCAGAATAATGCCCAACAATTTATCGAATTTAGTTACATCAAGCTTGCCTATTATTGAATCTGTTCCAATCAGAAGAACGGAATCTGAATGTTCGATAATATGTGCAATGTCTTGAGGATGAAAGTCTTGTAATATTGGAACAATCACTGCACCATAGGTTATTACTGATAAATAGGCAATACCCCAATGGTAATCGTTTAATCCAATAAGGCTGATTTTATCCCCTTTATTAATGCCTGCTTGTTTAAATATGGTATGGAATTGAAGAATTGCTTGTCCAACTTCTTTGTATGTTTTTCCTTCGCCTTTATAAAGAGACATTGATTTTTCATCCCAATTGGTGATGATTGCATTTTCAATCATCTTTACAAAATTCCCAATCTGCATAATCCCATGTTTTTGGTTGATATAAATTTGATTAAAACTATGACCGGATGCTACAAAAATATAACATATTATTAACAAACCAAAAATACCTCAAGGATTTTCAAATTGGATGTAAATACTGAATTTTGTAGAGG
>JAQVXQ010000136.1 GCA_028709085.1 Salinivirgaceae bacterium | reverse complement strand
CTTCGTACACTTTAATTACCTTGGCGGCAGAGTTATCCCATTTTAAATTGTCGACTTCGTCTTTCCCCAAGATTTTAAACATTTTTGAAAGTGACTTATATTGTATAGACCATATATGGCGTCTGCCATTGCATCTGTATCCCAATAATCGACTTTTACGGCATGTTTAAGAACCTCCGATACGCCCGATTGTTTGCTAATAATAACTGGCACGTTGCTTCGCATTGCTTCCAAAGGACTTATCCCAAATGGTTCCGATACCGAAGGCATAACGTAAACGTCACTTTGGGTAAACATTTTTGTTACTTCGGCTCCTTTTAAAAAACCGGTAAAGTGGAATTTATCGGCAATTCCCAATGTTGCTACCTGTAATATGATTCGATTTAGCATATCGCCAGAACCAGCCATTACAAAGCGTACATTTGGATCCTTTTGGAGAACTTTGACAGCGGATTCAACAAAATATTCAGGCCCTTTTTGATAAGTAACTCGTCCTAAGAATGTTACTATTTTTTCGGGTAGGTTTTTATTTATTTGTCCAATTTCTTTTTCGTCGGGTTCTACGGCATTATGCACGGTCATTACTTTGTTGGGGTCGATTCCGTATTTGTTAATTACGATTTGACGTGTGAAATTACTCACCGTAATAACTAAATCGGCTTCGGACATTCCCATTCGCTCAATATTGTAAACATGGGGGTTTACATTATCTCCGCTACGGTCGTATTCAGTGGCGTGCATGTGGACAACAAGAGGTTTTCCTGTGGCTCTTTTTGCGGCTACTCCGGCTGCATAGGTTAACCAGTCGTGAGCGTGAATTACATCAAAATCCAGTTTGCGAGCTATAACCGATGCAACCATAGCATATCTGCTCACTTCAAGCATTAGATTGCTTCCGTAAGCACCTGCAAATTTGAATTTCCGCTCAAGAATCTTTTCTTTTTTTGTGGTATCTCGGGCAATCTCTTTGGACACCAAAATTTCAAACTCTTCGGGGGATAAATAGGGGATTATATTTGAACCAACTTCAATGTAGTTCAGTTGCTCATAATATTGACCAAAGTTAAAATTTGTTTCGTTATATTCAACGCCTTCAGCTGCATGAAGTGTTATTTGGCTTTGATCTTCATCTCCATATGCTTTGGGCACTACAAAATGAGTTTTAACGCCATGATAAGCCAAGCCTTTTGTCAGACCGTAACACGCTGTTCCAAGACCGCCTGCTATATGGGGGGGGAATTCCCACCCAAACATTAGTACTTTCATGTATTTTTTCGTTTTATGCTGTATTTGTGATTCATTGTATGCAAATTTCTCTCGTTTCAGGATCAATTAAATGGGATTAGTAACTAATCTGTCCATTATCATTTTAATTTGTAAAAGGGCCGATATACTCCATGCTTGCGAAATTGCACCTCTTGGTTCATGGGGTGGATCACCGTCGTATACTTCGTTTATGGTACCAATTCCAGATTTAGTCATCTCTTCTTCAAAATTGAAGAATATCTTGCTTAATTCAGGTAGCGCATCTTTTTTATAAACAGAAACGATTGCTTTTGCATAAAATTCCAGTAGCCATGGGTGCACCGTTCCTTGATGGTAAGCTCGCTCTCTGTCGTAGGGTGTTCCACTATAGTAGGATTTGTATTGGGGATCTGCCGGAGATATTGTCCGTAACCCTTTTTTTGTAAGAAGCTTGTGTTTAACGCAGTTAATTACATCGACCTTTTGCAAATCGCTTAATGGTGAATATGGGAGTGCTGCAGCAATTATTTGATTTGGTCGTATGGTATCCATTTGTTGTTGTGTGGTACAGTAGTCGGCTAAATAATTTTCTCCGGGAATCCAAAACTTATTAATAAACGACTCTTTTGCTACGCTTTCTATGGGAATCCATTTTTTAATAAACTCTTTGTCGCCTATCTCTTTGGCAATTTCAAGTCCAAAACATACGGCATTGTACCAAAGGGCATTTACTTCAACGGCAAATCCTTTCCTGAGTGTTACCGGTTTATTTTTCACTAAGGCATCCATCCAAGTTTGAGGATAATTCTCTTCACCTTGATATATAAGACAATGATCGGTCATTTTTATGATATTGTCGGTTCCTTTATAAAGGTTATCGAGGATGGACAGTATTGCTGGCCAATATTTCTTGATCAATAAATCCAAGGAAATATGTTCTTTAAGTTGTTGCACAGCATGAATAAACCATAACGAAGTGTCGGCACTTTTGTGAAGATTGCTTTCTGAGGTGTCACTGTTTAAATAGACTGGAAAAAGTCCATTGTGGAGTTTTCTTATGGCAGTATCAAGAATATCGAGCATTGTTTGCCGGTTATTAATGGACAAAGTTAATCCGGGAGTTGCAATCATGGCATCGCGGCTTCGTGATTCAAACCAAGGATATCCAGCAATTAACAGCGTTGTTTTTTTATGTTTAGATATAAACTGTTGTGCTGCATTATAGAGACAATTTTCAAAGTTGATACGGTTTACCCGGTTTTGCGCAATGGTTGTAAAACGGCGTTTTATTTTCATTGTTCCCATCATTTCGGTCCCAGCTGAAAAAACAATGTCTTCACCTTTATAAAGGGAGACTTCAAAATAACCGGGACTAAACAAATCCTCTTGGAAGGGATAACCACGTTCTTGTTCTTGTTGATATTCAATGTTGTAATACCAATCGGGCATATGAACAAAATCGGGTTTTTTATTGGTCTGCATATTAAGGTATGGTAGTCCGTCATACATCTTTATTCGAATTCCATTTTCAATGATTTCAGGTCTAGTATTGGCTTCCATATTTGCTTTTGAGAGTACGTGTATATTTCTAAAAGCAAGAAATGGTTTTAGTCTCAATACAACAGATTTAGGTGTGTCTAGTATTGTATATTTTATAAGTACTCGGTTTTCTTCATCGTCGAGTACTTGTTGCATACTAATCCGAACACCACCAACATTGTACACAATGCAAGGGATTGTATCAATTGTTAGCTCTTCAATATATTTATGTCCCTTGGGTTCATATATACCACCACTATATTTGTGGATCCCTAGATTAAACTCATGGTTGTTAAATACAATGGTTGGATCTACCATACTTAGCATAACGTGTCGATTCCCGTTATTTTCAGAGGTAGGACAAACCAAGAGCCCGTGATATTTTCTGGTATTGCAATTAATTACAGTTGAACTAGCATATGCTCCTGAGCGATTTGTTCTTAGAAATTCTCTTTGCAAAGAGTACTCTAAATTTACTAGCTGATTTTTCTCAAATTTCAAGTAGCTCATAATATGTATTGTTGTTTTATTTTATATGTTTTAGGTTGAAAACTTAATTCCATAAATATAGTAAAAAAAGCTATATGCGCTATTTATTTAGTGCAAATTAATGTTTTACAATGGTTTATTTTTTATAATAAATAAATTCAATATTTGAGTTTTATGCTGAACGAAACACTTTGTCAACTCCTTTTGTTCTTTTAAGTTTATTTATAATCTCTTGTAAGTCATCAAAATTTCTGACATATAATTCTATTGCTCCTTCAAATATTCCATCGTGGCTATAAAAATTGAGGGATCGTATGTTTATGTTAAGTTCTTTTGTAAGCACTTGGGTCATATCGCTTATTATACCCATTCGGTCTATGCCAGTAAGTTTTATGCCTGTAAGAAAAGCTTTTTGTTCGTCTGAAAACCAATCAACTTGAACAATTTTATCGCCATATTGAGACGATAGTTTTATTGCTTCGGGGCAGTTAAGGTGGTGTATTTCAATACTATTTGGTTTTATAGCAAATCCTTGCACTGGATCGCCCGGAAGAGGTCTACAGCATTCTGCCAGTTTGTAGTTGTTTTTGGCAGATGTTGTTATAGCGTTTTTCTTAACATTTGACTCTTTATTGCCGATATTCCAAAACAATATCTTTTTTTCTTTAGAGTTCTGCCTTAAGATTTTCTTGAGCGTTTCGAAAGATATATCTTCTTGGGCTACACGAATATAGGTTAGTAAATCGTCTTTCCCTTGGTCAATATCAAAATAGGTTCTTATTTTTTCTAAAATTCTTGGCGTTACAACTAGTTTCATCTCTTTTAGATGATTATGGAGCAATTCTCGTCCCTTTTTTGCCAAACTTGTTGACTGATGATTTAAGTTTTTTCGCAAATATTGACGAGCTCTTGGTGTTTGAACAAAATCCAACCATTTTTCCTGTGGAGTTTGCTTTTTTGAAGTTATAATCTCTATTTGGTCGCCATTTTTTAGAACATAACTTAATGGATAGTTTTTGTAATTTACTTTTGCTGAGATTGCCATATTGCCAATCTCTTTGTGTATGTCATAGGCATAATCTAAGGCTGTTGATCCTATGGGAAAGGATCGTGTATCGCCTTTGGGAGTAAAAACAATAATTTCGTTGGTGGAGAGCGTCGATTTTAAATTATCCATTAATTCACTGCCATTGGGATCTTCAGTATCCATTGTTTCACGGATGTGACTAAACCACTTATCAATATATTTACCTGATTTTTGCTCCTCTTTATAATTGGAATGGGCAGCACAACCATACTCGGCAATATTATCCATTCTCACGGTTCTTATCTGTACTTCAACCCAATTGCCATTGGGTCCCATAACGGTGGAGTGCAAAGCTTCGTAATCGTTCTCCTTGGGTGTTGTAACCCAGTCGCGAAGTCGATCGGGGCGTGGTTTATAAATATCTGTTACAATGGAATAGATCTTAAAACATTGTTCTTTTTCGCTCCCATCTTCTTTTTTGGGAGTAAATATAATTCGTATTGCAAAAAGATCGTAAATCTCTTCAAACGTAACAGATTTCCGCTGCATCTTTTGATAGATACTATAAATACTCTTTGATCGTCCTGAAACATCAAAATCGTACTGTTTTTCAGTTAGCCGAGCTGCTATTGGAAGTGTAAATTTGTTAATAAATAACACTCTGTGCGATTCTGTGTCTTTTAACTTTTGCTCAATCTCATGAAACTCTTTAGGCTGTTTAATTTTAAAGGCATTATCTTCAAGTTCATTTTTAACGGCATATAAACCTAAACGATGTGCAATTGGGGCAAAAATAAATAGAGTTTCCGATGCAATTTTAAGTTGTTTGTGTCGGGGCATTGAATCGAGGGTTCGGATATTATGAAGTCGATCGGCTAGCTTAATTAAAATAACCCTAATATCTTGTGTCATAGATATTAAGATTTTCTTGAAATTCTCGTACTGCAATGAATTTGACACACTAATTACGCCACTAATTTTTGTTAATCCTTCAACCATTTTGGCGACTTCCAAGCCAAAATAACGTTCTATATCTTCAACGGTATAATCTGTATCCTCAACAACATCATGCAATAAAGCTGCAATAATCGATGTGGCGCCCATGTTTAACTCTACTCCACATATTTGAGCAACACTTATGGGATGCAAGATATAGGGTTCGCCTGATTTTCGACGAATGGGATAATGTGCTTTATTCGCAAAATCAAACGCTTTGCGAACATCTTCTATTCGTTCGTCGCTGTATTTTTGTAAGCAACTCGAAACTAGGTTCTCAAAACGATCATCTATAGTTTTTTTCTCTTTATCGGTAAATTCCATATATATTACAAAATTATTTCGCTGTAATTTAAATACAAATAGGGATCAATTGATTCATAAGTGATATTATACGTATAAAAGTAACAAAAAATTTGATGTTTGGAACTCCATATTACTGCTTTATTATTGAAAAATAAAACGAACATGGAAAAGGGAGTTCTGCCACACAATAAAATAACTTCTTAGGCATGAAGTTCGAATCAACCATGTCGGAAAATTATAATCTGATCAAATATAAGCGTCGACAACCTATTTTATGTTTCATATTACGTTGGCGAACCATGTTTCATCGAAAGCCGTTGATTCCATACGAAAAAATACTATTTTTGTCATTATTGAGTATTGATTAGCAAAATCAACAAAGGGTTAACCCACACACATTTAACTTTATTAAAAATGACAAAAGTTGCAATTGTAATATTAAACTGGAATGGAATAAAACATTTACAACAATTTTTACCTTCCGTGGTTTTGAATTTGGAATCGATTAATAGTGAGGTGTGGGTTGTTGATAACGGTTCAACCGATAATTCTGTTGAATTTGTTAAACAAGAATTTCCCGATGTTAAATTGCTTTGTTTTGACAAAAACTATGGATTTACGGGAGGATATAATCGTGCGCTACTATCCATAAAGGCTCGATACTATGTTATCTTGAACAGTGATATTGAAGTTACGCCAAATTGGCTTAATCCAATCATCGATTTCATGGATAAGGAACCAAATGTTGCCGCATCGGCACCAAAATTATTAGATTGGCACAGTAAGGATACGTTTGAATATGCTGGCGCTGCCGGCGGATTTATTGATCATTTGGGCTATCCATTTTGTCGAGGACGGATTATTTCAAAAGTTGAAAAAGATGCGGGGCAGTACGATAAACCTATTTCGGTATTCTGGGCAACGGGTGCAGCGTTGGTAATTCGTTCCGAAATATTCCATTCCATGGGTGGATTCGATGACCTGTTTTTTGCACACATGGAGGAGATTGATTTGTGTTGGAGAATTAAAAATGCAGGTTATGAAATCTATAATTATCCCCAATCGGCTGTATATCATGTTGGTGGAGGAACTTTACCAAATAATAATCCGCATAAAATCTATTTAAATTACCGCAATAATTTATTATTATTATATAAAAATCTGCCTGCGAATAGAGTTTTTAAAGTTTTATTTTATCGTTTTTTCCTTGATATGGCTTCGTTTGGAGTTTTTTTACTGCAAGGGAAATTCAAATTTGCAGGAGCGGTAATCCGTTCTTATTTCGATTTCATGAAAATGAGAAAGGAGTACGATATTGATCGGACAAATCTTAAATGGCATCCTGAAATTTACAATAAGAGTATTGTTTTTAAATTTTTTCTAAAGAAAAAACACAAATTTTCGGATCTTAACATCTAATATTTTAGCGAGGATTACATTGAAACGTTACAAAATCCCATTTAAATTATGACTATAAGACTTCTAACTATCGTTGTTTTTGCCTGTATCACTATTGTTGGATATAGTAAGCAACCCAATATTAAAATTAATGCCAACGATATTGAATTGCTAAATAAACCATTGGTGCTTTTGCATCCAACGGTTAATAATTTAAAAATAATTCGATATTTGATTGACAACGAGTTGTTTATCCATGGGAGTGAGGTTAGCATATTGGGGGTTTACAGTAGCAATGCTAAAACCGATTACGAAGAAAGCGTGCAATATATTCAACAAAATAAACTCAAAAATACCCACTTGCTTGCCATTGACGATACGTTGAATGTTGAGATTTTGTACTCTGAAAATCAATGTTCTAAACTGTTTTATCAATTATTTTCAACGGCAAGAGGATTTATTTTTATGGGTGGACCAGATCTTCCTCCTTCTAGTTATGAGCATGAAACACAACTGCTTACATTAATAACCGATCCGCATCGCCATTATCTAGAACTTTCTCTCTTGTTTCATATGATAGGAGGTTCCCAGAACAAAGCATGTACGCCATTTATGGAGGAGCAACCCGATTTCCCCATATTTGGGATTTGTCTTGGCATGCAATCAATGAATGTGGCTTCCGGGGGAACTTTGATTCAGGATATTCCAACTCAAGTTTATGGTCTCCAAACGGTCGAACACGTATTGGAGTCGGAACCACAAACGCAACATCGAAATTATTATCGGAATTTTGCAATAGAACCCCATTTAAGTGTCTATAATTCACATTCAATATTGATTGCTGAGAATAGTGTGCTCGATACTGCGAATACTTTTCGAACATCGTTTCCCAATGTTTTGAGCAGTCATCATCAATGTATTAAAAGCCTTGGGATGGGATTTATTCCCATTGCATGGTCGAATGACCAAAAAGTTATTGAAGGCATTCAACATCAAGTATATCCAAATGTTATTGGAGTGCAATTCCACCCCGAACAAACCATGATATACGATTCAATGCAGATAATCCGAATCAGCCCGTTTGACTCTGTTCCAAATTCATTTCGCGAATTGTTTCCCGACTCTACAGGAGTTGATTTCCATAAAAACCTGTGGAAAATATTGAGCGTCCGATTTAACTGAAACATAAGGTTATAGATACTTATAAACGAGCTACTCTTGTTCTATTATCTCTGTGTAAATGACTAAATATTGTTCCCCGAAGAATCCTGAATGAATTTTTAGAGATAAAAAATTATACATCCATATATCTAATTATGTAAATATATGTGTATTTGTACCGTTTTATATCGCTCTATTTTTGAGATAACCATATTATTGAATGCCAATAAATCACAAATAAAAAAATCAGTTTGAAATGAA
>JAQVXQ010000135.1 GCA_028709085.1 Salinivirgaceae bacterium | reverse complement strand
AAAGCAAGAAGCGACCATGGCTCTTTACAAAAAAGCGGGAGTAAGTCCCATGGGTGGATGTCTACCTACCTTATTGCAAATGCCAGTACTGATCGCGATGTTTACCTTTTTTCCCTCTTCATTTGAACTCCGCCAAGAAGCATTTTTATGGGCTGTGGATCTTAGTTCCTATGATTCCATTTTAAACCTACCATTCAACATCCCCTTCTATGGAGATCATGTGAGTCTGTTTTGTCTTCTAATGGCCATAACTAATATTATATATGTAAAAATTGGAGATCAATCGGCAATGTCATCTTCTGCTATGCCGGGAATGAAAGGAATGATGTATATGATGCCCGTAATGATGTTGTTTATTTTTAACGATTATGCATCCGGATTAAGCTATTACTATTTCTTATCTCTATTGATTACCATTGGTCAGACTATGATTTTCCGTCATTTTGTGGATGAGAATAAGATTTTGGCTCAAATAAAAGCCAACAAATCGAAACCGATCAAAAAATCGAACTTTCAGAAGCGCGTCGAAGAGGCTGCACGACAAAAAGGAATACAACCTAGAAAATAAATTCCCCTGATTTTATGCCCGAGCCCCAATATATTTATTAAATATTGGGGCTCGAGTTTTTATACGGTTAATATTATATCCGGTTTATGAAGAAAATATTTGATTTTAAAAACGGACTTTTATGCTTTGGCAATTATAAAATTAGGTTTAATAAAAGTATTCATACGTGTCAGGCAAATCTTTTAAGAATCTTCGTTAACATAGGAAGACAGGGTTGTAACGGCTATTATAAGAAGAGGGAGGCTTGAAATAAGTCTCTTTTAACAAGAGGTTAGTGATGGATAATATGGTTGTCGTTGTGTTTTACATAAAGTGCCAATTGCTGCATTAATGAATACAAAATGGAAATAAATGCAACTGCTTGTATGAGGCACTATCTTCAGAGTTCATCCCGTATAATTGTAGTTGACAATAATAATCCATTATAATTTTCAGGGTGTTTCGTGAAACCTTCTTTGGTGCTAATGGTAAATTATCTCCGTGGTTAACACTAACCATTGACATAAAAAAAGAGCTCGATAAATTCAAGCTCCTTTTAATTGTTTCTATTCAAGGTTTTAATCTCTTGTCCTACTGGCGTATATCGATTGACTAATGATTCTATAACCTCTCATCCCTTCTTCCAGGAAGTAATATGTGTCGCCGTAAGAGTGGACAACTTTTACATACACACTTAAATTTTCATTTTCGTTTATGAAAATTTTGGTTACTGTTTTGTTTAACTCTTCATATTCATACACTGTTTTTCTTCTCGATAGGACCTCGGTTAATTTATCATCAATGTCATCAAAGCTTGATTCCAACGATTTTGTAGCTTGATTTTCCCTGTTATCCTTTTTAGTCTTAGCCCGAGCACGTGCATATTCCAGTTCCCTTTCACGACGTTCTTCTTGCTTTACTCTGTTAACACTATCCGCTTTTGCTCTCTCATACGCCATACGTCTAATATCTGCTTCAATTTCAAGTTTGCGTTGTTCAAACTGAGCACTTTTGATACTGTCTGACTTTCTCCTTTGTTCTGCAACGATTCTTTTTTGTTCCATTTCTTGCAAACGCTTCGTTTCTTGCTCCCTATTCTTTGCGGAATCAATTTGGGCTCTTAGTTTCCTATTTTCTTCAATTTGAGCGAGTCTGGCAGATTCTTGTTGAGCGGAAATAATACTATCGGATCGAGCTTTAGAAAGAGCGGACAATTTCATTTCTTCTATTAATTGCAGTCGGGTTTGTTCCGCATTTGATTTGTAAATGCTATCTGCAATTCGTTTTTGTTCTGCAATTCGTATGGACTGTTCAATTTTTTCTTCTCTTAGTTTTTTCTCTTCTGCAATTTTTATACTATCGGTTAATGATTTTTGGCGGGCAAGTGTTTTTAAGGCCGCTTCCTCTTGTTTTCGTTTCGATTCTTCCTCGGCAATTTTCTTTTCTTCCAGCTCTTTCTGTAGTTTGATAGCTTCTGCGGCAGCTATGCGTGAGCGTTCAATTTCGGTTGCTCTAATAACGCTGTCTGCTCTTGTTTGGGCCATAGCTCTTTGTCGTGCATCATCAATTGCTTTTTGCTTCTGCAGTTCATTGGCAGCAATTTTTATGGAATCCGAAACTCGATTTTGTTCCGTTAGTTTTCGAATTTCATCTTCACGTTCTTTACGTACTTTATCTTCCTCATCTTTACGCGCCTTTTCAGCGAGCAACTGTTGTTTGTTAAGAATTTCTTGTGCCTCTTCAATTCTTTTCTTTTTGGCGATCTCCTCTGCTATTTTTTTCTCCTCAATTTCTTTTTGGATTTTAGCGGCCTCTTCTGCTGCAAGGCGTACTTTTTCAATTTCGAGGCTTCTTTTTAAACTATCTGCCTTAGCCTGAGCTATTGCACGTTGTCGGGCGTCTTCGAGCGCTTTTTCTTTTGTTTTTTCTTGTTGTGCTAGTTTTATACTATCGGTAATCTCTTTTTGACGAGAAATTTGTCGTTGTTGCGCTTCAATTTCTTTTTGCAGAGCTTCGTTTTCAGCTTGTTTCTTTGCTGCTAATTCAGCTTGAGCTTTTGCGGCTTCTTGTGCTGCGAGTCTCACTTTTTCAATATCTTGGGCTCGCCGTACACTATCGGCTCGTGATTGCTCCATTGCTCTTCTTCGCGCATCTTCGAGTGCGTTTTGCTTTGCTAATTCGTTTTGAACTTCTCTTAAGCTGTCGGAAGTACGTTTTTGTTGGAGTATTCTTTTCTGCTGTTCTTCATTTTCAAGGCGCTTGGCGAGTTCTGTTGCTTTTCGAATGCTATCGGAGGCGCGAACCTGTTCTTGGATTTGTCTTTGTCGTATAATGTCTGCTTGACGACGTTCTTCTTCTTGCTTTTTTCGTGCTGCTTCTACTTGAGATTGTAGAGCAGCGGCAATTTGTCGATCCGTTTTTCCTGCCGATGGTTTATCCTCCACTGTTTTCTTTTTATCAGCAAGTTGTTTTTCAGAGTCTTCCACTCGTTTTTGAATTGTTTTTGAGTAATCAGTATCGTAATCAAATCCATCTACTTTTGCATGATATTTTATGCTTGCAACGGGTTGATTAAAAACAATAATATCTACACCTTCCTGTTGTTTAAAGAGAATGACTTGAAATTCAAAGGGTTCATGTGGCTCAAAGTCGGGATGATTAAGTTCTTCGGTGGGTATGGTCGTGTTTATACTGATTCGTTTTGTAACATAACCGTTTTTTTCAAAGGTGAGTAGGTAATTACTTTGATAGTTGAGGTCGAATTCAAACTTGCCATTTTTTGATAATGTTTCTGTTTTGACTTTTGTTCCACTTTTTTCAATAATTATTCTCCCTTCATCCGTTGAACCATCTTCTACTTTCACTCGTCCATAGACAAGATACGTTGGCGATTGTGCCGATATATGGTTAGGGATTAAGTATATAAATATCGAAATACCAATTAGTAACGATAGTTTTGATACTTTAAATATGTTTTTCATGGGAGTGAAATAACTTTGATATTCTTACTGTAATTACCAAACACTAAAACTGTTACAAATTAATAAAAGTATTTTGATATAACAAAAAAATCGATATGTAAAGTGGACTTGCATTATACTAAAAAACCGTCTTTAAAAAATTAAAGACGGTTTTATGTGTATGACAATGTTATATCTTAAAAAATCTAAATTATGCTTTTACTGATTTTACAATCATTTCGAAAGCTGCAGGGTTGTTCATTGCTAAATCGGCTAGAACTTTACGATTTATTTGAATATCTTTTTTGTGCAAAGCACCCATAAATTCAGAATAAGTCATTCCGTTAATCCTTGCACCTGCATTAATTCTTTGAATCCAAAGAGCTCTAAAGTTGCGTTTTTTGTTTCTGCGATCGCGATATTGATATTGCAATCCTTTTTCGTATGTGTTTTTAGCTACGGTCCATACTTTACCTCTAGCGCCGAAATATCCTCTTGTTTTACTAAGAATCTTTTTTCTTCGGGCTCTTGATGCTACTGCGTTTACTGATCTGGGCATAGTAGTAATAATTTATGAATGTATAGTGTTCGATTGAACGAATCTTAAATTACATATACAATTCGGTTATTTGAAAATAATTATTTTAAACCTAAACATTTGAAAATATTACGTGCATCTGTACTGTGAACAAGTCCTGTTGCTGTAAGATTACGTTTTCTTTTCGTAGATTTTTTTGTCAAAATGTGACTTTTAAACGCATGTTTGCGCTTGATTTTTCCTGTTCCGGTAATGGTAAAGCGTTTTTTTGCTCCCGGATTTGTTTTTACTTTAGGCATAATGCTCTGAATTTTACGTGTTTGAAAAGTTTACTTTTTAGGTTTTTTAGGTGATATAAACATTGTCATTCTTTTTCCTTCTAATCGGGGGAGTTGTTCTACTTTTCCCCATTCTTCTACTTCGGTTGCTAATTTTAAAAGTAGGATTTCGCCTTTTTCTTTAAAAAGAATCGTTCGTCCTTTAAAAAACACGAAAGCTTTTATTTTAGCACCTTCTTGCAAAAATTTCATGGCATGATTTTTCTTGAATTCGTAATCATGCTCATCGGTATTGGGACCAAAACGAATCTCTTTAATGACAACTTTCGCTGTTTTGGCCTTTTGATCTTTGAGCTTTTTCTTCTGCTCATATAAAAATTTTTGATAATCAACAAGTCTGCATACGGGGGGTTCTGCATTTTGTGCAATTTCTACCAAATCAAGTCCCATTTGCTCTGCTAAACGTATAGCATCATTTGTACTTATGACTCCTGGATCATCGATGTTATCGCCAACTAATCTAACTTTTGGCGAATTAATTTTAGCATTAATTCGATGGGCTGGTTCTGGTTCCGGGCGTCCTCTGTAGCTTCTGGGTGTGTGTCTTAATGCGATGGCTGTTTCCTCCTATAATTAGTTTGATAATTCTTTATTTACTTCTTCTTGAATAAAAGATATAAAATCATTAATAGACATTGTTCCAATGTCTCCTTCTCCTTGTTTTCGAATCGAAATAGTGTCGGTTTCCAACTCTTTCTCACCTACTATTAATAAGAATGGGGTTCTTTTCAATTCATTATCACGTATCTTACGACCAATCTTTTCATTTCTGTCGTCTAAAACGGTGCGAATATCGGAATTATTTAGCAAATCTAAAACTTTTTTTCCATATTCGTTATATTTTTCGCTAATTGGCATTATTACAGCTTGATCTGGTGTTAGCCACAGTGGGAATTTTCCACCGGTGTTTTCTATTAATACTGCAATAAAACGCTCCATTGATCCAAAGGGAGCTCTATGTATCATTATTGGTCTGTGGCGTTTGTCGTCATTTCCAATGTACTCTAATTCAAATCGTTCCGGAAGGTTGTAGTCAACTTGTATTGTTCCTAGTTGCCACTTACGTCCAATGGCATCGCGCACCATGAAATCGAGTTTCGGTCCATAAAATGCAGCCTCGCCATATTCTATGACGTATTTTAGCCCCTTTTCATTTGCAGCTTCAATAATAGCACTTTCTGCCTTGTCCCAATTTTCATCGGATCCAATATATTTCTCAGTATTTTCTTTATCACGTAATGATACTTGTGCCGTGAAATCGTCAAAACTTAAAGTTTTGAAAATGTAAAAAATAATATCAATTACTTTAATAAACTCTTCTTTCAATTGATCGGGTCGACAGAAAATATGCGCATCGTCTTGTGTAAATCCTCGAACTCGAGTTAATCCGTGTAGTTCGCCACTTTGCTCATATCGGTAAACGGTTCCAAATTCGGCTAATCGAATGGGTAAATCTTTATACGATTTTGGACTTACTTTGTATATTTCACAGTGGTGAGGGCAGTTCATGGGTTTTAATAAAAACTCTTCGCCTTCAGCAGGAGTGGTTATTGGTCGGAATGAATCGGCTCCGTATTTTGCGTAATGGCCGCTAGTTACATATAGATTTTTTGATCCAATATGTGGTGTGATAACCATTTGATAGCCATATTTTTTTTGTATCTTCTTTAAGAAGTTTTCTAATCTTTCTCGAAGTGCTGCTCCTTTAGGCAACCATAAGGGCAATCCTTGTCCTACTGCTTGTGAGAAAGCGAAAAGTTCTAATTCTTTTCCTATTTTACGGTGGTCTCGTTTTTTTGCCTCTTCCAACAGAACTAGATATTCATCCAATAGTTTTTTCTTCGGAAATGTAATGGCATAGACACGGGTTAGTTGTTTTCTTTTTTCATCGCCGCGCCAGTATGCACCAGCAACGGATGTTATTTTAACTGCTTTAATTGGAGCGGTGTTTGGCAAATGAGGACCACGACATAAATCGGTGAATGTGCCTTGTTTATAAAACGTAATAGTTCCATCTTCAAGTTCAGAAATCAGTTCTGTCTTGTAGTTCTCATTCTTTTTTTCGAAAAATTCGAGTGCCTCTGCTTTTGTTTTTTCCTCTCTAATATAATCGCTTTTTGTTGAGGCTAATTCAAGCATTTTCTTCTCAATAACAGCAAAATCACCATCGGTAATTACTTTTCCTTCGGGTAATTCCACGTCATAATAAAATCCTTGTTCAATGGTTGGTCCAATGCCAAACTTAGTACCTGGATATAATTCCTGAAGTGCTTCTGCTAAAAGGTGTGCCGATGAATGCCAAAAAGCGTGTTTCCCTTCCTCGTCGTCCCACTTGTGTAATTTAATTTTAGAATCGGTCGTGATTTTACGTGTCAAATCCCATATTTCTTTATCTACGGATATTGACATCACTTCTTGGGCTAATCTTTGACTTATACTTTGTGCAATCTCCATTCCGGTGATTCCGTCAGGATATTCACGAACGCTGTTATCGGGAAGAGTTATTTGTATCATAGTTTTTATTGTTTATCGTAATGCTTCAATTTTTTCAACAATTTCTTGTGTTGTATTTATTAAATTGGTGCGCAATTTTACGAAATATTTCCGTCCGTTTTGTTCTGCTTTATCCAATCTTTTAAAATCATTGATTTTTTGTATTGTTGTTGCATGCAAAGTAGTAATGTCCTCTGCTACTTGAGACAATTCGTCTGTTGTTGCTTTGGGATTGGTCATTTCTGCAATATAACATCCGAATAATAATTCTGATGTTACATAAGATAATTCTTTTTTTAATCGTTGTATCGATGCCATGTTTTTATGTTTATGATTCCTCGTTGAAGAATAGTTTATAATAATTCATTTGTTTTGTACTGTCAAAACCGCGTTCAATAAAATCCGGATTTCCATGTACATATACGTGAAAATTTCGATCTAATTTTATGGCGGGCCTAAAATATTTCTTGCCTTTTGAAACGGCTGGTTTTGACATGGAAAAATTATCGGCAAATTCTACGCCGTAATTTTCAGTAAATTGTTTTTTGTAATCTTCAAACGCCTCAATTGCTTCGTCGTTGCCGATTACTTTTTTTGAAAATTCATCGTTGTCAAATCGTTCGCTATTCTTAAAATAATCTTGACTTCGCTGTAAGAAAGCAATTTGTTCTGCCTTTTCAACGCTATTTTTATCTGTTAGAACCTCATTACCAAATTGTTTGCACACTTGCATAACTTGTTCGGTTTGATAATAATTATCACTGATTTGTAGTAAGCTCAAAAAGTCAGTTCGCCAATATTGTGCTTCTTGACCTTTATTTACTTTATCGACAATGGTTATTTTATATCCCTTTTCTCCGTGAATATTAAAAATTAAACAGCCTTTATCTAATTTTCGAATACTGACTCCCTCGTCGTATTCTGCCATTATCTGCTGATCATTTTGAAATACTTTTAAAAAAATATCTTTGTTCTCGCTTTTAAATATTCCCAAACAATCGCATTCTTGTCCATCAATACTGCAATTTTTAAATAGTCCGATGTATAGTTCTCCTGTTTTTATATTTGGATGTTGCGAAGTGTTATGCAACCATTTTGCTATATTGTCTGAGTCCTGTTTGAAATTTGAAGGGTTTTCAAAAATCGAACTGGTATATTGATTCATAATATGATTTTCTGGATTATCCTCAATATCGAATTGATAGAATGCTCCCGGTTTAAACGATGATAAAAAATAGGAGAGGAGCACTTGCTTTAAATCGGGGTCGTGGATTACTAGTTCACTTTCCGATAATAGTAAGGAGGTTGGATCAAAACTGCTTCCAACTTGATGGATTATAAAGCGATCTAGGGTAACGTTACCAAATTCAAACATATTCAATTTTTTTCGGAGTGCAAATTTACAAAAATATTTGTAAGAAATTACTTTCTGATCCTGTAAAATTAACCCTATAAGATTGTTAAGATAAAATAAGCCTCTTTATCCATTATTAATATACCTTTTTTGCTTTACGATAATGCTCTTATAATGGAATTAGAATATCGTTGCTGAATCTTAAGTAT
>JAQVXQ010000134.1 GCA_028709085.1 Salinivirgaceae bacterium | reverse complement strand
GAAATTGTTACTTTTCTTCGATACAAACATCGACGTTTATCGGCCGAGATCGGATATATATATGCCCAACATGGAGCCGATACAGCAGGGTTAAACTATGGTAATGATCTGTTTCGAAGTGATCGAACAGTAGCCAGAGAGTACGGCAACGATTTTTTCCAAGGTCAGAAGATAGAGTTAACTATGTTTCGCGCCACGCTGTCTTATCTTATTAATCCAAACTATAATCTGAATGTTTACGTTGGATTTCAATCGAGAAACGAGAAATTTTCGGATCAATTGACTAATCAAAATCTATTACTTTTTGGCATACGCACTTCGCTACAAAATTTTTACTGGGATTTTTAGATTTTTTAAATTGTTGTTTGGGCAAATCGCACGATTCTCAGCTAGCACTAACTACGACACGTTTCGCATGTTATTGAAAATCAGTCTTTAATGGCTAAAGCCAATTTATTTTCCTTGACAACCCCATGGCTGAAGCCTTGGGCAACTCAATTCCATCATCTTTGAACTTGATAAGTTTTGAATTACCCTCGGCTTCAGCCGTGGGTTGACGTGTAATAATTCCATTTGGCTTTAGCCAAACATCTCTCATTTTCATTCCACATTGCGGATTTATTTTAAAATCTCCCCAAAACTACCGATATTTACAATTCGAATTTAATTCAATAACTTCATAATATTAATGCTCCGAATAAGCAACTTAACCGTTCAGTTTAATACATTTAAAGCCATCGACAACCTCTCATTTTCCCTTCTAAAAGGCGAAATATTGGGTATTGTTGGAGAATCTGGTTCCGGGAAATCGCTCACAGCATTGAGTATTATGCAGTTGCTTCCTCCCAATGCGTTTCAATCTGGGAAAATAGAATTTGGCGAACAGTTGGAGAGCGATTTATCTCTTTTGAGTGAGCTCGAAATGCAGAAGATTCGTGGAAATGAAATTGCTATGATTTTCCAAGATCCGTTGAGTGCGTTAAATTCGTCGCAAACCATTGGTTGTCAAATGACAGAATCGGTGCGCGTGCATCAAAACGTATCTAAAAAGGAAGCACAAAAACAGGTTTTCACGCTTCTCGAAAAAGTGAAATTGGATCCACCAACTCGATTTTTTAAATCATATCCTTTTCAACTCTCCGGAGGTCAACGGCAACGTATTTTAATTGCCATGGCGCTGTCAAACAGTCCCAAATTGCTAATTGCCGACGAACCCACCACCGCACTCGATGTAACGGTTCAAAAAGAGATTGTTGATTTACTAAAAGGTTTGGTTCAACAAGAGAAAATAGTCATGATTTTTATTTCTCACGATTTGGCGTTGGTGTCGCAAATTGCTGATTCTGTGTTGGTAATGAACTCGGGTAAAATGGTCGAAAAGGAAGTAACCTCGTTGTTAATCTCAAAACCCAAGGAGGCGTATACAAAGGCATTGTTAAAATGCAAACCAACCCTGGGGCACGAAAAACGACGATTGCCCGAGGTCTCCGATATCACAAATAGTGTACAGTTCGATGCAACCCAGCAGCCACTGGTGCAGAACAATATTGGAGAAAAGGAGTTGCTTCGAGTGAATGATTTGCAAGTTGTATTTGGCAGTAAGAGGGCTCAAAATCGTGTTACTGCCGTTGATTCCGTATCGTTTTCTCTTTTCCAAGGCGAAACATTGGGATTAGTTGGCGAAAGCGGATGTGGTAAAACAACGTTAAGTAGGGCTCTTCTCAATTTGATTCACCAAACTGGAGGTGCAATTTATTTGGACGCCCAGCCTTTGGACATTTTTGCAAAAGATAGGCTGCAATTTTCCAAAGAGATTCAGATTATCTTTCAGGATCCTTTTTCGTCGTTGAATCCAATAATTACCATAGGAAAAGCCTTGAACGAGACCATTCACATTCATAATCCAAAGAAAAGTAAACAACAATGTAAAACCGATGCCCTTCATTGGCTCCAAAAAGTTGGGCTGGACGACAGTTTTTACAATCGCCTGCCACGAGAATTGAGCGGTGGACAACGACAACGAATTGTAATTGCCCGTGCCCTTATTCCAGAACCAAAAATATTAATCTGCGATGAAGCCGTTTCGGCACTCGATGTCAGTGTTCAGGCACGCGTTTTAAATCTATTGAACGATTTAAAACACGAACTCGGATTGACCTATATCTTTATTTCGCACGATTTGGCAGTTGTGAAGTACATGTCGAACCGTTTGGCCATTATGCAAGAAGGTAAAATTGTGGAAATTGGAGAGTCTGAAAAGGTATATAAATCACCGCAAAATGATTATTCAAAACGGCTGATAAATAGCATTCCAGAGTTTATTTAAATCTCCAAATACGACTTTCTTTTATACATCTCATTTTCAAAAGCTCAACATAATTTGAATCTTTCTGTTTAGTTTAATAAGAATAGGTATATAAAAGCATTATCAAACGATAAAAAACTGATAAATGTGTTATCTTTAACCCCTATTAATAAACCATATCAGAAATAAATTTTGATAATCAACCGTCCGCAAGGCGGTATTGTTAAAATTCCAAGTCAAGATGTTAAAACAGAATTTACAACAAAAACTATTACAAAAACTCTCTCCTCAGCAAATACAACTTATTAAGCTGCTTGAAATTCCTACGCTTCAACTTGAACAGCGTATTATGAAAGAGATCGAGGAAAATCCAGCCTTGGAAGAGGGAGAGAATGATTATGAGGATGATCCTCAGGTAGATGAAGATTTCGAAAAAGAGACCGAAGACGAATTTGATGAGCAATACACCGATGAGTTTAGTATTGAAGATTATTTGCCCGACGACGATGGAGTTCCTGAATACCGACTCTCAACAAATAACTACTCCAAAGATGATGAACAGCGTGAAATACCGTATTCAGGAGGGGTTTCTTTTCACGAACACTTAATAAATCAGCTTGGTTTACGACCTAATTTGAATGAACGGCAACGTGAATTGGCCGAATATTTAATTGGCAACATTGACGAAGACGGTTATTTACGTCGAAAACTCACGGCTATAGTCGACGACCTTGTTTTTACAATGAATATTAGAACCACCGAAAGCGAACTTTATCAAGCCCTCAAAATTGTTCACGATCTAGACCCGCCAGGAGTTGGTGCGCGCGATTTGCAGGAATGCTTGTTATTACAAATTGAACGATCCGACTATGATAAAATAGAAGTCGAATATGCCGATAAAATATTGCGCCACTATTTTAATGAATTTACTCGTAAACACTACGATAAAATCATTAGCCGTCTATCAATTGACGAAGCGATGTTGCGCAAAGCAATCGATGAAATTATTCGCCTCAATCCAAAGCCAGGAACTTCGTTTAATGATCCAATGAGTCGAGACACCTCAACCATTATTCCTGATTTTATTCTGGAAACGGTTAATGGCGAACTAACCATATCACTGAACTCACGAAACGTACCCGATTTGAGGGTTAGCCGATCGTACAGCGAAATGTTGCAGGATTATGCTAAAAATAGGAAAAATAAAACCCGTTCCGAGAAAGACACGGTAACTTTTGTAAAGCAAAAACTAGATTCAGCACGTTGGTTCATTGAAGCCATTCGGCAACGTCAAGACACACTCTTGCTCACCATGGAGGCAATACTTGGGTATCAACTCGAGTATTTCTTAACCGGCGACGAAAAGCGTATGCGCCCCATGATACTTAAAGACATTGCCGATATTACCAATCTTGATATCTCCACCATATCGCGAGTAGCAAACTCAAAATATGTGCAAACCGAATATGGTATTTTATCGTTAAAATCATTTTTCTCCGAGTCCATGACCACCGATTCGGGCGAAGAGGTATCAACGCGTGAAATAAAACAAATTCTACAAGAATGTATCGAAGGGGAAAGTAAACGTAAACCGCTTACCGATGAAAAGTTGACCAAAATATTGTGCGACAAAGGATATAATATTGCTCGTCGTACGGTAGCAAAATATCGTGAACAACTCAATATTCCCGTTGCCCGATTGCGGAAAGAGATTTAAACAAAGAATTTTATGATAAAAACAACGGCAAAAGCAACATCCATCCTCTTTCATCCCTTTTGGATGCCATTGGTGGGTACTTTTATTTTATTAACACAAACTAAGTTTTTAGCCCTAATTCCGATCGAAGGACAAAGAACCATTTATATTATTGTTGCCTCTAGCACCATTGGGCTGCCTCTGCTCATGTTTCCGCTCTTTTGGTATCGCAAAAAGTTCAAAACACTCGAAATGACCGATCGTCAGGAACGATACATTCCCCTTTTTATAATGGCAGTTTTTTATTATTTTTCGTTCAATACCCTTAGCAATTTGAATGCTCCAGCGCTCTTAAACGGTTTTATTTTAGGTGCATTTATCTCTGTTTTATTGGCCGCAATTGTTAATATCTGGTGGAAAATTTCGCTGCATGGCATAGGCATGGGTGGAATAACCGGTCTTTTGGTGGCTATAATTGTATTGAATCAAGGATCGCCCGAAGTCATCTTTTTTCAAGCACTTCTTTTTACAGGGATTGCGCTCTCTGCACGACTCTATCTAAATCAACATAATATTTACCAAATTATTGGTGGCTACGTGTGGGGTTTTTTGTCGATCCTAATGGCATTAATTATATTTTAAAATCAAATAAATGAATAAAGAAAATAACAATATAGAGATTGACGTTAAAAATCCAACGATACTGAATCAGTTAATATTGGACTTTTTAAACGCAAATCCTCAAAAAGTATTTAATTTCAAACAAGTTGCAAAAGGGATACGATTAAGCGATACCTCTTTAAAGGCCTATATTATTTCGGCTCTCGAATATTTATCCGAAAACAGACAGATTGAACGCATCGATCGAGGAAAATATGTAGCAAAACAGCAAAAACGTATTATTGAGGGTGTTATAGCAATTAACAAACGTGGTCCTGCAATACTCACAACCGACGATGGGGAGGAGTTTTCTGTTCCCTATACGAATTTAAATCACGCCTTTCCACGTGATCGAGTTCGAGCATTCGTATTTCCGAGCATAAAAAATCGTAAACCCGAAGTTGAAATTACCGAAATTATAAAAAGAGCCAAGGAACATTTTGTTGGAGTGATCGAAATTTCTAAAAACTTCGCCTTCCTTGTGCCTGATAGTGGAGCATTGCCTGTTGATATTTTTATTCCCTTAACAGAGGTAACTCGCACTAAAGTGCAAAATGGGCAAAAAGTGGTTGTGAAAATTAAATCTTGGCCCGAAAATGCACATAATCCTATTGGAGAGATTGAAAAAGTTTTGGGAAATCCCGGAGAGAACAATGTGGAAATGCATGCCATTCTTTTAGAGTTTGGATTGCCCTACGAGTTCCCCCAAGAGTTAGAGAAGGTGGCATCGAAAATGACCGATGGCATTACGCCGGAAGAGATTGCAAAACGACGCGATTTTCGTAAAGTCACTACTTTTACCATTGACCCTGCCGATGCAAAAGATTTTGACGACGCAATATCAATCCAAAAACTATCTGAAGACAAATGGGAAATTGGAGTCCACATTGCGGATGTTACCCACTATATCGAACCCGGCTCCATCCTAGATAAAGAGGCATTTGCTCGTGCAACCAGTGTTTACCTTGTCGATCGGGTTGTTCCAATGTTGCCTGAAAACCTCTCTAATGGAATTTGCTCTCTAATGCCCGGAGTCGATAAACTTACTTATTCGGCTGTTTTTCAGGTCGATAAAGAAGCTAATGTCCTCGACTATTGGATTGGACGTACAATAATTAATTCGTCTCGTCGATTTTCATACGAGGAGGCTCAAGAGCGAATTGAAACGCAGCAGGGAGACCTTGCAGAAGAGATAAATGCTTGCCACACTTTTGCACAAATACTTCGTAAAAATAGATTTAAAGAAGGGGCAATAAATTTCGACCGCTTTGAGGTTAAGTTTCGACTCGACGAAGAGGGAAAACCAATCGATGTCTATTTGAAAACCAATAAGGAGTCAAACCAGTTAATCGAGGAGTTTATGCTATTGGCCAATAGGACGGTTGCGACACATATAAGTAAGGATAAATCGTCGTCAGGAAAAGCCAAAACGTTTATTTATCGTATCCATGATAAGCCGAATCAGGAAAAATTGGAGCGATTTGCCAAATTTGTTAAACGATTTGGGCAAGAAATAAACACCTCCAGCAGATTAAACATCTCAAAATCAATGAATACGTTGATGACCAATAGCTCAGGTCAGCCTTGGCAGAATGTTATTGAAACTCTGGCAGTGCGTTCCATGGCGCGGGCCGAATATTCAACGGAAAACATTGGGCATTATGGCCTCGCGTTTGATAACTACTCTCATTTTACAAGTCCCATTCGACGATATCCCGATATGATGGTTCATCGGCTTTTATCTCGATATGCCGAAGGAAAACGTGCTGTGGCTCAACCTGCCACCGAAGAGGATTGTAAACATTGCAATGAACGCGAAATATTGGCCACATCTGCCGAACGTGCAAGCATAAAATATAAGCAAGTTGAATATCTAATCGATAAAATTGAGCAAGAGTTTGACGGTGTAATTTCAGGCGTTACGAGTTGGGGAATTTTTGTTGAACTTGATGGTAATTCATGCGAGGGAATGGTGCCTTTACAAACATTAGAGGATGACTATTATATTTTTGACGAAGATGAATATTGCCTTATTGGCGAACATCACAAAAGAGTCTATCGTCTTGGTGATAAAGTGCGTATCCGAGTAGTCAAAGCAAATCTGGTTAAAAAACAACTCGATTTCGAAATTATAAAAAGCTATAGTGATCATAGAGCATCTGATTATGAGAATGTTGGTCAGTTAGCACATCGACAAGGAAAAAACAGTAAGGAAACCGGAAGGAGTCGGTCGGGTGGTAAACAATATCCAAAAAACAAAGGTAAAAGTAGGGGTGCCAAAAAAGATAAAAAAAGAAAACGATAGAGACCATTGACCTTTTATTTTCATCTCATTCTATTTCGATGAATGAGTTCATCCTCAATTTAATGAAACTAATTTCAGTTAAAATTGATTTGATAAAGTCAATACCAATGACTATTTTTACAGTTTTGAAATTTTAGTATGGCAAACAATAAGAAAAGACGTGTTATCGGACTAAAGAAAAGATTCAAACTTGTTCTAATGGATGATAGTACATTCGAGGAGAAGGGATCATTTCGATTAACCATGGGAAATATTGTATTTGGAATCTCATTTTTGGTGTTTCTTTTAATTGTTTCCGGAGGGCTTTTAATGACATTTACTCCCTTAAAACAGTGGATTCCCGATTATCCAGATGCTAAAATCCGACAAAGTATTATTGATAACTCAATCCGACTCGACAGTCTTACCAATTATATACGTATTCAGGATCAATACATTACCAATCTAAAAGAGATTCTTGGTGGTAATATTAGCACTGATCCTCCTTCCGCTGACGATGTAAAACAAAATCATTCAGCCTTGGTTGATTTACAAAACCAAAGAGAATACGATAGTATAATTCGTGAACGAGTGGAGTTTGATAAGCAAACCAATATTGCGGTGCTTCAACAAACCAATAAAAAAGCAAATATATCGACGATTCAATTTTTCCCCCCGGTGAAAGGCGTTGTATCCAATGTATTTAGAGCTAACGAACAGCACTTTGGAATTGATATAGTTACGAAACCGGAAACCTTTGTTTGTGCTGCATTATCAGGGACCGTAATATATAAAGGCTGGACCTTGGAAGGCGGTAATGTTATACAAATACAGCACGACAATAACCTAATAACAGTTTATAAGCATAATGCGTCAATTTTAAAAAATCAAGGGGATTATGTCCTTGTTGGAGAACCAATTGCTGTTGTTGGAAATTCCGGAGAATACAGTACTGGACCACACCTGCATTTTGAAATATGGCACGATGGTGTACCCATTAATCCGGGAAATTATGTGTCATTCAATTAAATATTAGGGCGTTGAAGAAAATAATTGTTTTAGGCAGCACCGGCTCCATTGGCACTCAAACACTGGATGTTGTTCGAAATAATCCCCGCGAATTTGAAATTGTTGTTTTAACGGCACTTAATTCAGCGGATTTATTGATTGAGCAGGCTCGCGAATTTTTACCTAAATATGTAGTTATTGGGAAAAGTTCATTGTATGAATATGTGCGCGCAGCATTGTATCAATTAGATATAAAAGTACTCTCCGGATGCGATGCAATTAGTGAAATTGTGACGTATGCTGAGGCCGATATTGTTGTGACCGCTATGGTTGGGTTTGCAGGTTTAGTACCCACGATTCGGGCCATTGAATCAGGCAAAAACATTGCTTTGGCCAATAAAGAAACCTTGGTTGTTGCTGGGAATCTTGTAATGGCTACGGCTCAAAAATATGGCAGCAAAATTCTTCCTGTGGATTCAGAGCACTCCGCAATTTATCAATGTTTGGTTGGCGAACCTAAGGAGGGAGTCGAAAAAATTATATTAACCGCTTCGGGGGGACCGTTCCGAAAATTCTCCAAAGAACAGTT
>JAQVXQ010000133.1 GCA_028709085.1 Salinivirgaceae bacterium | reverse complement strand
AGTTTTCGCCAACCACATCAATCGGAATTTGGAGATCCTCAATAAGCAAGTTGCCGGCGTGCACCAAGCGTACTCTGTTAATATATTCGGTAATAGTCATTCCCTTTGCGCACTCTTTAATGGCGGTGCTCAAATAAGTAACATTGGTTCCCAACATTTCAGAGAGCTCTTTGCGACATAATTTAGGGTTGGTAAAAGAAAGTTTTTCAGAAAGCAGCTTGTTTAGTTCGCGAAATAGCGCCTGCTCTTTGTTTAGGGTGCTTTCTGGAGCTTCTCCAAGAATTATCTCCGCTTGGGTTTCGGCTTGCTGGGCTCTTCGAATTTTTTCGTATAAAATCTTATTCTTTCTATTTAATCGGCGGGTATAAAATATGTACCCCACAAGCAACAAGACCAAAGCGATACTTATTACAAATAAAACAGTCAACTTTGATTTTGAAATTCGCTTTTCTAATATCAATTGGTCCACTTCATACATAGTACGAAGTTCATCAAGCTGAGCAGCCATATCGAGATTGCGAAGCGAATCTTTAGCCGCCATTACATACTCATAAGTTAGAGCAGCATCCATTCCTTTGCCGGCTTTTCGTAGTATGCGGGCTTTGTTTTCTAGTACAGTTAGCGCACTAATACTATCGCCAAAATCAATAACTCTTTGGTAATTTGTATCAGCGCAAGCTATGGCTTTGTCGTATTGTCCTAAATGCTCGTACAGCCGAGTTTGAATATGTAATAGTTTAAATTGTGATACCATACCACGCCCCTTGGCAAATTCTTCCGAAATACGCATATACTGCTCCGCTTGTTCGGTATTTCCAATTTGAAAATGAGCAACAGTAAGAGCCAAATAGCAGTACATGTAACGCCCTTTGAGCATTGGCGTTATCCCTCGTTCTTCGGCTCCCCGTTTATAATCGTCAATGGTGGTTTTCCACTTCTGGGCCACAGCAAGCATTTGAGTGTATTTTTGGTCGGCATCGAGGGTTTCGGACAAGACATTGTAGGTGCTTAGGAGTAGGCTAATATCTTCTTCCTTAATTAGCCGTTCAATGGCTTCATTAAAAGATTTTATGGCCAAGTCGTAGCGTTGTAACGTTTGATATATTATGCCAAGCGAATGTGCCGACACACCCAAACCATAATTGTTATTACGGGTTTTGGCATCGTCGTACATAAGTTGGGTTTCTCTTAATGCGGTTTGGGTTTTATCGGTATACAAAAGCATCTCAATTTTAGCCTCCCAACTGTTGTAATAGTAATCCCATTGCTCGTGCTGTGCCATAAATTCAAGATGACTTGGCAACACCATTTCAAGACTATCGAATATGTTGTAGTTATAGAAACAAAAAACTTGTTTTATGCGGGCTTGTCCTTCAAAATCGGTATTGCCTTGCCGTGCAGCCTCGGAGCGTAAATCAGCAAGTGCTGCTAGCTCTTCATGGACATCATCGCCCATGGAAATCAGGGTGAAAATATCCATGAGTGCCTGTAAACGAGCCTCGCCTTTAAGGGTGGGAAGGATTTTCCTGATGGAATCCTGGGGAGTTTGAATCTCTGCCCTTATGCCTTTAAAACCAAGGGTTGTAAATAAAAAAAGTATGAGGCCGATTCTTGCAAATGATTTTATAGTCATCCATCTGTTTTTTAATCCAATCTACAATTATGAGTGCAAAGATAAGTAAACAAAGTTGAAAAAATAAAATAACATACCAGAAACGATTTCGAAATAACCTCGTAAATCCACCACTTATTTCTCATTTTTCGATGGTATTCAAAACGACAATTTACTCAACATCAAAAACCAATGACATCTAAATTCATCGCTCCAATACGGTAGAGAATCAATTAATAGAGATTATACTCGGAGAGCATAGTCGAAATGATATTTAAAATTACGTATCATCGATGGCTTTGTAAACAAAAGTGCCACAATGTTTATAGTAGAATTGTCGCTAAAACGCACCAAAACAAACAATCATTGTGAATTAAAAAACTTCCTCGTGAGAATAATTTTATTACAAACATAGGATAATAATATGTTAGATTTAAGTATAAGAAACTTGAATATTTCTATTTATTAGCAGTCCGAGCAATCGACCTATTGAGCTGCTTAATTTCTTTTTGGAGAAAGATAAAGGAGATAATTCCTGCAATAAAATCAGAAATTGGAGCTGTAACCCAAACACCAATTAATCCCCAAAAAGGGGGCAATATCAGCAAAATTGGAATTAGGACAATAAACTGTCGAAGCAGTGACACAAACGCTGATATGGCAGCCTTTCCGGTGGATTGAAAATAATTCCCAGCTATAATCTGAAATCCCACTACAGGGAGCCCCATCATAAAAATTCGTAATCCTGTCTTTCCTATTTTAAGTAATTCTGGATCCGACGAGTTGAAGATTTTTATAATAATCCCAGGAAAAAGCTCCATTACTAAAAATCCGCCAATGGAGATAATTACAGCTGCTTTTAAACTTATAAACAAAGTTTCCTTGACCCGCACAAAATTACCCGCTCCAAAGTTAAATCCATATATTGGCTGCGATGCCATATTGATAGCAACAATGGTCATAACGACAAGCAAGGATATACTGTTTATAATACCCATTGCTCCCACAGCCAAATCGCCACCATACTCAATTAATTGTACGTTAAACAGTCCATGTACAAAACTGGCAGCAAATTGCATTGAAAACGACGAAAAGCCAATGGAAATAATGAATATAAAAACGCCCCATTTAACGGTAAAATATTTGGTTCTTAATTTAATGATCGAGTTAGCCGACTTAAAATGGCGTATTACCCATATACAAAGAATAAACTGTGAAATAATAGTAGCAACAGCAGCACCTTTGACACCCATCCCTAAAGTAAAGATGAAAATTGGGTCGAGCAGAATATTTGTCCCTGCACTAATTAACATCGAATACATGGCTATTTTAGCATTCCCTTCAGATCGAATTAGATTGTTTAACGAGAAACCTACCATATTAAATGTTACCCCCAACAGGATAATATTCAAATACTGATTGGCATAATCAATTGTATCCGGGCCTGCTCCAAACATGCGTAATAACGGTTTTTTTATAAGAAACCCAAAACCCATCATTACAATCGATATAATAATGAGAAGTATAAAGGCATTTCCCAAAACCTGCTCCGCTAAATCATACTGCTTTTTACCCAAATGAATTGATATGCGAACCCCTGCCCCAATACCAATTAGCATGGAAAAAGCCATCATTATAACCATAATTGGAAAAACCACGCTTAATCCACTTAAGGCCAAGGACCCAACCCCTTGTCCAACAAATATACGGTCAACTATATTGTACAATGAATTCACCATAACGCCGGTAAATGCAGGCACAAAAAACTTCCAAAGCACCTTTCGGATGGGAGCATCAGCAAGTAGCTTTATATTATTGTGTGGTGTTTCCAATGATCTTAAGATTTGAACCTACAAAGGTACAAATAATGACTTCTTAGTAACAATTTGGTAAGGAAATATAAAATAATCAATGTAAAAATCTCATAGATAAAGATCGGAAAAGGAGAAGCCAATCGACTTTCTTTTTTTATAGGGAGTGTTCAGAGAAAGACTATTTCTCAAAACAATAATTCAAAAAAGAGATCAGTTTCGTTAAAATATCCGAGCCGGAAACTAGCTTATACCCATTTTTACAAAGCATAAATCGCGCCCTGGCTTTAATTTTATTACCGTTTTGTTTTGAGGCATTCCTAATAAAAAAAAGGCTGAGAAGTTATTACACTCCCCAGCCTAACAATAAAACAATCGAATTTAACTAAAAATCAAGAATTTATAATCCGAACTGATTCAGATGCAGATGTTAGTGTTTGAGCCCCACCCACACAACCACCTTCACAACACATAACCTCGAAAAAGTCACTCTTTTTATCTTTCACGGCACGTTTTAGTTGGCGTATGGTCTCTTTATTAAGACCACTCACCTGGTGTACCTTCAGCTCCATCCCCAACAATGTGCTTACAGATTGGGCAACGCCTCCGGAGAGCGCAAAATTCCGACCCAATTCCGGAACGTTCTCGTTTAAAGAATACGGATCCTGCTCAGCAACTTCGACACCGTGAGCAACAATTAGAGCTCCTAGTTCCTCAAAACTCATGGCATAATTAACATTCGGATCTTTACGGGCCTCTCCTTTTTTTGCCAAACATGGACCAATAAATGCTATTTTAGCATTGGGGTGAATTTTTCGCACTTCGATAGCCGACAATACCATTGGACTAGGCGTATGGGATATGGACGAACACCACGAAGGCTGGTTTTTCTCCACATAATCAACCCACGCCGGACAACAAGAACTCATTAAACCAGGATTTTCCGACTGTTTAAGAAGTTCCACCAACTCATCGGCTTCTTGCCGTGCAGTAAGCTCTGCTCCCTCCGCAACTTCATATAAAGAGGTGAACCCCACAGCTTTTATTGCTCCGTAAATTTGCTCCAGCGGAGCCCTAAACTGTCCGGCGATAGCAGGAGCCACAATTGCCACAACCTCCGTTTCGGATTTTATATCTTGAATAATTTGAGGTACGTCAGAAGAGGGAATTATTGCTCCAAATGGACAAGACTGCATACAACGACCACATAAGATGCATTTTTCCATGTCAATCTCTTCATGGCCCTCAGCATTTGTACTAATGGCATTGACAGGACAAACCTCCTCGCAAGGTCGCGGTTGAAATTGAATAGCATTATACGGACAATTACGCATACATAGTCCGCAACTGACGCAGGTTTCCGTATCAATAAACGCTTGTCCATTTTTAAAAGTAATCGAATTTTTGGGACAATTTACCTGACAAGGCCTCGCCTCACAACCTCGACATAAGTTTGTAACCACATAACTTGCAGAGGGACAATTGCTACATGCTTCTGAAATTAGGTTTAGATAACGATTTTGTGACCCACGAGCATGCTCACCGTACCAACTCAACGGAGTAAGTTCATCAGTCTCATCCTCTTCGGCGTAGCCAAGAATTGACATGATTTTATATTTCAGCACCGCTCTATCTTTATGCAAACAGCACCGCCATGGATCACGACCACGGGGTTTAAGAAGCAAAGGTATCCGATCGAGTTCTTCGGTTTTTTCTTGCAGTATAAGTCGAAAGATCCGAATCATTAGATCCTTACGAATAATTGATGTGTTACTTTTCCTTAGTGCCATGTGCGATATGTTTTTCTAAACAATCCAATACTTTTGAAACAGAAGCTTCTTGTATCAATTCACCATTAACCTCTACAAATGGGGGTTGCATCGCTCCATCTTTACAATACCCCATACATGGAGATCCTTTAATATTGACCAAATCTCTCCACGCCTCGGGCAGACTTTGACCCAACGATGGTAATTCTGATCCACCCAGCACATGACATAATGTTCCTGTGCAAATAACAACCGTATGTTTTTTCATTTTCACTTATTTAAAGGTTAACAAAATCTTTATATGTATTTCAAGGTAGCCTCCTTGAGGTATTTCTTTTCGAGCAAATACGCAATCTTCTTAATTACATTTCGCCGAATCTCTAGTTCGACGGGCAAACTTGGATCTTGATGCGCTTCATTAATTTTAGTACCAACCAAAAAATCGATGTGATCGTGACTCAGGAGTTCCTGAATCACCAACCGAGCAGGATCATGTCGATCAACATCCTCATAATTACCATGCTTGAGTAACTCTGCCGCCTTACATAGGGTAAGAATTCCTTCGGTAACCAAACTTACCCCCTTGATATAAGAGATGGGTGGAATGTCGCTCGTAAAATGCTTCATATCAACCTCAATCTCTTCACCCCATTCCCGTGCAACAATCAATGCTGTGGTTCCTCCGCACAACACAGTTCGCCCTTCGAAATCACGAATGGTAGCAGCCATTTCCTCATCCTTATTTTTAGAATAGGGAGGCCCAGTGCAAACTAACAACTTGCGAGGATTACGAAAATAGAGTACTGCGCAGGTAATATCGTCGCTGGGTTTACCAATATCGTTTAATATGGATTGACCAATAATCCTTTTGCGCAATTCATAGGCAGATATTCCGGAATCTTTTTCAATAATTTGACTGATTACACCTCCCATTTGATCGGTTTCCCAACCAAAGGGCATATCTTTTCGACCGATTCCCGATTGGGAAACGCCATCGCTGAACAACACAATTCGATCTTCAATTTGTGTTTGAAACTCCGTAATACTAACTTCTCCGTCAGCTAAAAATTGGTGGTCGATGGTTAGTAATTTATCTTTCCGAAAAACTAAAAACTGAGGATTGCCATATTCAATAATTCGTGTCTGCCCATCAAATTCAGTATCAACAATGGTAAAGGAAGCAAATGCTATTTTCCGTTGGGGATCAACGGGCAGTGTATCGCGAATGGAAGCAGCACTGCGTTCAATGGGTTGATCGTTGATGGTGAAATTAAGCGCCATGGTGGCTGTCATGTTTGCCAATATATTAGCTTTTATTCCAGAGCCCAATCCATCGGACAAAACAGCAATAAGGCGATTTTCGTTTTTTATTTTCTCGCTCAAAAACACATCTCCACATACAATTTGTCCAAACTTAGGCGTAAATCCATAATCAATATCAATAAACATCTTTTTCATATGCAGAACCTCCTGTAAATGAATCAATAACTGTATTAATTACACATTCAGTATTGGCAGCATTTTCGCCAAGAATACTGGCTGCCTTTTGAGCCGTTAACATGTTTTCGCGCATCACCTTTTGCAATCGAGCAATTACATCGTCTAAAGAAACCTCGTGCTCTCCGGGTACCCGTACAATGGCACACACTTGCTTATGTTTTTGTATGGTAAATAATGAGACATGCAATAGTTTTCCCTCGTAATTCAAATCGCGTTCAATACGCTCGTGTCCCGAGTCAAGTAGGTTTTCAAACAATCGGGATAAGGGTGTTAATTTATCGATACTTGCCCCTTCCAATCCAGGTTTTGCATCGTAGGCTAACTTAGAAGACTCTCCCCAAATTGATGCAAATAATTGGTTCGATTCTATTACTTTCAATTTATCATCAACAATAACAACACCATAGGGCATTTTATGCAATAAAACGGAAGCCTTATTTTGGGCCATTTTACGCATATAGCTCACACACATTTGAGACTCGGCCTTTCCATCCAATATAGCACGCGCAAAAGCTTTACATGTAAAGTATCCGCATCCGCCACAATTCAACTCATCGGCGGTGGTTAGTTTACCAATCGAAGTAAGTACTTCGGTTATTTCAGCTTCAGAGTAAGCTACAACATCTGTATAACTATTAAAGTTAAAATCGGCAACGATATTTACTGGTTGAAAAAAATTTTTCTTCTTGCTTTCCGATACTTCTAAAGCGCTATTTTGCAACACATCTTCGCGTGCTTTTACAATATTAAATGGATCTATTCTACCGGGGCCATTGATACATCCTCCATCACAGGCCAACAATTCCAAAAAAAGTGGAGAAGTGGAAGATTGCGGTAAGTTTTCAAGGAGCGCCTTCACGGTGCTCATTCCGGAAAAACTCATGTAAGAAGAATTTGTTTGAGCAACTCCTTTACTCAAGGTATTACTCATTCCACCATCGACTGGATAATACTTACCATCTTCGGCACCAAAAGGATAGAACAATTCAGAATCCTCGGAATTCATAAATTCAGGCATTATACCTGCCGTATCTAACATCTCTTTTAATTCCTTAAACGTTAAAACGGCATCGACCATATTTCCGGCAAATTCAGCCTCTTCCTTCTTCGCAATACAGGGTCCGGCAAAAACAACTTTTGCGTTTGGATGCAATTGTTTAATCAAACGAGCATGTGTCTGAAGCGGACTTATAAAAGGGGTTAATTTATCGATATGCTGTGGATAATATTTCTGGACCAGTTCCACAACGGTGGGACAACACGTGGAAATATAAACTCCGTTTTGTTGTTTATCGAGCCAAACACGTAATTCGGCAGATAAATACTCGGCACCCAAAGCGGTTTCTGAAACGGCAGCAAATCCCAATTCATGCAACGCATTTAATAGTTTACTTTCAGAATACTCTTTAAAATCGCTGATAAAACTGGGTGCCAACGAAAGATAAACCGCATCCTTTTGTTTGAGAAAGTAATCTACTGTATGTACATCGTTACGAATTTTTTTTGCTCCCACCGGACAAACAGTGGTGCAAATACCACAATAGACGCATAAATCATACATAACGCTCGCCAAATGATTTTCAATTTTAATGGCTTTTACCGGACAATGCCGAATGCATTTATAGCAATCCTGACAGTTGTTTGATTCGGTATATATTGCTTTCTGTTTGTTCATAGTTATTCAAATTATATATTAAACTAATGCACCAACTCAAAATGCTGATTCAAAATATCAATCACAGAATTTCGATCAATTTTCTGATAACCAATATTGTTGATAAAGAAATTTGGTCCTTCGGCACATTTCCCCTGACACAGATGCCCTTTAAATTCAACCTTATCGGTTAGTTTATGCGAGCTCAAATATTTCTTAATAAC
>JAQVXQ010000132.1 GCA_028709085.1 Salinivirgaceae bacterium | reverse complement strand
TTCCAATTCGCGGCGAATGGAAAGATAGCTACCATTATGCCATTGTTGAAGACGATTCCAGGTCAAATTAAAAGGTCAAAATAGATTTACAATCTCTTATGGAAAGAGAAATCAATCAATAACAATGCGTGTAAACCAATCGTAGATATATGAAAAAAGTTCAAATTTGGTTGACGTTGGTGTACTTTCCAATATTAACATTTGCAAACATTATAACAGCACACACCCGTTAAACTACAACTGAAATGGAAACATCAATTTCAGTTTGCAGGATACTTTACTGGTTTCGAAATCCTTAGGGTTAACAGCCACTGAAATATCTTTAGTAGAAGCTTCTGCAAGCATATTTAAAATTAGTTCCGTATTGGTCATATTATCCCGAAGATTTTCCTTTTTCAAGCCTTTTAGAATTTTATACTCTTTAGTAGTTCTATCGCTCCATGCTTTTGTTATGATGTCAGTTAGCGTTGCAAACTGAACACCCTGTTTCAGACCTCTTTTTTTCCACTCATCTGTCAGTTCTTTACGTATTTCAATGCTTTTCAATCTCTGGTTAATCCAGCTTTCTGAATACCCAAGATTTAGGTATTGTTCAAGCGCCCTGTCTATGGAGAGCTCAGGGTCTTGCATTTCATCTAAGTATTCAGCAGCTACTTTTGCCAGCCATTGTTTAAAAGGTTCTGCTTTTGGCGAAGGAATGGATTGTATCAACCTGAAAATTTGTTCGGTATCAGCAACATCGGTCATTCTCATTTTGCAATCAGGTGCTTTCATTTTCAAACCGTGACAATTCGTCACGGTTTCATTTCCTTCTGCTTTAAGTCGTTGTTTTAATTTTCTCCAATAAGCATTTGGGTCAACACTTTCGGTAAGAATGGCAATCACGTCAACAATTGAAATATACCATTTCTCATTTTCACTGTCCCATAAAGAACGAACTTTTTTTATCTTCAAATATCTTTATTTCATTTTGCTTTGTCATACAACCAATCCTTGTTTCGTTAAACTTAAAACTTTGTCAAATAATTTTCAACAAAGTGCATTTTATACGTTAATAAGACGTAAAACTATTCAAAAATAGACATTATTTTACAATAATGGATCGAAAAAAATATTAAAAAATAAGGTTTTGTTACAAAACATATTGAACCAATTTTCATGTTGTTTTGACATCTTCTAGTTTTAAGCAAATAACAAACCTATATTATGGCAGCAATTTTTAATCAGTGGCGATAATTAGATTGAGAGTTCGAGAATTACACTCTTTTGTAAATTTCTGTACGTTCTTAATATCTAAAACAAGGTAATAATGACCCAAGTGGGATTTTTATTTTACCTTTGAAAACAAAATAGCTCCGTAATTTCATGTAACTTGCATGTTAATTTCGGAAAGCAAAAAGAATGAAAATCCGATTATCTCCATATTTAATCCCATAAATAGAAATTATGCTCGATAAAATTTTAGATTTTAGTATTAAGAACAAGCTCATAATAATACTATTTACCTTATCCATAGCTGCATTTGGAACCTATGCCGTTTTTCATATCCCCGTTGGCGCAGTTCCCGACATTACAAACAACCAAATTCAGGTTATTACCACTTCAGGAAATCTTTCTACACAAGAAATTGAGCAGTTTATAACCGCTCCTGTGGAGATGGAGATGGCCAATTTACCGGGCGTAACGGAGATTCGTTCTATTTCTAAATTTGGACTCTCGGTAGTAACGGTGGTTTTCGAAGAGCGATTGGGAACCTATCTGCCCCGACAGCTTATTGCTGAAAAGATTAAAAGTGCATCGGCGAACATTCCCGAGAACTTTGGAACACCCGAAATGGGACCAATTACCACTGGATTGGGCGAGATTTATCAATACACCCTCGATATAAAGCCCGGATTTGAAGATCGATATACGCCTATGGATTTGAGATCCATACAAGATTGGGTTGTAAAAAGACGACTTTCGGGTATCAATGGCGTTGTGGAGATAAACAGTTGGGGCGGTTTTTTAAAGCAGTACGAGGTGGCAATTGACCCCACGCAACTGAAAGGATTTAACATATCATTGCTCGAAATTCTGGATGCCATTGAGTCGAATAACAGCGTTTCGGGAGGTGCATATATCGAAAAAACCAACCAAAGTTACTTTATTCGAGGCGATGGTCAAGTGAAATCGTTGACGGACATCGAAAATATTGTTGTTAAAAACAATAATGGAATTCCCATACTCATTAAAGACATTGCCAAAGTGCATTTTGGATATGCCAACCGTTTTGGCGCAATAACCGCCAACGGAAAAGGCGAAACTGTTTTGGGGCAAATTATGATGCTTAAAGATGCCGACTCGAAAATCGTAATTAACGAAGTAAAAATACGGGTTAGCGAAATTCAAGAAAATCTACCCGAAGGTGTTTTTATTAATCCCATTTTAGAGCGTAGCGAGCTCATTGCAAAAACCACATCCACCGTTGTTAAGAACCTAATTTTGGGAGCAATAATCGTGATGTTGACCGTAATTTTACTCCTGGGAAATATCCGATCAGCACTGGTAATCGCATCCATTATTCCGCTAGCACTGCTATTCACCATTGCAATGATGTATATTTTTGGAATCGATGCAAACTTAATGAGTTTGGGGGCGCTCGACTTTGGAATTATTATCGATGGTGCCGTTATTATTGTTGAGTTTACGGCCTTAAAAATTATGGTTCGGAAAACCGAGATTAATGCCGTCCAAGGAGACGCTAAGATTGCAATAATGGATAAAATATCCTTTACTGGAGCTTCTAAAATGATGAAATCGGCGATATTCGGACAAATTATAATTCTCATTGTTTTTATCCCAATTTTACTACTAACTGGTGTCGAAGGGAAAATGTTTCGTCCCATGGCACTATCCTTCTCATTTGCCATTATTGGAGCTATAATTCTGGGAATAACTTGGCTTCCAGTAGCTTCGTCACTGTTTCTTCGTCCCGAGAAGAAGAAGAAA
Organism: Salinivirgaceae bacterium; assembly: GCA_028709085.1. Lineage (GTDB taxonomy): Bacteria > Bacteroidota > Bacteroidia > Bacteroidales > Salinivirgaceae > JAAYQU01. The sequence goes on along the minus strand of JAQVXQ010000132.1, from coordinate 5,637 downwards.
TGGAGCCTCTCCGACCAAATCATGAAATTAGCGTATAATTCCTATGCTCCAGTAATTAAATGGTCGTGCAAACATAAAAAAACGGTCTTGGGTGCAGCCCTCTTGTCGCTCATTTTCACTGGGGTTTTATTGTCACGCATTGGAGGCGAATTTGTGCCAACCCTCGACGAAGGTGATTTTGTGATCCAACCTGTTTTAAAAACAGGAACGTCACTCACAAAAACCGTTGAAATGACCACCAAAATGGAGCAAATTCTAATCGACAATTTCCCAGAAGTGAATCAAATTGTTTGTCGAATTGGAGCCGCCGAAGTTCCAACAGATCCAATGTCGATGGAAGAGATCGATATGATTATAAAACTGAATCCTCGAAGCAGTTGGGTTAACGCTTCATCAAAAGAGGAGTTGGCCGAAAAATTTAAAGAAGCCCTCTCCATAATTCCCGGTGTGGAATATGAATTTACACAGCCCATTGAGATGCGTTTTAACGAGCTTATTACTGGTGTACGCTCCGATATAGCCATCAAAGTTTTTGGTGAAGATTTGGACTATATCAATAAAAAAGCCCTTGATATTAAAAATATAATCGGTTCCATACCCGGGACAAGCGATGTTATTCTTGAAAAAACATCGGGATTGCCTCAAATAAAAATCGAGTATCAACGTGAAAAAGTGGCGCGGTATGGACTCGACATGAAAACCTTAAACCGCTATCTTTCAACCGCTTTTGGGGGCGAAACTGCGGGAGTTGTTTTCGAAGGAGAAAAACGTTTCGACATGGTGGTGCGATTCAACAAGGAAAACCGCACCAACATAAACGATATTAAAGAACTTTTAATTCCACTTAGCAATGGTCAAAATATTCCCTTTGAGCAAATTGCTACCATTCAATATGCCGAAGGACCTGCAAAAATTTCCCGCGAAAACACGCAACGTAGAGTTGTGGTGAGTGTTAACGTACGAAACAGGGATTTAAAATCGGTGGTGGAAGATATTCAAGCAAAAGTGGATAAAAACATTACGTTTAAACCCGGAACCTACGTCTCCTACGGAGGTCAGTTTGAAAACCTACAAAATGCCACCGATAGGCTTATGTTGGCTGTGCCTGTGGCGCTGTTACTGATTTTTATTTTCCTTCACTTCGCGTTTAAGTCCATAAAAGATGCAGCGCTTATTTTTACTGCCATTCCGCTGGCTACGGTTGGAGGCGTGGTTTTATTGTGGCTACGCAATATGCCCTTTAGCATTTCGGCAGGCGTTGGTTTTATTGCGCTGTTTGGGGTTGCCGTTCTGAACGGGATTGTGCTCATTGAACATTTAAAAGACTTGCAGAACGAAGGATCAAGAAGCATTCGTGAGGTAATTTTGCAAGGAACCAAGGATCGATTGCGCCCCGTAATGCTCACCGCCGGGGCAGCAGCAATGGGATTCTTGCCCATGGCGATCTCTACGGGTGCTGGAGCCGAAGTTCAACGACCACTGGCAACCGTTGTCATTGGCGGACTTATTACCTCTACCATGCTGACTATGATTGCCTTACCCCTACTCTTCGAAATATTCCACAACATTAAGGGATTTAAACTATTTCCATTCCGAATAATACGAAACAAAACCAGTTTAATAGTACTGTTCTTGTCCATTTCAATTTTCTCCGCCAACAGTCAAACGCCTGATTATAAGTTAAAGGATATTATCGATATCGCAATGGAAAACAATCAGGAAATCAAAGCTTATGCTCTTAAAATTGAAGAGCAAAATGTTCTTAGATCCGCCGCTTTTGCGCTCGATAAAACAGGAATTACCTACGGAACCGACCAAAATAATATTGCAGAGAATGGCTATGCACTCAAGGTTTGGGGAGTTGAACAATCCTTTAATTTTCCGACACAATATTTTGCCGAACGCAATTTAAAAACCATTGAAATATTGAAAGCGGAGGTTAATCTGGAAATCGCAAAACAAAAACTCGAAAAGGAGATCTCCATTGAGTTTTATACGTTGCAAAATCATCAAAACAAGCAAAAACTATATCAAAGCATCGACAGTCTCTACTCAAAATTGATGCAAAGTGCAGAAAGTAAAAACAAAAAGGGCGGATTAAGCCATCTTGACCTCCTAAATATAAAAGCAAAACAGCAACAATCAGAAATTACACTCAGCAATTTAGCGCATAACATTAACAAGGCGTTTCAGAAATTAGCTGCCCTAATGAACCATTCCGAAAAATTCAACATTGCAAGCGATATCGATATTGTACTTTTGCCGGAGAACAATATGGAGTCGAATCCAACCTATAAACTGTTGAACTTGGAAGATCGCTACGGCGAGGCGTTGGTGAAAGTGGAGAGGAATAAAATGTTGCCCGATTTTTCAGCAAATTACTATCTGGGAACCAATCGATACGAAAATGCAGAACTCTATCATGGGTTTCAGGTTGGAATATCCATTCCACTCTTCTTTCGAGGACATAAATTGCGGGTAAATTCATCGAAAATTGCATACGGCGTGCAACAACTTTTAACGCAAAATCAAATTACGCTGTTGCAATCAAAACTAAGTGCCCTACAAAATGACGCGTTGAAATATAAGAGCCTTATCGAAAACTACAACAGCACAGGACTTCCCCTTTACGACGAAATTATGCGAACAATAACAAAAAGTGTAGAATTCGGCGAAATCGACCTGTTTCGATTTGTGTACAGTTACGAAAGTGCCATACAAATAAAACTCGATTATATCGATAATGTATTGCAATACAACACCATATTAATTGAACAACAGTTTTTATCGAACTAAAAAAATAATGGCTATGAAACAGACACTCCTTTTTCCTCTTTTTGTAATCCTTACTCTTTTTGCCGGATGCAGCAGTGAACAAAACTCAACTGATAATAATATTGAGCAAACAGAACTCCTTACCATCACACAAAAACAGTTCGAAACCGATAAAATGGAGTTTGGTCAAATAGAGACAAAACCCTTTAGCGAAACCATAAAATGTAGTGGAACTATTGTTGCAAAACCTGCCGGAGTTGCAAAAGTAAGCTCCCCCATCTCGGGTGTCGTCATAAAAATATATGGCTCTCTGAATCAAGACGTTAAACAAAATCAAATACTATTTGAACTGGGAGGGAATGAACTTATTGAACTGCAAAAAGAGTATGCCGATGCGGCAAGTCATATTAAACAACTCAAGTCGGAATATGACCGCATTAAAGCGTTGTACGAAGAGAACATTGGAACTGAAAAGGAGGTAATTGCTGCAAAAAGCGAATACAACAAAGCAAATGCAACCTATGAAGCGTTAAAACTTAAAATTGGATTTCTAGGTCTCGACCCACTGAAAATTGAAGAGGCCAGTTTTGTACAATCCGTAAACATTAAATCACCCATAAACGGCTTTATAACCCAAATTTCCGTTGCTGTGGGGCAGTATATCGAACTCCAAACCTCTATGGTTGAGATTATTGACCAATCGCAATTACAACTTCAAGTCGCTGTCTTCGAGAAAGATATTCACACATTAAAAACAGGCCATTCCGTTCTTTTCAACACCTTAAATGCACCCGAAAAATCCTATGATGCAGTGTTAAAATCGGTGGGTAGAAATCTGGATGTGGAGACCCATACCATTTTATGCTTTGGCGACATTAAAAACCTAAGCGACACCCATTTTATAAACAACGAATTTGTTGAAGTAGGGATTACAACCCATTCGGAAATGAAGAGTGCTGTTCCCGAATCGGCCATAATAAAAACCGATGAAAACTACTATCTATTAGCCTTTAATAAGATGGATGGCAACAACTATCTGTTGAATAAAATTAAAATCGAAGTCGGTAGAGTTGAAAATGGATATGTGGAGATTTTAAATGAGATTGAAGATTTGAAAATCATTTCATCGGGGGTGTATAATATGGTGTTGGAGTAAATAAAAAAACAAAGATTGAGATGATTCGAATAGAGTAAAATAATTTATATGTTCACTATATACTTACAACAATACATCGGTTGCCTCTTATTTCAGAGACAAGTAGAGAGAGAATAGAAAAGTATATTACAGGAATTGTTAAAAACAACAAATCAAAACTATATGCAATTTATGCAAATCCTGAACACGTTCATATTTTAATATCCCGTTCACCTGATTTATCTGATTCAGAACTACTAAGTAATATTGCCAAAAGTTCCAACCAATTTAGAAATGAAAATAAATTAGTAATTGGAAATTTTGCTTGGCAAGACACAGCCTCTGCTTTTTCTGTCTCAAAAGAAGATGTTGATAGGGTTTGTGCTTATATTTTAAACCAAAAGGAGCATCATAAGAAACTAAGTTTTGCTGAAGAGTGCGATATTTTCATAAAACATTATCAGGAAACCTTAAAAAAATAACAGCACCTCTAATTTATCGTACAAAAACCTTATTTTCAAACCTTTAACCTTAGTAGAAAAAACAACATCCTCCAAAGCTTTCAACCTTATTATTCCCGAAATTAATAAGGTCAAAAAGGTTAGTTTACGACGGTAATTGATTTGCTACTAAGGTTTTAGAGGAAAAGATAAGGTTTATTAAAAAAAATCCGCCATCACACACCCTTTATTTCCCTAAAGGGAACTGCGCGCCGGGCTTCCCCTTGAGGGGACTCAGGGGTGCGGGAGGGCCTTTTAAAACATTCCGAATTAGGCGGTGTAAACTGTATCTTGCAATCGTCAATTTTTGGCAAAAGTAAATCGGCAAATAATTGATAACCGATTCTCATTTATACTATAAACTAGCAAACCATTTGAACATTTATTAAGTTCCTCTGTTTACATATTTTAGCAAGCTTAACTATTCTGTTAAAACTACCTTTTAAATGACAATTTCAATCGATAATTTTGTAAAAACTATTTATAAGCAGAGTAAACTCTCTGAGGCAGATACCCGAATAAGTACTGTCGCAGGCATCTTAAATATCACCAATTCTGCAGTTACAGATATGGCTCGAAAATTAGCCTTAAAAAATATGGTTAATTACACCAAATACAAACCATTGACTCTCACAGAATCAGGCAATCAGCTTGCTTTAAAAGTGATTCGCAAACATCGATTATGGGAATCATTTTTGTACAAAACACTCAATCTATCGTTGCATGAAATTCACCGAGAAGCGGAACATTTAGAGCATCTTACTTCTGATTTTCTTGCCAACGAAATTGATAAATATTTAGGTAATCCATCAACCGACCCACATGGAGATCCCATTCCTACCATAAATGGAGAAATAGAAAAGGACGTATCTCAAATATTACTGTCTGAAGTAAATGCGGGATATACCTATGAAATATCAAGGCTGTCGAGTTCAGACAAAGAATTTTTCAACTTTTGCTATTCCAATAATATTTCTATTGGTGCACCCATTTGGGTTGAAAAACAATATGGTCATCAAAAGATGACGGAAATAAGAATTGAGAACAACAAAATTCTTTTGAATCAAGATTTTACTAAATTTATTTATGTTAAACTATTAGATTAAAAAAATGAAACGAATTACAACCCTACTATTTTTAGGCTCTTTGTTGGTTTTAAATGTCCAAGCACAACATACAGATGCCAATATTTTTGGAGATGTTCAAGCAGAAGGCGAACATCTACCC
>JAQVXQ010000131.1 GCA_028709085.1 Salinivirgaceae bacterium | reverse complement strand
ATAAACTAATGTGTAATAAATTTAAAATACATTGTAGCATTTAACAGAAAAGCTCTCATGAAAAAATAAAATTAATGTATTGTTGCCCTATTTCTTCCACTGAGAATTTTTTCATACTTTCCCTTGCTTTTTGACCCATTTCATCTCTTAATTCTTCATTATCAATGAGCATTTGAAGTCTTTGCCTAAAAAGTTCATCATCAAACACTGGTACGAGAAATCCGTTTGCACCATCTGTTATCATTTCAGAAGGCCCTGCAACACAATCATAAGAAACAACTGGTAGTCCTGCAGATAAAGCTTCCCCAACTACATTCGGGAAACCTTCAACACTTGAAGTAAATGCAAATATTTGACTCCTTTCATAATAGGATAGCACATCTTTTCTGGCACCATCCAAAATAACTTTGCCTTCAAGACCTTTATTGTTAATAAGGCATTTCAATTTTTCATAATTATTTTGTTTTAATGAGTTTCCACCAACAATAATTAGCTTCCAACCTTGAGCATTCAATTTGCTGAAGATTGTTATAAGGTTAATATGATGTTTAGAATCTATTAGTCTGCCAATAGATAAAATAATATTTTCTTTATTATTGATTTTACTCTGATTGTAAAAACAGTTAATTGGGTTTCCAATAGTGTTGATCGTAAGTTTTGGAAACATTTTAGTAGTTAAAACATTTGCCATTTCTGTTTGTGCAATAATGCCACTAGAAAAGGGATATAAATATTTTCTCAGGGTCATTTGAGGAAACTCATACTTTCTGATGGGTGAGCCCCTATCTGAAACAAAAACTTTGTTTTTGGTGCCCAGCAGGGACAAAAGTAACAGGTTGTTCCATTGAATACCAAAAGAAAGTACAGCATCAGGATTTATTTCAGTTACCTTAGTCCTAATAAACCAGAGTGTCCTGAAAAATTGAAATATCTTATTTTCTTTTCGTTCTTTTCTTACATGAACATAAACTTTATGATCAATATCATAAAACTGATTATTCACCCCACGATGCAAAACCAAATGTACGGAAATACTCCCCAATGAAACAAAATAATTGGCTAATTCTGACATAACTCGTTCCATACCTCCCGACTGCAGCGTTGGTAGAACAAGGCAGATTGTTTTAATATTTTCATTTAAAACCCTTTTACTTTCCATCTTTCAAAACACTATCAATAAAATTATATGAACTACTAATTAATGGTTGTAGCTTGCTTAAAACTTTTGAATAATCAATTTCATCATTATTTAATCTCTCAATATGATCGTCAACAATCCTGTCACTTAATGCAAGACATTTCAATAAATCAACCATTCGAGAATTAACTGCCATGTGGGTTCTTTTAAAGAGCCAGAATTTCTTATTAAATATAATACTAAAAGCAATGCAGTGAAAAGAATTCGTTAGGACAACTTCTGCATTACTAATGAGACTTACAAAATCGATAGGATCAGCATCTTTAATTCTTTTATGCGCATAACTCATTGGATAGAGAGATTCAATGGCAAAAATTTTAAGGTTATAACGTTTAGAAATATTCTTAGCAGCATCTCTGATCTTTTTGTTGTTTTCCTGATCATACACAAAGATATATTTCTCTTTACTGTATTCATATGTTAATTTTCCCCAGTCATCATGATCTAGTAAGAAAACAGGATCTACTACCACTTGAGCTTCGCTTATACCCAAATTCTTAAGTAGTTTTAATCCCGTACTTTCTCTCACCGAAATAAAATCTATATTCGAGAGCATTTCTTTGTAATGATTCTCCAACTCATTAGGAATATCTTCCACTGAAAAACTTGCGGCATAAGAAGCCTTTTTAGATTTTGAATCTGCAAATTTTAAGAAAAAAGATGAATCTTTTCCATTTGGTACCAGATGATTCCAAATTTGATCACTACCAGCAAAAAACACATCTGCCACAGGAGGTGATTGTTGCAGCTCAGCAGCCGATTTATATGTTTTTTTTGTGAGGATTAATTTATTCTGGGTAAACTTATCAAATTTCTTTCTTCTTTTACGAAGACTCAATTTTTTTGGCACTACATACAAAAAATATAAAATTCGTAACAGTGGATTTTTCTTCCATTTAGCTCCAATAGCCCATAGATTAAATGTCAAATAGGGAGGTTTATAATTGATTATTTCAACCTCATGACCTAATTCAATAAGATAACGCATTAAGGCATAGGCTTGCAGTGATGCCCCAAAATTATAAACGTCATGACATGTAATTGTCTTAATTATAAGTTTTTGCGCGTCTGTTTTCATGCTGCTATTCAATTAATTATATCAAGGGTTTCATTTACTTTTTTCCTTTGGGAGAAAGGAATTTTAAAACTATCGACAGGATATCCAATTGCAACTATAGCAATTATCTTTTCTTGCTTTGGAAAACCAATCAGCTTTTCAATTTTTTTATCTAAAAAAAAATGTTTTGTCCAATTTAACGCCACCGCTGCAATTCGATAAAAATGCAAACTATAAAGTAAATTTTGCAAATATATTCCACCATCAATAAAAACTTCATACCACTCTGCTGAGGAAACGAATACACTCCGATCAACGCTAACAATTATTAATTGTCTTACAGTATTGGCGGTGGAATTTAATCCACCCTGTATTTTTAGAATTTCTCCTGCAAGTATAGGATTGTTTATTAGTTTAACTTTATATCCTTGTCTGTTACAAACAGATGGGGCATTCCCTGCTAATTGTATTACTTTTCCAATAGTTTCCACATCAACCATTTGTCCATTAAAATGCCGAACACTTCGCCTAGAAGATGAAAATTGATCAAATGAAGCTAACGCCAAATTGAAATAGTTTTTAGCCTGGATTTGTATTGTTCCTCCTTTTTGTTTTCCACTAAAACTATCAATTAAGCAATTCTCTTTTTCATTTATAATATCTGAGATATCGATATTATTTATTATATGCAAATCCATATAACTTTTAACCACACTACATGCGGTTAAAAACTGGGAATCAGATGTAGAATACTTCCTTTCAACCCATAAGCTCAAGTAGCGTAGCAACTTTTGAATTTTAATTTTTCCAAAACGGTATCGTATTGGATCGTTTATCAACCCTTTTTCTATACTGTGATATCTAAAGACGATTTTACCTCTAAGTTTGTCAGAAGAATTTAAACTAAATCCATTTGAAAACTGAACAAATCTTATGAATTCAAATAAATGATCTACCGTCAGAGATAAAATACCTATCAATTTGTGCATCCGGAACTTTATTTAGTGTTTATATAATTCTTCCACCATCCAAGCAAATGGATTTATTTTTCCCGAATGCCATTGTAATGATGTATCCCAATAACCAGGGTCTAACTCTCCATCATCGATGGCAAAAGCATAACTAACTTCAGCTATTAAAAATGAGTCTCCATATGGTAATAAATCAATGGCCATTGTTTGCATTTGCAAGGCTTTAGCAACTTCAAACGATAATTTTATAGCCTCGACCGGTATCTTTGATCCATCGTAATCAATTTTCCCTCCTCCTGAAGCCCTAAAATCATTTTTCCTCACATACCTTTTCATTGCATAGCACTTATTTCCAACTAATTGAACTCTTATATCATAATCACAATTTGGAATAAACTCTTGAAAATAGACATAGCCTTTTTCACGACCCTTAGATTTTTCTAATTGATACGGATAAACAAAATGTGCCACTGATTTTATAATATCACGAACTGAAGCTTCTTTTTTCATAAACTTTCTAATCGTCTCTTTAAATCCAACAAAAGGATCATATTGGCGAAATCCTTTTCCAAACGCTTTCTTTATGATCGATTTTGCTTCTGCTTTTGTTCTAATTAATTTCACATTATAACTACTAGCACCGCCCCTTAATTTAAAAACAACAGGCAGTTTGTGATTTGAGATCCACTTTAGCGCTTCTTTTTTTGAGAAAAATGCAAATGAGGGAATTAAAGGAGTATTCAGTGCCTCTAATAGATACTTTTGACCGAGTTTATCATCAAAATGCCAACCTGTTTTCCAATTAGGATAAACGATCTTTCCTGCTTGCTCAAGGGCAAATAATAATTGCTTTGCATAGATCGCATCCGTAGGATATGATTGATGATGATGCCACATAAAAATATTACAATCTTCTAAATCTTTTATAATATCATTATCATAAGCATTTACAATTTTATACGGTAAGTTTTGTTGCTTACAATATGCTATCCAATGATCACTATATGATCCCTTTCTGTAATGAATTCCAATTTTATTCATAACCTACTTTACTTTTGTTGATATTAATGATCCCAATTCGGTGGTGGTCATAAATTCCACCATTGGCCATTTTGTAATTATCTGGCATAAAAGGTTTTTGAATTGTACAATATTTTTATCTCGATTTCGTGGATCAATATACCCCACAAAATTAATTCTATGCGAAGATATAACTGCGGGTCTTTTCCATAAAAATGCACTATTTATTTGATTTAAGCAACTATCTACCCAATCTTTATTTTGATTTGCCGATGGTTCAAAATGAGCATTCCGTGTTAAATAGATCATTCCATTTTCATGCTTTTTTCCCATATAGTGGGATTTTCTATCAAACCCAGAATAATTTCCTTTGGCTATTAACTGTGTTTTGCTACCTTGAATAAACTTAACACCCATATCAACCAACCTGCTTTCCAATTCCGGAGTCCACACATAATTGCATGCTATAAATGACTCAGAGCAGTAAAGGAAAAGCTTTTTAAACAGATTCAATCCCTCAGAAATAATTTCAATTTTATCAAATTTATCCTTTTCATTGAAATGCTCAAGCGCTACAACGTACTCATTTCCTAACTCAACGTTGTTTTTCGCAAATATACCGGGCATATTTAAATCAAAAGCAAACCTAGCATCTGGATTTCTCGATTGTAAATCGTTCATAAATCGAGAAACATTTAAATGTTCGCGCCCATGACTTTGAGGGTGAAAAAGACCCTCTCGATTGGCTGTTTGCCATATTTCCCAATTTTTTGAATGATTTGGATATTGCTCAAAGGTTTTTGTTAATAATTCATAGTGATATTGAGTAAAATCCGATTCCCGTATTTTATCAAAATCGGGATTTGTCACAAGACAATTTGCGGTTATTACAGGATGCCGTCCCACAGAATCCTTAAATTCCTGTAGAAGATTAAAAAGCATCAATAAATCGTCACGACTTGCAAGAGAATCATACTTTGAATAAATATTTTTATTAACTTGATAACCTTTTGATAAACAATAATCATATGCTTCCTTAGAAGGCATTCTAATACTTCCCCAATCGTCGCTTTCAAACACTACAATTTTTCGATTAGTCCTCCATCCTTTACGGTTATTTTTAATTCCCGCAGCATGCATTTTAAGGAAACGTAGTATATCTATCATAATTAGAGAGTTTAATTTTCAGACCTAAAGTTATTCATCTGGTTGTTTAAAAAAACATATAATCGCTGAGACTGAATCTCTACATTGAAACTTTTTTTGGCCACATCAAATCCATGTAAACCAACTTTTTTTGCGTTTTCTTTATCCGACAAAGCGTGATCTAAAGCTTCAGCAAAGCTATCAACACTATCTGGTTTTGCCATAAATGCAGATTCGTTGTGACACAAATAATCAGCGATCTCACCAACCGAAGTCACACAAACTGGATTTCCTGTTGCAAGATATTCACCAAGTTTAGTTGGAAAACCACCCTGTGCTTGTCTGGAGTTAGGGCGTGCCATTGCTAATACCTCTGCATTTTTTATAAAACCAGGTATTTTATCTTTCTCGATCACACCGATATAAATAACTCTATCCTTCAATTTAAAGTTTGCAATTAATTCTTTTTGCATAGGAACATCGTAGTGATGAAAACCCGCCAAATACAATTTGTGCGAAGGGAACTTATCCGCAATCTTTGCAAAGGCTTTTATAAGTATATCAACACCATCCTTTTGATTGTTAAAGGTTCCCGTATAAGCAATATATGGTTTTTCAAATTCAACATCCTCCTGAACACTTAAAAATCGGTTCATATCTACACTCATCGGCAAATGAAAGAAAATCGCCTCTTGTTTTGCCAATGGTTTGTAGTGAGCAATTAATGTTTTGGTCATGACAGCTAACAAATCAATCCCTTTTAGTGCTCTTAAAAAGATTCTGTTTCCCGCTTCAGCGTGCCTTAGTTGCAATGCATTACCAAGCTTAACGTCATTAACGTGGAGATCATTAAATTCGTTTAATTCCATCAATGTTTTTCCTTTGATCCTTGATTGATTTTTGTAATAAGCGGCAAGTATTTTCTTTTCAAAAGTTAACCATATAAAATCATAATCTAACTTAAAAAAATGGTTTAAACGTACGTTGATAATATGCTGAAAAATTCCTGAAAGAAGATATCTATTAATCCTTCTGAACCATATGTTATAATTCAAAGTTGGAATTAAATATTTTATTTCCAAGTTCTCCTTCTCTGAGGGACGACCTTTAAGTTTATATTCAAGAAAATAATTATATCCTTCGGTTATAACAAGAGTTATATTCGCCCCCTGTGCCAATAATCCATCCAATAGCCCTAAGTAGCGATTAGCAGAAGCAGAAGTTTCAAAATATGGGTTATGTGACCTAATAAAAAGGATTTTCATATGTAATAAAGTTTTTATCTATTGTAAATTTTCATCTCCCTTTGTTAACATAGGTTCATTACTTTTTCTAAAATATACAATCATACTTGGAATTACAACAAAAATATTGAGCCAAAAGTCAGGCCATTCAATAGGGTTCAAAAACAAAAAAACCAGCATTATAATAAACAAAAAATTATACTGTTCAACTTCTTCCTTAATCAATAATGAACGCGCTTTTTTAAACAACGTAAATAAAATCAAGAAATATAAAAAGGTAATGAGAATTCCATAAAACCCCATTTTATCGAGCCAATAAGAGTGTTGACCTATTGCATCATAGTCTCCACTACCAAAAAACGGGTATTTTTTAATCGTTTTTATCGAATGATTATAAACACCTTGGCGAGTTTCCGCAATAAAATCAGTTGTGTTATCCGATTTCTCTAGCATAGAAAGATCGTTCGCCTTTTCTTGATAAACAGCATGTGGTAAAGAAGGTAGAATCTCTATAAATACATCTCGAAAGGAGTATAATAGGGAAATAAAAAAGAAGATACTTGTGAAAATAAAAATACGTCGTTTTACCTTAAATCGAAAAACCAGCCCCACAATTCCACAAATTACAGTAAGTGCTAAGGCTGTTAAAAAACCAGAGACAAGTGCATTAATAACGATTATTGTCAAGACTATGATTAAATTACGTGTACTGCTCTTATAGAAAGAGACTATAATCATAAAAACAAATGGAATACTATATACTGTTCCAAAGCTAAGTGTCCATGCCCATGATGGCAATACAGGATGTTTTCCATATCCACGGGTAAGCCCCGGAAAATTTATTTCACTTACAATGGATATGACTAAACTTAGTAGTATAATATAAAATGTATATTTACCAATTGTTTGTACCGTATTTTCGTTCTTCTGACTGAACACTAACAGATTTTCAAGTACTATAGCAACAACAACATAAGGAAAGACCATTGATAATATACCAAAAGGCTGCAATTCTACATCTGGTATATTATTCAAGCGATTGTTAGCATTGAGAAATAGTAAGATTCCATAAAGCAATAGGGTATATAATACCGTATTTTTAAACAATGCTGTAGGATTATAGAATATAGTAAAAATTACTATCGCTAAAACAGAAGGCCAAAAGGTTGGAATTCCTGTAAATCGAGTAAAAAATTGGAAAACTTGCCCTGTAGTTAACAATATTATAATAAATACAAGTGCCGATGATTTCTTTGTCATGCTATAAACCTAACCAAATTAATATTTATAATACAAAAAAATTACCCTTTTTAAACAATTGGCAAATTAATCATATCACCTAAGGTTGTATTCCATTCAGGTGGGGAAAAATGAACAATCCCTCCGTTATTATGAAAAGTATATTCGCCGAAATAAATTTGCTGATTGATTAAATATAGATCGATACGTACATGAATCATATCACACGACAAAGTTTTAGATATTTCAACCATTTGATCAAAGTTATTGGGTTTTTCTAACGAAAGATCGGCAATATTTGCATCCGTTGATAAAGGAAGTAAATTAAAATCCATATCATAAAATCCAATTCTTTTCTTAGCTCCTTTACCTGAACTTATTTGAACTATCTTTGGCTCTCCGTGAAAACAAAAAAACTTATAATCCGTCAACTCCTCTTGGGTATTATCGTCCATATACTTTTCAGCCATAATACGAGGAACTACCTTTTTATATGGATATTCTCGAGATTTATAAAAATAATTTAATTTTAAAGCCTTGTTGATCCTGACTTTCAAATAGTTAATGTCAATCTTGTTTTTATCCTTGCATATAAATACATTGCCGCTGTCATGCGTAGTTTTCAGCACAAATTGCTCAGGTAGCGTATTGAAATCGATCTCCTCGAATTTGTTCCACACCCCGATAATAGGTATTATGTATTGGTTGCCTATTTTCTCTGATATAATCTTTTTTACTGAATATTTAGCGACCAGTAGTGAATACAACGGGTTTGTATTATGTAAT
>JAQVXQ010000016.1 GCA_028709085.1 Salinivirgaceae bacterium | reverse complement strand
TTTAACCACTGAGTTTCATCCAACTCAAATTTTGGCCGATTTCCTAACAATGCGTGAACATTGCGACAAACCATTATCAAAAGTTACCTTCGCATACCTTGGCGATGCACGCAATAATATGGGAAACTCACTTATGGTTGGCGCAGCAAAAATGGGAATGGATTTCCGTGCTGTTGCTCCAAAAGAGTGCTGGCCATCGGACGATCTTTACAACCAGTGTTTAGAAATTGCTAAAGAAACAGGAGCGAAAATTACACGCACCGAGAGTGTTAAAGACGGCGTTAAAGGATGCGATTTCCTATATACCGACGTGTGGGTTTCAATGGGTGAGCCTGACGAAGTATGGGCTGAGCGCATTAAACTACTTAAACCATATCAGGTTAACAAGCAAGCCATGGAATTAACGGGCAATCCAAATTGTAAATTCTTGCATTGTCTACCCGCATTCCACAACCGCAAAACAACCATTGGAGAAGAGACCTTTCAGAAATTTGGAATTGAATCAATGGAAGTTACCGAAGAGGTGTTTGAATCAGATGCAAGCGTTGTGTTTGATGAGGCAGAGAATAGAATGCACACCATTAAAGCAGTTATGGTTGCAACATTAGGCGCATAATATAGATCAATATCGATTGAAACAAGCTGTCATTAATAATGATGGCTTGTTTTTATTAATTAATGTTTAACAAATAATAATATGAAAATATACTCACTTTATATTTTAGTTGTTTTTTTTATTACTACATTATCAACGGTAGCTCAAAATTCAAATCAGCAGTTTTTAGAAGGAACTTTTGGTTTTAGCAGTACTGAAGGACAAGGATATGATTCTTTTGACAAAGAAAATAAGTTAATGATTTCTCCAATTTTTGGTAAATTCATTACGCCTAACTTTGCACTTGGTGGTGGAATATATTACAATCAGAACAATACTTATGGCGTATATTTTAACAATAATCATAATGTTATTTCAGCTGGAGAATTGGGTATTGTTTTGTTTGGCCGTTATAGGTCATTTATCACTGAAAAACTATCTTGGGGAGCAAGTGTTCCAGTAGCACTAGGTAAAGTAGGAAGTAAAATCTATGATTCCGATCCCGGCAGTTATTTCCAAACTCTTTTTGACTTTGACTATAATACATTCTGTCTCAGAGTATCAGTAATGCCTGAGGTTTCTTACTTTATAACCAATTCCGCTGAAATAACGCTACAGTCTAATTTTATAAGTGTAATTCATGTAAATTCGGATGACAGTTTATATTTTAACACGGAATTTACAAACTATAGTGTAGAAATCAATCCTGCTGATTGGAAAATGAGTTTTAGATATTATTTTAATCAACGATAATCGCAACGTATTGTGGTATTGGGATAATATTTTTGATATTTGAATCGATGAATGTAATATTGAATTTACATTCATCTTTTTTTGTTTTAGGGATAGTTCATGACGTATTCTAATATTATATTTTTTCAGCTATTTTTAGTTTAGCAAAAAAAATAATATTTTCACTAAATAAGATCTTATAGGGTGTGAAATAATTCACTTTTATGCTTTGAGTAAATTCCCGTTGTTTCTGTTCAAATACAACTATATGTATTGACATTCAGTCTAATAACATGCCTGCAAGTCATTAAGAAATAAGCAAAAGAGAGAAATCACACACAAGGGTGTGAGATAATTCACATAAACGCCAACTTGCCTTATTTAAACTGAATATGAATTAGTTGTCGTGGCATGTTATTCGTTAAAAATGTGATAAAGTAAGATTATCTTTGTTGTCCTCAATCGGACAGCAGTATTGTTTTAAAAAGTATGATGAACACACTTCTATGAATCAAAAAGAGATCGCTAAATTATTAAATGCTCGAATAATTGCGGGTGAAGCCGGTGAAGATATGGATTATGAGTTTGCATTTGCATCCGACTTAATGAGTGATGTACTTACAATAGATACGGATAGTTTAATACTAATTACTGGTTTAGCAAATCTTCAAGCTATTCGTACCGCTGAAATGTCCGATATATCATGTATAATTGTTGTTCGGGGCAAAAAAGCTACTGAAGATATGGTTCAACTAGCAATTGAGAACAAAATGACACTCATTGAGTGCGATTTCACTATGTTTAAAACATCCGGAATTTTATTTAATGCCGGACTTAAAGCTTTATATTAATGCAATTTGAATATAAAATACAAGGAGGTGATTTTGCCAACGCAGGCACTGCTTCAAGCAATGTAAAAAAGGTTTTGAAGCAGATAAATGTGGATGCTAAAATTATTAAACGCATTGTAGTTGCATTGTATGAAGCAGAAATAAATGTTTGTGCCCATGCTTTTTTAGGGAAAGTTATGGTTAATATAACACCTGAAAAAATAGAGATTGATGTTATTGATAAAGGTCCAGGCATACAAAATATTGATTTAGCCATGGAAGAGGGCTTTTCAACAGCAAGCCCCGCCGTTCGTGAAATGGGATTTGGTGCAGGTATGGGATTGCCAAATATTAAAAGAAATACCGATGAGATGCAGATTGAAAGTGAAGTAAATAAAGGAACTTCATTGAGATTTGTAAACTATTTAATTTCAAGTATCTAATGACACAAAAAGCTTTTCATCACGCATTAAAAGTTGATAACGACTTATGTTACGGATGTACACATTGCATGACAGTGTGTCCAACTGAAGCGATTCGTGTGCGCAATGGAAAAGCAATTATTTATGAACATAAATGTATTGATTGTGGAATGTGCTTTAAAGTTTGTCCAGTTCAAGCCATTAAAGTAGAACAAGATGATTTCAGCACGATCTTTAATTACAAACATAGAGTAGCCCTGTATCCAAGCACTCTTCCAGGTCAATTTGATAGCGAATTTAGCATTAAACAAATAATAGCATGTCTCCATGAACTTGGATTTACCGATGTTTTTGAGGTTGAGCATGGTGCCGATTTCCTTGTCGATGACGTTAAAGAGTACATGAAAGAGCACAGCGATACTAAACCGCTTATCTCATCATTTTGCCCCGCTATTGTTCGATTAATCCAAGTGAAATTTCCATCTCTGGTTCAGAATATTATTACTCGCAAACCACCATTGGATGTTTCCGCCCTATATTATCGCAAAAAACTTGAGGATCAGGGAGTTGATCCCAAAGATATCGGAATATTTTACATAACACCCTGCGCCGCTAAAATTGCAGCAGTGAAAAGCCCTGTAGGCGAAGAGCACTCATCGGTGGATGGAGTTATTAATATCGATTTAATTTATAATCGAGTCTTATTATTGTTGAAAAACCATACACCGCTGGACACAGAAAAAATTGAAGAACCCACCTTACGACACACTTCCATCCGATGGTCGCTAACCAATGGCGAAGCAGATCGATTCGATGGGCGATGTTTAGCAATCGATGAGGTACACAATGCCATCGATTTTCTTGAAAGATTAGAGACCGATCAAATTACCAATGTCGATTTTGTGGAAATAAGAGCCTGTGACGAAAGTTGTGCTGGAGGCATATTAAATGTATCAAATCGTTTCATTACCGTTGAAAGAATGAAGAAACGAGCTCGACGACATAAGGAGTTTTTGACTCAAAATCCAGTGCAAAACCCACTGTTGGAATATTCTGATTATTTGAAGGAAAAATGTCGCGTCATAGAAATAGAACCCCGTTCGATGATGAAAATGGATGAGGATACCAACATTGCGCTTAACAAGTTAGAAAAAGCGCAAAAAATGTTGTCCTACCTGCCAGGAATCGACTGTGGAGTTTGTGGTGCACCAACATGTCAAGCACTATCCGAAGATATAGTTCAAAAAAATGCCCGTTTGACTGACTGTGTATTTATGAGATCACAGATGGAAGATACGGGATCACTCACACACATAAAGTCAATTCAGATTATGAAAGATATTTGGGGTGATTATTCAATTAATAAAGTGGAAGAAGATTTAGATAACGATAAATAAATAATCCCACAGTCTGGGAATCAACAATAAACATTTATGAAAGTACAGGAAATTGTAAACACTTTAGGGCTTACCATAGCAGCTGGCAAAAGTGGATTAAATCGAGAAATTACCGGCGGATACGTTTCTGACTTGTTGAGTGATGTTATGGGAAGGGCGTCGGAAGGTGAAGTGTGGATAACACTACAAACGCATAAAAACGTCATGGCAATTGCGTCGTTAAAAGAGTTGGCAGCCATTATTATTGTTCAAGGATTAAAACCCGATGCTGACTTGCTTAAACAAGCTGAAGGTGAGGAGATCCCCGTTCTTATAACCGACAAATCGACCTTTGAGATTACAGGGTTATTATTTAACTTATTGAAATAAATGGCACTATTTAAAGCTGATATGCACATTCATTCTGTTTTATCTCCATGTGGAGACTTAGAGATGAGCCCAAAGAATATTGTGCAAGCTGCTTTAGATAATAAATTAGATATCATTGCCATAACAGATCATAATAGTACCAAAATGTGTAAAGTTGTTCAAAAGGTAGCATCCCAATATGGCATTACGGTAATACCCGGAGTAGAGGTTACTACCAAAGAGGAGGTTCATTGTTTGGCATACTTTCATAATTTTGAACAAGTAGATGTTTTTCAAGCCTACTTAGAGGCCAACCTTCCATTTTTTCAAAACAATGTTGATTATTTTGGTTATCAAGTTGTGGTCGATGAAAACGATAATATATTAGAAGAGATTGAAACACTGTTAATAAATGGATTAAATGCATCTATCGAAGAGGTAGAACAAAAAGTTCATGAACTAGGCGGTGTTTTTATCCCCGCACACATCAATAAAACAAAGAATTCAATTATTAGTCAGCTTGGCTTTATTCCCCTTGATTTAAAAATTGACGCCTTAGAATTGTCGAAATTCACAGATCCAGAGAAGTTTACAACAACAAATCCTCACTATTCAAAATACACATATGTGCAAAACTCCGATGCCCACTTTATTGATAATATAGGAGATATTTATACCATATTTGAACTCAATAATCCTAGGTTAGATGAAATTGTTGATGCGTTTCAAGGTAAAAATAATAGGAAAATAGTGTCTTACGGCACAAAAGCATAAAAATGAAAGATATAGCATTGCATATTTTAGACGTCGTTAATAATTCAATAAGCGCAAAAGCGACGTTTATTGAAATCACAATCGACGAACAAATTGATGCAAATATCTATGAATTAAACATTATAGACAATGGTAGAGGAATGTCGCCCGAAGTGGTACAGCGAGTTACAGATCCATTTTACACGACACGCACTACACGAAAAGTTGGAATGGGAATTCCTTTGTTGAAACAGAATGCTGAACATACAGGAGGAACTTTAATTATAACCTCTGAAGAGGGGAAAGGAACGAATATAAAGGTGACTTTTGAATACAATAATATTGATAGACCTCCCAATGGTGATTTAGCGGGGGTTTTAACAATACTCATTACAGGAAATGCGGAAGTGGATTTTCTGTATACACATATAATTCGAGACAGAACGGTAGTAATCGACACTCGAGAAATAAAAGAGGCATTAGAGGGAGTTTCAATTGACAACCCTCAGATAATAAGATATTTAAGCGAAATGTTTGAAGAGAACATTAACGAGATATTAAATAATTAGTAATTCAAACCAATAAAAACAATCGAAAATGGCTAAAGTAAAATCGTTGGCTGATTTACGCAAAATGAAGGAGGACTTGCAATCAAAAGTCCATCTTCGTGAAAAAGGCGACAATTATGAAAACTTGGTGCAAGTGAAAGTAGGAATGGGCACTAGTGGTATTGCTTCTGGAGCGAAAGAGGTATTCAACTTTTTTGTTGATGAGCTTGAGAAACGCAGTATCGAAGGCGTAGTAACACAAACAGGCGATATGGGGTATAATTTCGCTGAACCAACTATCGAAGTTACTATTCCGGGTAAAGAACCAATTGTATTTGGAAATGTTGACATGAAAAAAGCGGACCAAATCATTGAATCTTACATTAAAAATGGCGAATTAGTTGAAGGTATATTGCCTGAAAACTACGACAAAATTGACAACAAATAACGGAGGAAACAGAAAATGGCAAAATATTCAATGCATATTCTGGTTTGCGGCGGCACCGGTTGTCGAGCTGCACAAGGGCTTGCAATTACGGAGTCTCTCAAAAAAGAGATTGACGAAAATAACTTAAACGATACCGTACAAGTTATTGAAACTGGATGCTTTGGTTTCTGCGAAAAAGGGCCTATTGTGAAAATTATGCCCGACAACACGTTTTACGTTCAAGTAAAACCAGAAGACACTAAAGAAATAATAGCAGAACATGTTATTAAAGGACGAAAAGTAGAGCGATTACTTTTTGTTGATCCGGATAAAAAAGAGAAAGTTAGTGACTCTAAACACATGGGATTCTATCGTAAGCAATTAAGAATTGCTTTGAGAAACTGTGGATTTATCGATCCAGAAAACATCGAAGAGTATATCGGACGTGAAGGATACGAGGCCTTAGGACGCTGTTTAACAGAAATGAAACCTCAGGATGTAATCAAAATCATTAAAGATTCAGGATTACGCGGTCGTGGAGGCGGGGGATTCCCAACAGGTTTGAAATGGGAAATTGCCAGTAAAAACCATGCTGATCAAAAATATGTAGTTTGTAATGCTGACGAAGGCGACCCAGGTGCATTTATGGACCGTTCAATCCTTGAAGGTGACCCTCACTCAATTCTTGAAGCAATGACCATTTGTGGGTATGCTACTGCTGCCACAAAAGGTTTAGTTTATATTCGAGCCGAATATCCTTTGGCAATTAAACGACTACAAGTTGCCATTAAACAGGCAAGAGAATCGGGTTTATTGGGTAAAGACATTTTGGGTTCTGGATTCGATTTTGACGTAGAATTGCGTTTTGGAGCTGGAGCATTTGTTTGTGGTGAAGAGACGGCTCTTATACACTCAATGGAAGGAGAGCGTGGCGAACCTACTGTTAAACCTCCGTTCCCTGCTGAATCAGGATATTGGGGAAAACCAACCAACGTGAATAACGTTGAGACATTTGCAAATATTCCTGTAATTTTAATTAAAGGAGCTACTTGGTTCCGTTCAATTGGAACAGAGAAATCGCCGGGTACAAAAGTATTTGCATTGGCTGGAAAAATAAACAACGTTGGTTTGATTGAAGTACCGATGGGAATTACACTTCGTGAAGTTATTTTCGAAATCGGTGGTGGTATCAAAGATGGCAAGAAATTTAAAGCAGTGCAAACTGGAGGTCCTTCAGGAGGTTGCTTAACTACAAAACACTTAGATACGCCCATTGAATTTGATACACTAATTGCTGCCGGTTCTATGATGGGATCTGGAGGGATGATTGTTGTTGACGAAGACGACTGTATGGTTTCTGTAGCTAAATTCTATCTTGAATTTACCGTAGAAGAGTCTTGCGGAAAATGTGCTCCATGTCGAATTGGAAACAAACGTCTGCACGAAGTTCTAACGAAAATTTGTAATGGTAATGGAACTCGCGAAGACCTAGAATTGCTCGATAATATGAGTCGAGTTATTAAAGATACTGCTCTTTGCGGACTTGGTCAAACATCTCCAAACCCCGTACTTTCTACACTAGATAACTTTTACGATGAATATCTTGAGCACGTTGACGATAAAAAATGTCGCGCAGGAGTTTGTAAGAGCCTGATGCAATATGTTATTCAACCCGACAATTGTGTTGGTTGTACTGCATGTGCACGTGTTTGTCCAGTAGGAGCTATAACTGGAGAACGTAAAGGCATTCATTTCATTGATCAATCATTATGTATCAAGTGTGGAGCATGTATCGAAAAATGTAAATTTAACGCTATATTCATACAATAGGGAGGAAACCAATAATGGATTTTGTAAAACTTATTATAGATAACAAACAGGTTGAGGTTCCAGCTGGTACTACAATTTACAAAGCTGCTCATCAACTAGGAATTGAAATACCTGTTCTATGTTACATGAACTTAGAACACATGAACATAGAAAACAAACCGGCAGGTTGCCGAATTTGTGTCGTTGAGGTTGAAGGTCGTCGAAACCTTGCCCCTTCATGTTCTACTGACGTAGTTGAAGGAATGGTTGTTCGAACAAACACAATGCGTGTTTTGAATGCTCGACGTACAGTACTTGAATTTATTTTATCCGATCACCCAAAAGATTGTCTTGTTTGTCCTAAATCAGGAAATTGTGAATTGCAAGACTTAGCAGTTAAAATGGGTGTTCGTAAAATTCACAATGAGGAGATTTCTCAAATGTCATCGTACAGAGTTGATTATTCTCCATCAATTATTCGGGACCTTGATAAATGTGTAATGTGTCGTCGTTGCGAAACTATGTGTAATGACGTACAAACTGTAGGTGCATTGCATGCTGTAAATCGCGGATTTATGTCCGTAGTTGCACCAGCATTTGAAATGGATTTAGTGAAATCGACATGTACATATTGCGGTCAGTGTGTTGCTGTTTGTCCAACAGGTGCGTTAGCAGAAGTGGATAATACTCCACAACTTATCCGCGCTCTTTCTGATACTAAGAAAACAGTGATTGTACAAACTGCTCCTGCAGTGCGTGCTGCTCTTGGTGAAGAGTTTGGATATCCAGCAGGAACATCAGTTACCGGGAAAATGGTTGCAGCCCTACGTCGTTTAGGCTTCGACTATGTTTTCGACACTGATTTTGCTGCCGACTTAACAATTATGGAAGAAGGTACCGAATTATTAGGACGTTTAGAAAAACATTTGAAAGGCGAACCGGTAAAACTACCAATTCTAACTTCATGTTGTCCAAGTTGGGTAAACTTCTTTGAACAGCAGTATCCTGATATGCTTGACATACCTTCTACTGCACGTTCTCCACAGCAAATGTTTGGAGCAATTGCCAAAACATATTTCGCTGACAAAATTAACGTGAAGCGAGAAGATTTGATTGTTGTTTCAATTATGCCTTGCCTTGCTAAGAAATATGAATGCCAACGCGAAGAGTTTAAAACTGACGGTAATCCAGATGTAGATTATTCAATTTCGACTCGGGAATTAGCGCATCTTATTAAAGAGGCTAACATGGACCTTAGAAATATGCCAGACGAAGATTTTGATAATCCACTTGGAGAATCCACAGGAGCAGGAGTTATCTTTGGTACAACAGGAGGTGTTATTGAAGCCGCAGTTCGTACTGCATATGAAGTATTTACCAAGAAAAAGTTAGAGAAGGTTGACTTCCAACAGCTACGTGGTATGGAAGGTATCCGTTCTGCTAGTGTTGATATTGATGGTTTTGAACTTAAAATTGGTATTGCTCACGGTTTAGGAAATGCTCGTAAACTACTCGAAGACATTCGTGCTGGAAAATCAGAATATCATGCAATTGAAATAATGGCATGCCCTGGCGGATGCGTTGGTGGAGGAGGTCAACCTCTACACCATGGCCATTCAGAGATACTCCAAAAACGTGCTGCTGCTTTGTATCGCGAAGATGCTGAAAAACCAATACGAAAATCTCATGATAACCCAATGATTATTGAACTCTATGAGAAATTCTTAGGTCATCCTATGAGCGAAAAAGCACACCATTTATTGCATACGCACTATGTGGATAAAGCAACAGTAATTAAAACAATAGAGTAATTTCAGAACTGATATAATAGATAAACGATATGGCTGAATCAAAAGTTGCGCTTAAACGCGCTGATAAAGAAAAGCTCGTTGAAGTGTGCCGTGAGTTCAACAATAAACCCGGTGAGTTAATCAACGTGCTACATAGAGCTCAAAATATCTTTGGATATTTGCCAGCTGAAGTACAAGAAGTTATTGCCAGCGAATTGAATGTCGCACTTGCCAAAGTATATGGCGTTGTAACATTCTACTCGTATTTCACTATGATTCCACGTGGAAAATACCCAATATCAGTATGTACTGGTACTGCTTGTTATGTGCGTGGTGCAGAAAAAGTATTGGATGAATTCAAAAGACTTTTAAAACTTGAGGTTGGAGAAACAGCCGCTGATGGTGTCTTTTCACTTAATTGCTTACGTTGCGTTGGAGCTTGTGGTCTTGCTCCCGTAGTGTTGGTTGGTGAGAAAACCTATGGTCGTGTTTCATCAGATCAAGTTCGTAAAATTCTTGAGGAATACGGATACGAAGGATAAAACTTCAATTTACAATGAAAATAAAAGCTATTCTCTTTCGAGAATAGCTTTTATTTTTTAATGGGTATTTACAGCAGATATTTCTGTATGGAATTTAACGATTTTACCAGATAATAATATATGAAAATGAAATACGTTATTTGTATTTTAGAAGGATCTCTTTTGCTGATATAATAGTATTGCAGTGCGCTTCAACAATCAAATTAATATCCGATGCATAACCTCCACCAATACAGCCAGCAACGGGAATATTTCTCGAAAGGCAGTGCTCAAATACAATCCGGTCCCTTTCTCTTATTCCATTTGTGGTCAATGAAATACGGCCAAGCTTATCACACCACATTAAATCCACACCTGCTTGATATAATACAATTTGCGGTTTAAAACGTTCAGTTATTTGGCCTAAATTAGTGCTTAATAATGTTAGATATTCCGCATTGTTTGTGGAGTCGGGTAGTGCAATATCGCAATCCGATTGCTGTTTCTTTAGTGGAAAAGAAGAAGCTCCATGCATGCTAAATGTAAATACATTCGGTTTGTTGGCAAAAATAGATGCAGTGCCATTGCCCTGATGAACATCTAAATCTACAATTAACACCCTTTGTACTAAGCTTTTGCTAAGTAAATACTGGGCTGCTACCGCCATATCGTTAAAAATGCAATAGGCACTTCCGTATTCGGCAAACGCATGATGTGTGCCACCTGCCATATTAAATGAAATTCTGTGTTTTAACGAATTTTCAGCTGCCTGAATCATAGCTCCACATATAAGCCGTTCTCTTCTAACCATTTTTGAGGAATAAGGAAATCCAATTCTGCGAATTTCAGCTTCCGTTTGTGCTCCTGTTACCGTTTTTTGAATATACTCCTCTGTATGTACAAGATTCAAAATCTCAATGGGAACCAATTTTGGAATTGTAAAATTACTGGATGTAACAATGGTCCGCGTTAATAGATAATCTTTTACTTTTTCGTATTTCACCATTGGAAATTGATGATCCTTTGGTAAAGGTAGAATAAAGGAGGGATGCCAAGATAGAAGGAACATAGTTCGGTTTCTAAAAATAATTGTTTTACAACGCAAAAAAGGATACTGTAATTGTACAGTATCCTTTTTACGAATTATTTTATATTTCTACTTTCTTTTTTCGATACTCACTAAGTTTCCAAATAGGGACTTGTTGGCTTCGATTTTTTCTTTGTTTCCATAAACGCAGATGTTGTTTTGTTTCAACACATCGGCTACCAGTTTTGAGTATGTTCTAATATCAGCTGCTGTAGTACTAAGAATTTCGTCGCGTTCTTTTTGTAAAGATTCTTTCGTTGTCTTCTTAAAATAACGACCATATGCTACATTTGCTTTCATTGAAGCTGTTAATGGATAATCTAACGATGAAACTGTTCCAATAATGTATCCCAACATTTTTTCTTCGTCGGCTTCAAATGCATCGATATACTCAGGAGTTTTGTCATAGTTGTCAAGCGTTTCTTTTAGATTTGGATCCCTGTAAGATGCAAAATACAAATGACCTGTTTCTGAAAAACTGCACCATCCGCCATAAGCACCGCCTTGTACACGAATTGTACTTTGTAGGTATTCGCTCGAAAGAATACTGTTTAAAACCTGCATTTTTCCATCCCAATTATATCCTAATTTCTTAAAGTCGTAATTTTTAACAACATACTGAACTTTTGATGAACTAACTAAAGCTTCATTTTTCTTTTTCATGTCAAAATTCCAAACTTGAAACGCAGGCTCATTTGAATTTAGTTTTGCCGAAAATTCTTCAAACTCACTTTTCAACGTCTTATAATCGGATGCATTACATGCTGTACCAAGAATCAAGTTCTCTTTTGTGAACAATAAATTGATGGTTTTATTTAAGTTTTCAATGATTTTGTCTGCATCTTTATCAAAACTTGCAACTAAATCGCCAATAAACCAGTTGTATTCCATTCCGCCTGTTATTTCGCGAAGCATTCCACCATTAGAAAAATAAGATGCTGCTCTGTTCACGGCATATCCTAGTCCATTGTTTTTAACGCTCGATTCTAATTGCGACAAATGTCGTGTCAACATTGTTTTTAATCGCTCTTTATTCGTGAAGTCGGTGTTGTAAATAACTTCAGTTGTCAATTCGAACATTTTTTCAGCTTTCGAAGGAATTGACTTCGATACTACTACGAATTTCGGTATTATTTTCGAATCGTCATTGTTTTCGAAATAGGTGCTCATTGATGAATAGAATGTACCTGTGTTTTTGTTAATCTCTTTTTCAAGATCTCCAAATGAATAGTTTTTCGTATCCATTTTTCCCAATAATCGAGCAAGAAGTTTTGCATATGGAATATATTCAGTTGGTAATACTCTCATGTCGAACATCATATCAGCATATACAATACCGTTTGTGAAATCGTCGTAATGAATAACTTTTATTCCGTTTACCTCTTTTTCAGTAACGGCAAACCAATCTGCTTTTGGATTCAGATCCTCACGGCTTAATCTTGGGAGAACAGCAAGCTCTTCGGCTGTATTCTCTTTTTTCTGATGTTCAATTAATTCTTGAGTCTCTTTAATAAGGTTTTCAATTTCCTCATCGCTAAGCGATGCTTTGTAAGCGGCCAATTTCTCTTCGGTGATTTTGTTAATCTCTTTTTCTAAACCTGGTTTTGGTTCAAGCACCATTAACAAACCAAAATTATTGTTAACAAGACCATCCATAATTGTTTTTTCCAAGAAGTTGTTTTTAATCGCTTCCTTAACTTCTAGCAATTGATTTTCCCATTGTAGTCCGGCAAAAGGATCATTTGTAAAAATCCAATGTTGAAAACTCTCAAGCATGCTTGACAGTCCTTTTTGCGAATCATTGCCTTCGCGTAGATTAAATTCCATTCGGTTAACATACGCTTCAATAGCATTTTTGTCAATACCGTTTTCACTTGCTTTTTTTAATTCAGCAATAACAATCTCTTTAAACTTATCAGCATCTGCTGCATTAGCATTTTGAACATTTATGCTGAAAACATTTTGTTGGCTATTGTTTGCGTAAGCGCTAACATCGTGACCAATTCCTGCTTCTTGTAAAGCCAAGCGAATTGGACCCGATTCCTGTCTAACCAATACATCGGCCAAAATATCTAAAGCCCAACTAATTTCATTATCCGTATTTAATCCATATACCCAGTTTAAACTCAAAAATGTTTGATCTTCTGTTGGGGCTCCTTCTAATGACGCATAAGGGGCAGTTACTTTTTTAAATTCGGCAAAAGGTTCTTGAAGTTTAATTTTGCTGTCAATTTCAATTTTATCGAAGGTCGAGAGATAATTTTTGTCTATCAACTCAAGTTCTTTATGTATGTCAGCATCACCATATACGAATATACAGCTGTTTGCTGGGTGATAATGCTCGCTGTAGTATTCCACAAATGCTTCGTAAGTCAGATTAGGAATTTCTAAAGGATACCCACCTGATGATAATCCATATCCATTATCTGGAAATAGATTTTTAGAGATTTGAAAACTTAATTCTCGTTGTGGACTTGAGAATACACCTTTCATTTCATTGTAAACAACACCTTTATAAACAATTGGGCTGTCTTTATCAGTGAGTTCGTAGTGCCATCCTTCTTGCATAAAGATACGTGGATCGTCTTTAATGAACGGGAAGAAAACGGCATCAAGATATACGGTCATGAGGTTGAAGTAGTCTTTTTCGTTCATACTTGCTACTGGATAGAATGTCCATTCAGAAGCAGTAAAGGCGTTTAAAAAGGTTTTAAGCGACGTTTTTCCCATCTCCTCAAACGGACTTTTTACAGGAAAGTTTTTTGAACCGTTCAATACGGAATGCTCAATAATGTGTGAAGTGCCACTATGTGAATTTGGTTCCGTTTTAAAACCAACGCCAAAGGTTTTGTTTGCATCTTTGGTGTCAAATTTCAATACATGTGCACCGCTTTTTAGATGTTCAAAATAGTAAACATCAGCGTTTACTTCCTTAACAAATCGTTTCTCAATTAATTTGTATCCAGGAACATTAACGCTTTGTGTGTTGCAGGCTGTAAATGTTGCGCTAACCATGCCAATAACGCCAAGTGCAGTTATTGCACCAAGCATTTTTCTAATTTTGTTCATAAATATTAATTTTGGGTTAATAATAAGTATAATTAAATAACAATTCATTGAATGCGAAAGGTATGGATTTTATCTTAATGTGATTAGTGTTTTTTTTCTTTTTTATGGAACTAAAATAAATTTCATTTGTTCATAAGATTCTACTATACAATTGAAATTTTGATTAAAAGTATTTGGGAAAAATGACCTGA
The DNA here is from genome assembly GCA_028709085.1 of Salinivirgaceae bacterium. GTDB lineage: Bacteria > Bacteroidota > Bacteroidia > Bacteroidales > Salinivirgaceae > JAAYQU01. The sequence goes on along the minus strand of JAQVXQ010000016.1, from coordinate 20,521 downwards.
TTAAAATTTAAAAGAAGAAAATGATAAAGATATATTGTAAATTTACATTTTGGAATCCAACACATTCTTTTTCTACTGTTTTGGATGTTATTTACTAAATTATTAAAGACCTAAAGAATGAAATTGTTTTCAATAGAGTGTGGAAATTTTATGGTTGATGGGGGTGCTGCATTTGGTGTTATTCCTAAAACCTTATGGCAAAAGAAATATCCTTGTGATGAACAAAACTTGTGTAATGTTGCAACACGAAGCCTTTTAATTGATTCTGGCGATAAACGTATCCTGATTGACACTGGAATTGGAACTCGAATTCCAGATAATTTCTTAAAATATTATAAATTAAATGGTGAGAATAATTTATTATCTAGTTTGGCCCAGTTTGGCTACTCATCGGAGGATATTACAGATGTACTTTTTACGCATCTTCATTGGGATCATTGTGGTGGGGCATTAGTTAATGATACAAAAGGAAATATAAAACTACAGTTTCCAAATGCTCAAATGTGGGTTTCGAAAAGCCAATGGGAATGGGCTATGAATCCAAATGAGCGTGAATTTTCCGCATATCCCAATGATATAATTAAACCGTTAAACGATTTCAATCGATTAAATTTAATTGAGAATGATTGTCAACTTTTTCCAAATGTTGAAGTGCGTCAACACCGTGGACATACAAACGGAATGTTGGTTCCCATTGTAACTCTTGGTACTCGGAAAGTTGTATTTGTTGGCGATTTGATACCACTTTCAGCAAATTTGGCTCCCATATATCTATCAGCATACGATATCTTCCCTCTTGATACTATAAAGGAGAAAAACGAAATTCTGAAGGAAATAGTGGATGGTGAACATATTTTAATGTTTCAACACGATATTTCCATAGAGGCGTGTACCATTGAATTTACTCCAAAAGGATATAAAATTAAAGAGACTTTTGATATCTCTCAACTATAATAATAGATAAATTGTATTTTAGCAATTTTTAAAGTAACAACCGTATTAATGTCAACGATTCAAATTAGAAATAGAAGAGCTTCCTACGAATATGAGTTTATTGAGACCTATATTGCAGGTATATGTTTAAAAGGAACAGAGATAAAATCTCTTCGGCAGGGAAAAGCTGCTTTGTCAGATTCATATTGTGTGTTTTTCAAAGGTGAGCTCTACGCAAAAGGGGTGCATATTTCAGAATATGAAAAAGCAACCCACTATAACCACGATCCTCGAAGCGATAGAAAATTATTATTGAACAAAAAGGAATTGAAAAAATGGGAACGGAAAATTAAAGAGCGTGGTTTAACGATTGTTCCAGTTACTCTTTTTATCAACGATCGAGGATATGCAAAACTTAAGATCGCCTTGGCAAGAGGGAAAAAAGTGTATGACAAAAGAGATTCAATAAAAGAAAAGGATATGAAACGTGAAAACGATCGTTTCCATAAGATCCTTTAAATTGAAATAGCATAATAGAAAAAGGCTGAAATAATTAGAAATTATTTCAGCCTTTTTCTATTATGGAGTATTATTGTACCCAGAAGTATTCCAGTAATTCATTTACGTCTTCGACTGTTAACGTGGATTTGAAATCGAATACCTTATCAATTGCATCCCGCATTTCTGTTGGTGAAATCCATCCGTCATTATTTTTATCGACCGTTTTAAATTTATCGGGCATTTTATCGTATTTTTTGCCCCCGCGTTCTTGACGGGATTCATGATAGTAGGTGTCTAAATCTTTTCGATTTACCGATTTCGGGTCAAACAATATGGCCACCAAGTGATGTGTGGTCAATCGTACTCCAGTAGAACCTACTCCAATTGTGTTTGGGGGAGTATTGGGCTGTTCGTCTCTATAATCGGGAACTCCGTCGTTATCAGAATCCAATGGACATCCTCTAAAGTCTACAATTACCCCGTTGGTTGTTCCAGGACATTCATCGTTAAAATCATCCACTCCATCACCATCTTCATCGGCGCCGTCTGTTACAACAAATTTTAGGTTTTTAAATTGATCCACAGCAGCAATTTCACTCGCTGGACTAAATAGATCGAGTCTCAACGAGACATAGGTGTAATTTAGTATGTCGTTGGAATAAAAACCATTGTCGCTGGGGGTGTCATCAATATAATCACTGAATGTTAACCGCAATGAATTTGCCAATCTTAAGGTCATTCGGTCGGTAATAGTCATATTTATACCAATATCTATGGGAACGGCAAAGGTCATTAATGAATAGTCACTATTGGTGGGATTTACTTCTCGTAGGTTAGTTTCATATTCAAAATTTCGAGAAACTATTTCGTTATTTTCTAACCTAATTGTTCCATCTGGCCAATATACGTATGGATTTCCTTCGTTGTCCTTCATATCACCCCGAGGTGTGAATTGTAGGGTTTCAATACCGACTGAAATAAAGGGATGTATGGGACGTTTTCTTTTTAAAATATGGTTGAAATTGTATGTCATTGAAACTCCACCCATAAATAAATCTGTTTTGAAGTTTTTATTTAACGTCAAATCTTCAACCGATCTACGTTCTCCCGAGGCTTTTCCAAAAAGAGCATATAAATCCACATCAAAATATCGTCCTAGCGAGCGAGAAATACTAACGGTGGTTCCCCATTGGCCATTTAAGGGGGAGGCGTAATTGTTTTTAATGTCGCCATAGAACGTAATAATTCCTTGACCTAATCCAAATATGGGTTTAAATGCAGAACTAAATAATGCGGTTTCGGTATCCTCTTCCTCAAGCAAAATAGATTCGTAATCTTCATCTATTTGAGCCCAAGAATTAATATTATAAAAACAAAAAAGAATAAGTATGAATATGATATATTTTGTCTGCATTTTCAGTATTTTACATTATTTAAACCACTGCTGATTTGCGATCATCAATGCTTCCTGCACAGTAATTCTATTCCCACTTGAATATGCGCAAACAAACGCATCGTCGATGGGGGTTGAGTTCCATATTTTAACTCGATGATCGCGTGCTTGTTTGTAAACATTGAAATTACCAATGGTATATTTATGCCATCCTTCGTGAAGTTCAATATGAACGGTTTCGTGAATGTTGAACTTTTTAAAATAATCTTTTTTCACAAGTTTGTGGCTTGCTGCAATTTGAACTTTATAGGATATTCCTTTCTCTGCTCCTGGGGTTGATGTTATTTCAGGTCGTTTTAGTTCTCCAACAATTTCTGCCGATTGTTCATTGATTACGTCTGTCCCTTGTTCTTTAGCTCGTTGTGCTATTGCAGCATATTTTTCTCGTTCTTCGGGGGTTAGTGACTGATCAAAGGTTTTATTATCTTGACTTTGTAAATTCCCAAGATTATCGCTTGTTGCCAATCCTGAAATTCCTGTAAAGTTATCTCCATCAGCAAGAACATCTACTTTTTTCTCTTTCTTCTCATCTTCCAGTTCGGCCAGTTGTTGTTCTTTGGTGAGTTCTTGCTCCTCTAATTGTTCTGTAGCAAATTCATTTAGGTCAACATTTCGTTCCGCAATGCTTATGGTTTGCGTTCTGTCATCTTGGGAGTACGAAAAGTTTCCGTTTATTATAAATGCTTGATTTGGATACTCTTCGGTCTGAATAAGTTTATAGGTAACCACAAACATTTTATTATCAGGTGTATCTTCTTTTGGTAATTCCATCCATAGGAATTTTATTATACGTCCACTGACTTGAAATATCGATCCTTTTGTACGAGTTGCAACTGCTCTGTATCCTCGTGGTATTTGTTCTTCAATTTTCCCAAAACTTTTCAAATCACTTTTACTAACCAAGAGGTTGACTACAATTTCATTCTCTTCGTTCATATAAGGTTTTTGACGAATGCAGTCAATGGGCTTTAATGTAATCTGTTTATATTTGTATCGTTTTGATGCCAATAGATCCGTAACTCCTTCAACTTGAACCACTTTTAAATTATGGGGCTCAATGGGTTTTTCTTGAATTTTGTTGTCATCAATGTATCGGAATGATCCCGAGATTATGAAATCGCCCGATATTGGAGGAGCAACGGTGAATACCAATACTACTTTTAAAACTTCGTCGTAGGGTAGGCTATACCAGTGCACAATTGCTTTTTGATCGTCAAAAGAAAATTGTCCACCACTTGTTTCCCGAGCTTTTGCTGTTATCCCGTTGGGAATCTCTAAGGTTAATCTGGCATATCGATCGACATCGCCTTTGTTAATTGATATTTCAACGGTGAATTGGCTTCCAGAATTGACTTTCTTTGGAAAACTATGTTTGATATCAATACCGCCAAAAATCGCAGAGATTAACAACACGATTCCCATATTGAATAAAATGTATAAAGGTTTCAACATATTAGTGCAGTATGTTTGTGTTTATTGTTTTGTCTATAAAACTTTTTTCAATGGCTAAAGATATGAAAACATCGTATTATTTCAAATAATTTATGCTCAATATATCTGTTTTTGTTGATTTATTGTACTGAATATTGATGAATGTTACTAATGTACTTATAAAATGGTGGTTTAATGGTATCTAAAGCTACTTCCAAAGAGGAATTCTCGTAAAATACTTGTGGGAGGAATCTCTTTCTCTGGAATGGATGAAAGGTATGTGAAAAACTTTAATAGTCTTGCTGCTTCAGCATATTCAGGGGTTTTAGGGGAGACTTCCCTAAGAATTGGCTCTGCGTATTGTTTTAAAACGCCAAGTTCAAATAAAAGAGCTGAATTGTACATTACATCGGCCTCTTCTTGGAACGGAAATATATATTTCTCCTCGCCTCGGCGAACACTTGGCCATCGTTTAATGGTTTCTTGTGCCGAATATCCACGGTATTGATGATCGCGTACTATTCTTCTAATCAGCCTGTTATCGGTGGTCGGAATCCGATTGTGTTCGTCCATACAAAGGGCTGTTAGTGCCGAAACATAAACCTTGAATTTTGCATTACTGGGTATTTTGTTGGTTAATAGCGGATTTAACGCATGAATTCCTTCTATCACAAGAACGCTTTTGGAGTCTAGGTGTAGAAAGTCTCCAGCATAAAATCGTTCTCCCGTTCCAAAATTAAATCTTGGAACTTCAACTTCTTCGCCTTTAAGGAGTTGTAATAATTGTTTGTTGAAAAGTGCAATGTCTAGGGCTTTGATATTTTCAAAGTCATATTCTCCATTCTTGTCTTTTGGGGTATCTATTCTATTTACAAAATAGTTGTCAAGTGAAATTGTTTGGGGAAATATTCCAAGTACTTTTAATTGAACCTCTAACCGTTTTGCCGATGTTGTTTTTCCTGATGATGTGGGACCACTAATTAATATAATCCTTGGCATTGGGTTGCGATCATTGATTAAATCTGCGATTGCAGCCATTTTTTTCTCTTGTAGTGCCTCGGACACCATTATGAGATCAGAAATTGTCCCATTTTCGGTTGCTTGGTTTAATTGTCCTACGGTGTCAACTTTTATAATTTCGTTCCATCGTTTATGCTCTTGGAAAATTTCAAACATTTTATCTTGAATAACAATTGGGGCAACTTGATCGGGATTGCTAATGGTTGGAACTCTTAGCAACATTCCGTTATAATATTTATATAGATCAAATATGTTGATATATGCTGTTGATGGGGCTAGGTATCCATAAAAATAATCGGGTACTCCATCAAGAATATAAACGCTGGTGTACAATAATTTACGTGTTTTAAATAAATCGGCCTTATTTTGGGAACCGTGCTTTTCGAACAGGGCTATTGCTTCTTCGGTTAATATTTCTTCTCGTACAAAGGGGAAATTAGAGTCAATAATGAGCCTCATCTCTTTCTGAAGCGCAATAATGTCCTCGATGGATAACTCTTTATTGTCGCCTTCAAACTCGCAATAATATCCGTTCGAAACGGAGTGTTCTATGGTAAGTCGTCGATTGGGGAATAAGTTTTTGGCTGCTCTTATTAAAATGAAACTCAATGATCTGACATACATACGCATTCCATCAGGGTGCGTTAAATCGATGAATTTTATGGTCTTTGGTTTAAATATTGCATAATCGAGCTCCTTTAACTTATTGTTTACCATGGCTCCAATTATGGGATATTTCAGTTTTATCTTTAACTCTGCGATAATTTCGTCCAGTGAAGTTCCTAAGGGGAATTTATGTCGTTGATCCGTGTTTTGAATTATTACCTCTATTTCTCGTTGTTTGATCATGACTGCAAGTTTATGTTGTTTTGATTTGGTAGTTCGACAGACCTCGGTCGCCCAAGAATGTACTACGATTGTCAATTAAAAGAATAATTCGAATATCTAATTTCCAATAGTTGTGAAACCATTCTTTATAGTCGTTGGGATTGAGGCTTCCAATTTCATTTTCTTTAACGGTAATGAGAACTTCGCCAGCATAACTTTGTTCATAATTGACCCCTACAATGTTAGGGTGAAGTTCTTCGGGCAATGGAATTAAAAGGTCTTGATTGTCAACACTTTTTAGGGTGGGACGCGAAACGTATGATAAATTATCAATTGTTCTGTACGATAGTCCGCACGGACATACTGCGTTTTGGTTTGGAATAACTTCGATTTCGGTATCGAATCGCAAAAGAGTAGGTTTTGAAGTGTGGAGTGGAGTTGAAACCAAGGTTCCCCTTCCTGAGGTTACAGGAAGTCCTCTTTCGTTTACAACTTCTTGAATAGCAATGGGTTCGAATAGATGGTAATAATCATATTGACAGGTTGCGATCAACGATCCGTAATGCGTGTCTGTAAGGAGTCGGACAATGGGAACGTTGAATGTCTTTTTTAGTAGCGTTTCGGCTCCAATGGTTATATCGTGATTGAAGGCGATTAGTAAAGATGGTTTGGGGGGGGCAATTTTGTATTTGTTAATATGAAACGCAAGTTGGGCTAAAATTGCGGGTCGTGCAACAAGTACATATTTACTATTTCTGTGAAGAATCTTAATTATTGTATCAAAATCTTGAGGATAGGGAATAACTTTACAATTACGGGTAAATCCACTCTCTTGGATTTTAGTTCTATTGGGTGTAATCCATATTATTTTTTTCTCCGAGCAGCGATGCCATGATAATACGCGCTGTAACGCTGCCGCCATTACTGGTTTTCTGTATTTTAAGGGATTGTGTGTGCTGTCAGCATATTGGGTTTTGGATATGGGGATAGCTTCAATCTCTTCAAGACCACGGAATTTGTGCCATTTAATCTTATTGGCAGTCAACATATCAATAAGTTTGCGATTCTTTTTAGATTTTGTTTGAATTAAGTGGCGTAGCTGCTTGTTTAGATAGTTGTAAACATCAAGACGCATCATTTTTTCGGTGCGTTCAAATGTATCTAGTAGCGTACGGTAACGAAAGTGGTCAAACATGTTAATTTGTTTTGAATGTTTGTTCTATTATTTCTGCAAAAATAGTGATTTTAGTGATGTTTCAATTTATTTTTCACATAATATAAATAACAAAAGTACGATTAGATTCATCATTCTCTAATTATTTTCAAATTAATTATAAGGAATCCTAATTTATTTCAGACTGAAATAAAATATCTCTGTTTTTTCATTTTACAAAAAAATAGGCTGATATAAAAGTGAGTCAATTATTAATGTTTATCGTTAATAACATTCTGCTTTTATACCAGCCCATGATATTATCCACCACTGATAAATGGGTAGACATGTTTATTTATAGATGCCTTATTAAAAATAGAGATCTCGTTTTCCTGCTTTAATTTGTTCCAGTCGGTCTTTAATTTCCGCTACGTTTTTTTGCTCTTTTAATTCAGTTTCTAATGTTTTCTCAATTAATTTCCAACCTTTATCAAATGTCTCCTTTGGGGCGTAATCTTGGAGATATTCCGCTAAGGTCAAAAGTGCATTTGGAGTACAATATCTTTTTATAAATCCAGGAACTGAAAATTCCATGAAATGTTCTCCGGTTCGGCCGAGTCGATAACATGCAGTACAGAATGATGGGATGTTTCCCTTTTCAATAAGTTCTTCAATAACTTCGTTCAACGAGCGATTGTCGTTGATCATAAATTGCTCACGATTTAAGTTTTGAGTCTCATTTTTAGTTTCGTGATAACTACCAAGTTCGAGTTTTGTTCCTCCATCGATTTGCGACACCCCAAAATCCAAAACTTCGTTTCGTACTGCCACATTTTCGCGAGCCGTTAGAATTAGCCCGGTATAAGGAACTGCAAGTCGAAGAATGGCAACAATCCGTGCAAAATCGTGATCATTAACCATGTATTGTTTTTTTATCTGCGAAGTGCTTGCATCGGTAATTCTAGGAAACGAAATGGTGTGTGGTCCAATATTATAGCATGCTTCCAAGTGGTTTGTATGTCTTATTAATGCCATAACTTCGAATCGCCAATCGTATAAGCCAAAAAGAGCGCCAATTCCAACATCGTCAACGCCTGCTTCTTGGGCACGGTCGAGTCCGGTTAATCGATAGTTATAGTCCGCCTTTTTTCCACTTAAATGGTACCATTTATAAGCTTCGGGGTGATATGTTTCTTGGAAAATTTGGTATGTCCCAATTCCTGATTCCTTAACTGTTTTAAAACCCTCAATGTCCAGTGGAGCGGCATTTATGTTCACACGTCGGATTTCGCCATTTCCTTTCTTAACGCCATAGACGGTTTTTACTGTATGGGCAATATATTCGGCGCTGTATTTTGGGTGTTCACCATAAACTAAGATTAGACGTTTTTGTCCATTATCTTCGAGAGCTTCCACCTCTTTAACAATTTCGTGATCTTCCAGTGTCATTCTCTGTTGATCTTTATTGTCGGTTCTAAAGCCACAATACGTACAGTTGTTGGTGCAATGATTGCCAATATAAAGAGGGGCGAAAAGAACGATTCTGTTTCCGTAAACGCTTGTTTTTATAAATCGAGCACCAGCTTTTATTGCTTTTACCGACTCCTCGTCGTCAGCAGCAATAAGTGTGGCAACTTCTTGTAAATTAAGTCGTTGTTTGCTCTTGGATTTATTAATAATGTTTTGAACCGTTTCGGGTGTTGGTTTTGCAGCATTAATGTATTCCCAAATTTCGTCAGGATCGATGAATGGTTTCATGCGTTCGTCCGCAATTCGATACTTCTCCGGAGTAAATTTCATAATGGTATCTATTTAGAGTTTTGTTATGTTCGATTTTTATTTAGATCGACTTTAGGGTCGCCGATTTGATTTGAAGACCTTTTAGTTTTCCAATTTGACCTGTAAGTGCGCCAACATCGTCGGTTGTGCCTTCAATAATCAAGGTAATAACGCTTACTGATTTGTTCGGTAAGGGTACGCCTTGTCTGCCAATAATAATTTGTGAGTGACGAGATATAATCTCGTTAAGGTGGGGGATGACTGCTTTGTCTTCAATTAGAATTAATGCAGCGCCAATTCTCTTTTCCATCAGATAATGCCTTTGGATTAGTATGTTGTTATTTGTTCCTTGAGGAGAGAAATACCCACCTCTCAGATATCGTCTGCAAAGATAATGTTAAGATTTCAATTACAACAGGTTTATGCCATTTATTTGGCTATTTCTTTTTTGGAACTACGGTAAAATCTATAATATTGGAGAAGCATAAAGGGATATTTGTTGAGTTGTTAAGTCGTTTATTTGTTGATGTGAAAAATGCCTGTTCCCAGTACTTGAGAATATTATTCAGTCGAAAATTTCGTTTTTGTTCGGAGTATTGTCAATTTACGGTATCTTTGCCGCTCCATTTTTTTTGATTGGGTTTTGTATTTCAGTTTTCTCCGTTTTACAGATAGAGATAAACAATATTGTAATTGTATGAGTAAGGATTTATATAGAAGAATCGACGATGAGTCGGTAATAAAAGGGGAGAAGCTTCCCATTGTAGAGGAGTTTTATAGTATTCAGGGTGAGGGTTTTCATGCAGGTAAACCAGCCTATTTTATTCGCGTGGGAGGGTGTGATATTGCTTGTCATTTCTGCGATACGAAAATTTCCTGGAATCCATGGTTGCATTCGTTGATTTCCATTGAGGAGGTTGTTGGAAAAGTTATGGAAACGGCAGCTAAAAGTGTGGTTGTAACTGGTGGGGAGCCTGCGATGTATGATCTTACAAAACTTACAAACCTCATCAAACGTGCTTCAATAGCTTCATTTATTGAGACAAGTGGTGCGTATCCATTGACCGGCGAATGGGATTGGATATGTGTATCGCCCAAGCAAGCAAAGCCTCCGTTGATGGAGAATATGAAATTGGCTCATGAGCTAAAAGTGGTGATTTGTAATCTTGAGGATTTTCGGTGGGCCGAGAAGTGGGAAAAGAGTGTAAATTCCAACTGTAAATTATTTTTACAACCCGAATTTTCTCAATTTGATTCCATAATTGGGCCTATGGTTGAATATGTTAAGAATAATCCACAATGGAATATTTCTTTACAAATTCATAAATATATGCAGATTCCGTAGTTGACTTATTTGTATATTCTCATTTTATTTAACATCTTTTGATATTCGTTTGCATTTTGATTGTGCTGCCGAAGGGTTTTTGCAAAAAGATGGGAGCCATCCATATTCGGCGATGCGCAAAAATAGAGATAGTCGTGTTTTTTGTGATTTAATACGGCATCAATGGCAATGCTCGACGGAATACAAATTGGACCAGGTGGCAACCCTCTATATTTGTAGGTATTGTAGGGTGATTCCGTTTCTAACATCTTGAACGTTACCCGACGAATGGAGAAGTCGCCCATGGCATAAATAACGGTAGGGTCGGCCTGTAGAGGCATTTTTCTTTTAATTCGGTTCAGATAAACTCCGGCAACTGTTGACATTTCCGATTTTACGGAGGTCTCTTTTTCAACAATCGACGCCAGAATGGAGACTTCTGTGGGCGTTAAACTAATTTCTTTTGCTTTTAATAGCCGTTGTTTGTCCCAGAATAGGTTGTGTTCGCTATTCATGCGCTCCACAAATTTGGATGGGCTTACTGTCCAATAAAATTCGTAGGTGTTGGGAATAAACATTGTCCCGAACGACTCCTTATTATAGTTGTATTGTTTTTGAATATCAACGTTTGTCAATGTTTCAATCAATTCCGTACTGTCAAACATCATCTGTTTTGCGATTATTCCGGCGAGTTCCGATAAATCTCTAAGGGTGTTGAATACTATTTTAATAGGCGTTTGATTTCCGTTTTTTAGAGTATTCACGATTTGGTTCAGTGGAATGGGTTTTGAAAATGTATAATGTCCCGTTTTAAATGTCGATGAGAGCGATTTGTAGTTTATAATCGATTGATATAGTGTTTGATTGTCGATCTTAAAACCATCTTGAATTTGTAAGTTTATTTCTTCCCAGGTCGTTTCTGTTGAAATGAAAATGGTGCAATTTGCTCCGCTTTTTAGTTCTACATTTTTATAAAAGGTAGAATAAAACGTCCACGTCAACAGCGCAACAATGATTGCACTAAAGAGACCGAATATAAGAAGGAGTTTTTTAATCATATTGTACAAATAAAAATGGGTGTCGGTTTTTGTTCTCAAGTTCAACGTGATTTTGTGTATTTATCACAACCTAAATAAGATGGAATAACGTCAATTTCTCCATTTGAAATTGGGTTAAATAATTGATATTTAGGTCGTTATTCCCCAAATAGGTAAAAATAGATCTATAATAAATAAAAAGAGCTGTCTAAAAAAGGAAAATCATAATGTTTATATTGAACCTGAACAACATAGACATTGGTAATGTTCTATTTTTAGACAGCACTTTATGATAAAACTCTATTTTTTTGGAGCGTTTTGAATGATTTCAATTAAATAATCCCAAAATTTTTGAGTGGTTTCAATATCGATTCTTTCATCGGGAGAGTGAACATCTCTTAGTGTTGGTCCAAAAGAGATCATATCCAAATCGGGATATTTCTCCAAGAAAAGTCCACATTCCAAACCTGCATGAATGGCACGAACGACGGGTTCAACGCCAAAAAGTTTTTTGTAGGCTTCAACTGAAATATCTAATATGGGACTCTCTGTGTTTGGTTGCCATCCTGGATATTCTCCCACGTGTTCCACTTCGGCTTCGGCAAGTTTGAAAACCGAGGCTACCGTTTGAGCCACATTGGTTCGTTGTGAATCAATAGAACTTCGTTGGCTGGTAGTAACTAATATTTTATTGTTATCCAATGTCTTTACTGCTGCCAAGTTGGTTGATGTTTCTACCAATCCTTCAATATCACGACTCATTTCAACTACTCCATGCCATACTCCTTGAAGTGAATGAAGCAGAGCACGTTGCGTTTTTCTATTAATAACGGATGAAACTTTATCGGTTTCAGTAAGTGCTATTTCTAAATTTGACTCGGTTTTTTGAAGTTCGTTTTTTATTTCTTTGGTAAAGATTTGTGCATACTCTTTAAGTTGAGCGCTGTGTTGCTGTGGCACTACGAAAATTACAACGGCTTCGCGAGGAATAGCGTTGCGTAAGTTTCCTCCATTGAAAGTAGCAATTCGGGCTTCGAAATGTTTTGTAGCATAGAGCATAAATCGAGTCGCAATTTTGTTTGAATTGCCAAGACCTTTATTGATTTCGTCGCCAGAGTGTCCTCCTTTTAAACCAGAAATTTTTAGTTGGAAAGTGTCGTTTTTGCTTGGAACACTTTTGGATTTATATTCAAATGTTGCCACCGTGTCAATGCCTCCGGCACAGCCAATAAATACTTCGCCTTCATCTTCTGAATCAAGATTTAGCAATATCTTACCGGTTATAAATCCGGGTTGCAGAGCAAAGGCTCCTGATAGCCCGGTCTCTTCGTCAACGGTGAACAGGCATTCAATGTGTCCATGTTCAATGGTGTCGGAAGCAAGAATTGCAAGTTGTGCAGCAACTCCAATACCGTCGTCGGCACCCAGAGTTGTCCCTTTTGCTTTTACCCAGTTGCCGTCAACATAGGGTTGGATGGCATCGGTTTCAAAGTTGAAATCAACATCGGAGTTTTTTTCACAAACCATGTCCATATGGCTTTGTAGAACGATTGTTGCTCGATCTTCATAGCCTTTTGTGGCAGGTTTACAGATTAGGATGTTTCCGACATCGTCAACTTTGGTATTTAGTTTATGTTTAATCCCAAATTGTTTTAGAAATTCGATGATTTTCTCCTCTTTTTTTGAAGGTCGAGGGATTTGACAAATCTCTTCAAAGTATTTCCAAACCTCTGCTGGTTTTAATCCTGATAAAACTCCCATGATAATAGTTTTTTAATTCATTATTATTGATTGTACATCTGCAAAAATAGTAAAATTTACGTTTTAGTTTCTCGATTTATATAGAAATACGAATTCCAAATAGAATTATTATGAGATGTAAAATTCGATTATTATTAAAGCCTGCTGGATCTTTGTTGCACCGAGACAAGTTCAATTTCGTACATAACAGAAGTAAATGGGGGAATGATTCCAGTCATAGATCCTTTTGTTCCCCATGCTAAACCGGACGGTAGAATAATAACCGATCGGTCGCCCTCTTTCATCAATCCGATGGCCTCTTCGAGTCCTTTTATTACTTGCCATTCGGTTCCATACACAAATTCGAAGGGTTGTTGACGTTTGATCGTTGAATCGAAGAATTTACCATTTAAAAAACGTCCTTCGTAGTTGACGGTGACAATATCGCCAATTTCAACTTTTTTCCCGTTTCCACTTTTAATGGGAATGAAATATAGCCCTGATTTTGTGGGTTTTATATTAATATTGCGTTGTTCAATATAGTTTTCGAGAACGGTTCGTTCGTACTCTCCAAAGTCTTTTATCCATGCCATAAACTCCTCTTTTTCGCGACGATATTGTTCCGCTGTGCGAATGATAGACATCTTAATATCTACTTTAATGGTTTCTTTGGGATTAAGAAAGGAGGGAAGTTCGCCGTTGAGCGTTTTCTCGAACAGCCCTTGAGCATCAATAATAAACGATGCACTGTCGTTTTCAGCTAGGGCTAGGAAACAGTGATCGATGGATCCTTCAAACTCAGGTTCAGTGAGTTGCATGGTTCGTTTTCCTTTGAAAAACAGACTGTCGTTCATGGTGCGGTAAGCAATGTCAACCGTTACAAAGTCGCTGGGTTTTGGAGTTTCTCTGCTATCGCCAAACATAATTAGTTTGTAATATACATCCCCTTCAATTAAAGTGTAATGTGGATATGAGCTTTTTGTTGAGCAACTGTTTAGTATTTGAGCTATTGTTAATAATAGAGCCCAAATGGGTAACAGTTTGAATATATATAGTCGTTGCATTTTTTTTTGATTCTCGAATTATGATTTTTTTTATTATTTCCTAATGTCCCTAATAAATGTGGCATTCTTTCGATTCTACGAAAATAGTAATTTTTATTTTAAACTAAATGATTTTTTACGATTTTGGTTCATTCTTTTTTTTCGAAGTGCTATGAGAAAATCTATAAAAGGGGAGAATTCTTGAAAAAACTATTGTTGAGTTGTTGGGTTGTTGGGTTGTTGAGATGTTGATCGAAACCCATCCCGAGCACTCTTAATTGATCACTGTTCACTATCGCAACACTTCAAAATATTCATTAACTGCGTTTTAAAAGTTTGCTGATTTCTGTAGTTTATTGCTTTGTAGATTCATTTTTTGATGCAACTTCAATCACTCGCAGGGTATATATAATGGTCGATAAGGGAGGGATTTCGTCACCATCGCCTAGTAAATGGTGTGCTTGAAATTGTGGTATAATAAATCGAGCGCTATCGCCTCCTTTTAATAGCAAAATTCCTTCTTCTAGTCCCGATTCAACACCGCCTTTGCTTACTTTAAAAACCTTGGGACCTGTCTTGTCGCTACTGTAGCACTCTTTCCCATTCAGTAAATGGATGCGGTACGAAAGTGCCACAACATCGCCATTTTTGATTTTCGGACCATTGTTACTTTCTATTATTTCGTACCAAATGCCTGTTTTGGTTCTTTGCATTTTCCAATCGTTGAGCCGTATATAACTTACCACACGTTGAGTATCGTCTGCAATCTGAAGTTTATTGGCATCGATTAAAATTTCTCCAACCTCCTTTTTTGTCAGACTGTTTTTGTTATTGTTACGTTGATTATTACAACTCAATATTATTGAGATTATTGAAACAACTGCGATGATCAAAAAAATGTGTTTAGATCTCATGAGCGTGTTCTTTAGTGTGCTTTATAAAATTTTCGAGCGTTTCAGTTATTGATATGTGGCTTTTTCCACCTGCTGCATTCACGTGTCCTCCGCCGTTGAAATATTTTTCTGCAAATTGGTTCACTTTAAACTGCCCTTCGGATCGAAACGATATTTTTACATCATTCTCGCGTTCTTGAAAAAGGGCTGTGAATCGAATATCTTTGATTGTAAGTGGATAGTTTACAAAATTCTCGGCATCACCAGGTTGATAGTTAAATTTCTTTTGATCTTCGAGCGTAAGAAAAATATAAGCAGTATTCAGCTCGGGCATCACTATCATTCGCTCGTTTAAGGTATAACCAAGAAATCGCAATCGATTTTCTGACTGGGTGTTATATATTTGTTGTGTAATGTAATCCTTTTTTATTCCAAGGTTGATTAATTCAATTACGGTTTGGAAAAGTTCAGCATGGCTCGAACTGTAACTAAATACACCCGTGTCAGTAATAATGCCAACATAAATGCAGGTCGCGTAGTTCTCATTGAATATAATATCTGGATTTTGTTTTAAAATCAAGTGCACCAATTCACACGTGCTACTAACCGAGGTGTCTGTAAAAGAAATAGTTGCATTTAATTTCGGATTCTGGTGATGGTCGATCAACACAATGGGTTTTGTGCATTCGTCAAGTAATGCTGCATATTTTTCCACTCTGCTCGATTGATTGAAATCGACACAAATTACAAGATCCGATGTTTCGATTAACGCCTTTACGTTCGATTTTGACAATCCCTCGACTATGCACTCGAAATTGGGAAGCCACCGCAGGTTCTCGGGTGCTCGATTTGGCAAAACTACCTTTGTGTTTATGTTTATTGATTTGAATGCTGCTACCAATGCCAACGAACTGCCCACGGCGTCACCATCGGGATTGACATGTGAGAAAATAAGCACGTTCTCTGTTTCTTTCAGAAGATTGAAGAACTGCAGGGTATTTGTTCTATTTAATTTGATCACGTTTGTTTTAAATATTAATTTCCAATGCTCAAAAGTAGTTAAAAATTACTTTTTTTGCGAAAATAAACGAGATTTCGCTTTTAGGGGCTAACTTTTTTCGTATATTTGCACCCTCAAAAAGGGTCCCGTAGCTCAGCTGGATAGAGCAACAGCCTTCTAAGCTGTGGGCCACAGGTTCGAATCCTGTCGGGATCACTTGAATTTAAAAGCTTTACGGAAACGTGAGGCTTTTTTTGTTTTTAATTATTAAAACAAACACAAATTTTTAGCCGATCTATTGGTATAAAAAAAGTCTCTCATTTCTCCAAAGTCTAAAAGACATTATTTATAGTTTTTTACTATTCACAACTAGCAAAGCCAACTAAGATGTATGGTGAATGTTTGACTATGGAGTCATATTCTAATTTTTGTTGTGTACCTCCATTTTGGTAATTTTAATCCTATTTAGTTACGTCAACTCTCTCTTGATGTTGTTCCGCTGTACAGTTTGTTTATTGTTTTGTTTTTCTCTTTGATTCTTTATCGTTGTTAATTACGCTTGTAACGTAATTGAAAATCAACTCTTTTTCAATCATTCTTATAATCCCAATTTTGATAAATTGGATGATTGAAAAAACAAAAAGGATGAGTTCTAAATACAAAGCAAAATATTTTTTCTGCATAAAATGTGAAATATGGAATGTTTTTGTGAACATAATCGCACTATATTAGTTAGGATATTGAATTAAGTGTAAATGTATTTAACTTTGGCGTTAAAATTAAAAAGCCGTTATAATAAATCTAGCTTATACCTAACTATATCAATCAACTATGGAAAACGTATCGAACAGAGTAAATCAGTTGGCAGCTTCAGAAACGCTGGCCATGTCACAAAAAAGTCGTGAACTAAAAGCGCAGGGGCATAATGTAATTAATCTGAGTGTTGGTGAGCCCGATTTTCACACTCCAGATTTTGTGAAAGAGGCTGCCCAAAAAGCGATTGATGATAATATTACCTTTTATTCGCCAGTCCCTGGATTCCCAGACCTGTTGGAGGCAATTTCGAAAAAATTAAAGCGAGAGAATAATCTCACCTATTCTACGGATCAAATTGTGGTTTCGGGCGGTGCTAAACACTCGCTAACCAATGTATTAATGACATTGGTAAATCCAGGCGACGAAGTGATTGTTCCTGCTCCATATTGGGTTAGTTATGTTGAATTGGTAAAACTTGTTGAGGGAAAGAGTGTGGTAATATCCACAACCCTTGAGAGCGATTTCAAAATTTCGCCAAAACAGCTGGAAGATGCCATTACTCCAAAAACTAAGGTGTTGATGCTTTGTTCACCATCAAATCCAACGGGCAGCATTTACACAAAAGAGGAGTTGAAAGCATTAACTCAGGTGCTCGAAAAACATCCAAATGTGTATGTTATATCCGATGAGATCTACGAGCACATAAATTATATGGGAAAACATGAGAGCATTGCACAATTTGAAAGTATTGTTGATCGGGTGATTGTGGTGAATGGTGTATCGAAAGGGTATGCAATGACCGGATGGCGCATTGGTTATTGTGCGGCTCCTAAATGGATTGCAAAAGCGTGTCAAAAACTTCAAGGACAAATGACATCGGGAACTTGTTCAATAGCCCAAAAAGCGGCCACTGCGGCCATTAACTCCGATGGTGCGTACCCAAAAATGATGTGCGAAGCCTTTAAACATCGACGCGATGTGGTGATTGAACGATTGAGAAAAATCCCCGGTTTTAAAGCAAATGTACCCCAAGGAGCGTTCTATATTTTTGCCGAGGTGTCCCACTTTTTAGGAAAAAAACATGGCGAAACGGTTATTGAAACATCGGCCGATTTATGTATGTATTTGCTTAATAAAGCCTTTGTTGCCATTGTTCCGGGCAGCGCATTTGGAGCGGATAATTATATCCGATTCTCCTACGCCGCTTCGGAAGAGGAGTTGTTGGATGCCCTAAACAGAATTGAAAAAGCGGTTGCAGTGCTGAAATAAAAGCAGAATTTCAAACCTATCTTAACTAGGGCTTAGATATAATTTCAAAAGCCATCCTGATTTAAGGGTGGCTTTTGCTTTGCAGGTCGATCTGTCCCTACCAAAAGGAATTTGTTTTCATTGCAGAGCATTTTATGGAGTTTTTTTGCTAAGCGGCTGGGATTTAAGCTTATCCAACTTTCGAGTTGCATCCACTAGAGATTTGGGCATTTTTCCATTATACCTTATTTCGTAGAACGAAAAACCATTAAACGGTATGGTGTTTTTAACAGGATGAATCTGTACCCGATTGGCCACTCCTTTTTTCTTAAAATGCAAGAGAACATCATTTTCTCTTTTTTCGCAAAGTTGCTGAAGTTTTAAATCGATATTGATTTGACCAACAAGGCTGTTGCATTTTTCTTGAATGGTAACCATCGAAACGTCTTTCATCTGTTCGTTTAAATATTCAAGAAACATGGAATCTCTCATTGACATCTGGGCTACGTTTATCGAATCGTTGAAACTAAAGAGCTGAAGGTCTTTACTCTTCGAATGGAGAAAAAACTTCTTTTTTGCTTCAAAAACACCCATGTACTCTTTTTCTTTTTCGGTATAAAGAGTCGGAAATATTTCGATTGAGGTGTTCGGGTTTTTCAATAAATGTGTTGCTATATCCTTTACGAAATGCTCTTGCTTTTTAGACAGCGCGGTTTGTAACATTTCCCATTTCAGTGTGTGCGAATTCTCTATTTCAATCTCAATGGTTTTTATTTGTTCTCGATAGTGCATTGTTGGTGTTTCCATGAGAATATTTTGAAACACATTGGTTACAAGATCGTTCCATCGAAATTTTGGATTTTTAAAACTACCTGTAATGGGGATTTCATAATCAATAACATTACCATTATTCGAAATTAAGTGGGTTATTAGGGGTAGTGGAATCCGATTGTTATTCTTGTTTTTTAGTCGATTTCCAATCTGTGGGTCGATAATTATCAGGTGATTAATACTGTTTATATCTCCATTTTTCACATTCCAGTTTCCCTCAAGTTCGAGCGTTCCTTTATTGAGCGGAAAAGAGGTATAGGTTATAAGATACGGATTGAAAACCGAAACCGGCAATCCCTTTAAATGATATTTCAGTTCAAAATTGTTCCTATTCTCAGGGTTTAGATCAATCTGAGCCGAAAGATTACCGAAGGGATGAATGCCTGTTTTTACGTAAAATTGAACTCGGTTCCGATCTTTATAAATAGAATCCACAGCCAAGTAGAATGGATTTGCCTCCAAGGAAAACTTCTCGCTCAATGTGTAATCATCATATTTAACAACTCCCTCTCTAATGACCACCTTGCCAATTTTAAAATCGCTAATGAGAAAATTCTTTCGAAGAATCTCCAAATAGTCAACAATTTTAAGAATGAGGTTAAATCGAGTGGAGTCAGTTTGGATTTTGGAAATATTTGACCAATTGGCTCCAAACATTTGTTGGAAATTGTCTGAATTGTCAAATTGTTCGAACTTAATGTATGGTTTTGTCAAAATAATAGAATCGTACCAATAGATGCTATCGTGTGGACTAACCTCTTTCATTGCCAGAACTAACGTTGAGAATTTAAGGTAGCTGTCGATGTGATTTTTTCCTAGATTACAATCATTAATAATTATTACTCCTTTGTTAGTAACCTTTTCGGGATGTTTAAAGTTTCCCTTGGAACTGAAATCAGCATCTAGCGTTGCGCTAAGTGTACTGTAGTTGGTTAATTCAGCAAGGTATTGATCTAAAATATTCAAATCGAATTTGCTTGCTTGAAATGCAAGATTGTAATCGTTACTTTTGGTATTTATTGTAATGTTACCTACTATGCTTCCTTTGCCTGTTTGGGATTTGAATGCGAAGTTCATTGGTATTGAATCAACATTCCAACGCATCCCTAAGCTGTTGATATTTATATCTTTAATGATATAATTTATTGGGATTATTGTTTCGCAGTATTGCAGATTACCATCTGCAATTTTAAAATTCAATAGGTTAAACTTTACTTTCGACTGTATTGTGTCGGTTGGTTTTATTGAAAACTTATGAATTAAATCGGTGAAATTAAACGCACTCTTATTTTGAATCAGTTGCACTTTTGGCTGATCGATTTGCAACGATGAAATCTCGATCGTTTTTGTAAGCAATTAGTGCATGGCAATATTCAGACGTACTCCTTTTGCCATGAAAAACAGGCTGTCACTTGAGGCTAGTGAAGGCAGCGTAGTGGATTCGTAGATTTTTAAATTTCGCACATAGATATACCCTGTTAATGGGTTCGCATAAACCCAACCCAATTCAACGTTTCGACCTAAATATTCAACATCGTACTTTTTAATTAC
>JAQVXQ010000130.1 GCA_028709085.1 Salinivirgaceae bacterium | reverse complement strand
CCGCTTTTAGCGCCTTAATGGCGGGGTCAATGGGAGAGAGTGGTCCGTTAGATTCCTCAGTCAACATCTGGCTGAGTTTGATGGCTGGATCCATTTGTTTGAGTTTACCTGCTTCGGTATTGACAAGTTTCACAACGTTTTCGCGTGCTATCTTTATTTGCTGCCATGCTTCGTCGGAAATGTAAAGCTGTTGCGATACATTGTGATCCCACTCTTGACGAATAGTTTTTAATAATTGTCCATGGAGTTCCTGCACCGTTAGATTTGGACGTTGTAATCGCATAATGAGTGCCTCTGGATTAATACGTTCCAAGAAAAGCATCATTCGCTCATGTGCTTTTAATTGAATGGGAAGGGTGGTTTGCCTGCCTTTGCTACGCAGTTCGTAGGCATATCGTTTGAGTTCACTTTTCCTGCTGTTTTCAAAAACCATCCAAACAGCAATGAAAACTAATATTGCTGGTAAAAGCCATTTTGCTATTTCAATTATCGATTCCATCATTAAAGGTGCTTTGTTTGTGAAATACAAAAATCTTCAATCCTTTGTAAATTTACGAATAAGGAGTTGAAGATTCATGTATTAAACGATAAAGTTCATAGTTTATTTCTTTCGAATGTGAACTTCTAAGGGTACACCTGAGAAGTTGTAGTAATGACGTAACTTGTTTTCTAAAAATCGTTTATAGGGTTCTTTAACATATTGCGGCAAATTACAATAGAATGCAATTTGAGGCGTAGAGGTTGGTAGTTGTGTGATGTATTTAATTTTCACATATTTCCCTTTGTATGCAGGAGGCGGAATTGCTTCGATTTCCGGAAGCATTATTTCGTTTAGTTTCGATGTTGCAATCTTTTGCTTTCGATTTTCATAAACTTCTAAAACAGAGTCGAATGATTTCAGAACTCGTTGTTTTGTCAAAGCTGATACGAAATGTAAAGGATAGTCGGTGAAAGGAGCAGTTCTTCTTTTGATGTTGTTTTCGTATTCAGTGGCAATGTTGCGCTCTTTTTAAACTAAATCCCACTTATTCACAAGAACAACAAGTCCTTTTCGGTTTTTTAGAATTACGTTCATGATGCTCAAATCCTGGGCTTCAATTCCAACCGATGCATCCAACATCAGGACGCAGACATCGCTATCTTCAATGGCTCGAATGGTACGCATAACAGAGTAGAACTCTATGTCGTCGTGTACTTTAGCTTTGCGCCGTAGTCCAGCGGTGTCAACCAACATAAAGTCGTGACCATATTTGTTGAATCGCGTGTGAATTGAATCGCGTGTTGTGCCCGGAATATCAGTAACTATCGATCTTTCGTCTTCAAGAAGGAGATTGACCAGTGACGATTTTCCCACATTTGGGCGACCCACAATTGCAATTCTTGGAATGTTTATATCTTCCTCTTCTTGTACATCTTTAGGTAGAGAATCAACAACATCGTCGAGTAAATCGCCTGTTCCAGAGCCACTTAGTGAGCAAACGGGGTATATTTTCTCAAATCCCAATGTGTAGCAATCGTAACTTTGTAAAATAAGATCGTTGTTGTCCGCTTTATTTGCGACGGCAATAATTTTTTTGTTTGGATGTTGACGAAGCACCTCTGCCACAGCATGATCCAAATCGGTTACTCCCGATTGTGTGTCGAGCATAAATATCACAAGGTCGGCTTCATTTAGGGCAATTAAAACTTGTTTTCGAATCGCTTCTTCGAAAATATCCTCACTTCCAATAACATAACCTCCTGTATCGATTACTGAAAACTCAACGCCATTCCATATGCATTTCCCATAGTGTCGATCGCGAGTTACCCCCGATTGTTCGTTTTCGATTGCCACTCGATGCCCAACCAATCGATTAAAAAATGTTGATTTTCCCACATTTGGGCGACCAACTATTGCTACTATTCCTGACATGTATTCTGTTTTTTATTTTTTTTACTGTATGTAACCAAAACTTCTTAGGCGTTGGTTATTATTTCTCCAATCAGGATCTACTTTTATGTGCAGTGCTAAAAAGACGTGTTTGTCAATAAATGCTTCGATATCGGCTCTGGCTTCAACTCCTACTTTCTTTAACATGGATCCTTGATGTCCGATGAGTATTCGTTTCTGAGTATCTCTTTCAGTGTAAATTGTTACTTCGATATGAACCTTTTTTTCCGTCTCTTTGTAACTTTCTACAACAACTTCAACGCTATACGGAATCTCTTTTTTATAATGCAAGAATATTTTTTCACGGACTATTTCCGACACAATAAAACGCATTGTTTTGTCGGTTAGTTCATCTTTTGGGAAGTAAGCGGGACTTTCGGGTAAATGATGAAGGATATATTTTAAAACCATATCGATGTTGAGCTTAAATTTTGCCGAAATGGGAAGAATGTTTGCTTTGGGCATGATTTCTTTCCATTGGTCAACTTTTTGCTCAATTTTCTCTTGGGTACTCAGGTCTATTTTATTGATAATAACTAGTGTAGGGATATCTGTGTTGGCTATACGCTCAATATAAACAGGGTTCTTTTCCGGATCATCGTAGATGTCGGTTACGTAAATAACAATGTCGGCATCATTCAGAGCGGTATCAACAAATTGCATCATGCTTTTGTGCAAAGAGTAGTGTGGGTTGATGATTCCAGGGGTATCGGACACTACAATTTGGAAATCATCGCTGTTGATAATTCCAAAAATTCGATGACGTGTTGTTTGGGCTTTTGGGGTTATAATTGAAAGTTTCTCTCCAATTAATTCGTTCATTAATGTTGATTTTCCAACATTTGGGTTTCCTATAATGTTTACAAAGCCTGCTTTGTGATTTTCCATGAATTGAATTTATTTAGCCCGCAAAGGTACGAATACTTGACGAATAGATGAATATGAAAAAGAAATATATTTTCCGTTCCAAATATTCAACACAATTATTTTATGTTGGGCTTGGGTTTTCGTGAACGTAAAAGGAAGAGTGTAGTGAAATTTTATTTTCTTTTCTCCTTATCTACATCCATGTCTAATTCTGTGATGGGGACGCTATGTGTAACTCTGTTTTCAGCAAACATAAACGTTCCAGTAATCATAAAGATCCTTTTCTCGTCGGGGTCTTCTGGAATTAAACGATATGCAATGGAGTATTGATCCCTATCCGGTAGGTTCATCCACATAAATTTTACGCTACGACGATTTTTATTGAAGGCGAAAATTGCTCCTCCACTTTTTTCACTTACCGCACTATATCCTTCAGGAATAGTCTCTTCAATACGTCCAAATTCATTTAGAGCGCCTTTTGAAACGAGAATATTCACAATAATTTCATTGTTTTCGTCGATGTAAGGTTTTTGTCGGATACAGGTAACTCCTTTTTGAGAAAAATACTTGTATTCAAATGCTAAATCTTTGGTTATGTCGCTTCGGAATTCATCCTTTTCAATGGCTACAATTTGCGGTTCCATTTCCATTATTTTATTAGCTCCCGTTTTATCGGCATAAGAAAACTCGCCTTTAAACACCTTGTAACCTTCTACGGTAGCACTTATTCTAAAATTGATGGAGATATCGAACCTGTTTTCGGGAGGGATTTTTATCCAAACGAGTTTAACGATATTATTTTCGAATGTAAATTCAGCATTTTTTGATATCCGTGGCGACGGTGTAATCCCCACAGGCACTTCAATTTGGAATCGTGCAAAATCATTTAAGTCTCCTTTTTCGAAGGAGAAATTAACAATTATCTCCGAACCTGAATGTGCTTTTTTGGGAAAGAGTCCTCCCACTCTCACATTTTGTGAATAGAGCGAAACAATGGATATAAAAGAGGTAAATATTAATATGTATAAAGAATGGAAATGCATATCGTATTTAGGATTTTAGGTTGGTTAGCCCTTAGTTTTTGGTAGAAACTTACGTTTCAGATAACGTTGAAACACAAAAATACCTTTTTTTTTTCATTAATATCATATCCCTATTGGAATAGATTGAAAATAGATTGTTTTAACGGCATGATAACATTTTTTCGGAGCATCAGCACCGTTTTTCAATGCTTACCGGAGTTCTTAATTTAGGTTACGTCTCACACTGATATTTTAAACAATGAAAAGAACTTTTGTTCGGTTGTTTTTGCCGAAGCTGAAATCAAACTCACTTGGAACCTTATAACTGGGGAGGTGGGGCTTATTTGTTTGGGTGGTGTATGGCTATTTTGGGTTGCTGATGTCATCCTTTTCGGTCAAATGGTGGCATAAAACGAACCGTTTTCTTTTTGTGTTTTTTGAAGAGCAGGAGCATAGTTTGTCTCGATTTTAAGCGGAAACTTTTCATCAGCTTAGCTTGGTGGAGCGGCTACTCGTTTTATAGCGCGTGTTTTTATTACTTCCCCATTTTTATATAAGTTCACGATTGGAATTTCACCTAAAGTATCTCTATCTGTAAAAAATCCATTTCTTTTTCCATTCTAACTCTTGCAATTTCCCCAGTGCTTATGGAGTGTTGGGATAATTAATATCCCGAGCAAACTGTAATAAGCTAAAAAAACAAAAACACCAAAACAGCAATTGTTTTTTGAATATATTTTTTTAGATTTGCTTCAGTTCTATTTAAGAAAAATAAATAAATCGTGATAATTTACGTTGACTGGGTTCGTCGTTTTCGAATTTCAAACAAAAGATATTCCAACCCATTTAATTTAATTTCATAAAGAGACGCAAGCTGCATTCCTAGCTTCCCTTGTGGAAAACCCTTCTGCTTAAACCAAACAAGATAAGGCTCTGGCAAATCGCACAAGGTGTAATTTTTATATTTACCAAAGGGCATTTTGGTAGTGACCAATTCTTTCAAAAAATTTGTATCGAAACCTACATTTTTATCATCCATTTTTTTACTTCTTTGGCACATTTCAATTATTTCATGGCTTTAATTGGGACTAATATACAGGAACCAAATTGAGGTGCATTTTTCAGTTTTTTGCTTACGCCTGTTCAAACTTAAACAATATTTTGTAAAGAATGACGCACTATGTCAGTAATATGCAATTCTGGTTGGTTGTTGTTTTATAAAATAGGGTCACTACAAAACTCTTTTCTTCCACAGTTTTTGCAATGGTTTCCCATCCAAATGTCGTCGAATTGGTTCATAATGGATTCAATCATAAGGGCATCAGTTGTTACGATTCCGGCTTCGAAATTTCTTCGGTTTTTGCTTTTTATTCCTAACCCTGCACCAGTAAGATTTGCCGAACCGGTGTAAGCGTATGTTCCGTCGATTATAACGTGTTTGAAATGGACTCTGGGACAAAGTTGCCGCTCCATGTTGGACCACAGTAATGGATATTTGTCGAAACTATTTTGGAAATTTGGACCCGGTTCTTTGGCATGCAACAGACGAATGAGCACCTTCTTTTTGGCAAGCGAATCCAGAATGGAAAGAAACGATTTTACCGAATTTTGGCTTTTAACATGCAGGTCTTTTATGTCGGCGGTTCCAATCCAGACATACTCTTTTGCCTGAGCAATGGGCTCAATTACATATTTGTAAAGCTCTTCGTTGGTTATAAATTGAATGCTCATTCTGAATTGTTAAATGTATTCAGCAAGAATACGTATGCTTTTTTACAGTGCATTTGCACAACAAATATCGAAACATATTTGCATTATCGCAATGTGATTTGGTTTTAATGATGCTTTGCAATCGCAATAATTTTGTTTTCTTGCTCACTTTCGTGCATTAAAACTCTATTTTTGTTTCCTCATTCTATGTTTAACCCCTTGACTTTATGCGACACGAGAAAAAAGTTCTATCCGATTATTATAAAAGAATTGCTGATGGTTCAAAGACATTTGAACTGCGTTTGGCAAATTAGGAGTGCAACGAGGGCGATATATTAGTTCTTTGCGAATGGGACGAAGAGCGAAATCAATACACAGGGCGTTTTCTTGAAAAAGAGGTTACGTTTGTGGGCAAAACTCAAAATATGCAGTTTTGGCCCGCTGAAGAAGTGGAAAAGTATGGCTATCAGATTATTTCGTTCAAGTAGGATAGGGGTGGATTTTACTTGATATTAAACCGATAGGTAATGGTGCCCAATTGAATTAAATCGGCGTTTCTGTCTTGGTTAAATTTCGCTTTCATGGCGGCTTTTTTCGCAGCTTCAATTAGCTTCTCATCAGTAGTGGTTGATCCTTTTGGTTCCCATTCGGTCTCTTTTACGTTGCCATTCTGATCCACTTTGACTTTTATTACAATTGTGCCTTCCTCTTTGGTTGGATAGGAAGGAAGGGGCAATGAACCACCTTGAGGTGTACGCCCTTTTAAGCTAAACCCAATTCCATCTTTTCCGCCTCCTTTGCCTCCAATGTAACTTTTGCTTGTAATTGAACCATCGGGATCGCCCATGTTTCCGGGTTTTGTTCCGGTTCCATCTCCGCTTGAGTTTGTAGGAGCTTGACCAAATGCCTGTTTTGCGCTTTCTGCAATTTTCCTTTGTTGGGCATCAATTCGCTCTTGCTCTTCGCGTTTTACTTTTTCAATCTCCTCGAGCCGTTGTTTTTCTGCTTCTTGTTCCTTACGGATTTTTTCTAACCGCTCGTCTTCTTTTTTCTTCTCTTTATCTTTTTTCTTTTGTTCTTCAATACGCGCGGTCTCTTCATAATCTTGCGTAAGAATTTCCTCTTTAACATCGTTGGTCGCTTCTGAACTTTCCGTGGGTTGGGGTTGAATCTGTTCCTGCGGTTGTGGAACAGACTGGGCTATTGCCATTTGTGTTTCAATTTCCCCGGAGCCGGTTTCATCGACACCAAAATTAATTAAAATTCCCTCCTCTTCGGGAAGTGGGAATGGGGTGGCAAAACCAAAAAACACAACAAACAGTAGCAACCCAATATGGAAAATGGTTGTACTAATAATGCCTATGTTTCTGTTTTTGTTTGCCATGGTAATTTTTATTTTGATTCAGGCGCGGTGGCTAAAATGAGTTTGTATTTGTTTCGTTTGGCAATGTTCATTACTTTCACTACATATTCTATTGGAACCGATTTGTCGGCGTGTAATGAAATGGTAGGCGGTTCAGGGTAGCTTACGGATGGACCAACTTTGTTTTTCAAATAGCTTTCCAGTTTGTCGTACGACATCACAGTCGATTCAACAGCATAATTTAGATCTTTGGTTATGGAAACAGTGGTAATAGGTTTGTTGGCCTGTGTTTGGCTATTACTTTGAGGCAGAAGTAGTTTAAGCGCATTTGGAGCAATAAGCGTACTTGTAACCATGAAAAAGATAAGCAAAAGAAATACAATGTCAGTCATGGACGACATACTAAATGTTGGGCTTACCTTACTTCTATTTTTAATTGCCATGATTTGTTAGTTTACAGGTTCGTTTAGTAGATCCATAAATTCAGTGGCTCGTGCCTGAAGGCGATAAACCACTCTTTCAACTCGGGCTACCAAGATATTATACGCAAAAAAAGCAATAATCCCAACGGTTAGTCCGGCAACAGTGGTTACCATTGCTGTATATATTCCACTGGAAAGGAGCTGTACGTCGATATTGCTTCCGGCATTTGCCATATCATAAAAAGCTTGGATCATACCAATAACGGTACCAAGGAATCCAATCATAGGTGCTGCTCCGGCTATGGTTGCCATTGTGGGCAATCCCTTTTCAAGTTTAGTAACTTCAAGGTTTGCCAAATTTTCAATGGTGGCGTTTATATCGTTTAGTGGACGACCAATTCGGGTAATTCCTTTTTCAATCATGCGCGAAATTGTATTGTCGGTTTGTTGGCACAATGTTATGGCATACTCGATTTGTCCGGCGTGGATATAATCCTTGATTCGATCCATAAACAATGGATCTTCGTTTGATGCTTGTCGTATGGCAAGAAATCGTTCAAAGAAAATGTAAACGGCAAAAATGGAGAGAATAAAGATCGGAATCATAATAAATCCGCCTTTAACTGCGAGTTCCCAAAATGATAGCGTCATTGCACTTGTTTCGGGTGTGGTTAGTATCTCTGACGATTCTTGAATCAGTAAATGGATCATATTGTTTAGTTTTATGTGTTAACGATATTTGGGTCAAAGTTATTATATTTTTTTGTTTTAATTACGTTGGCTAATGGTTGGGATCTATTTTTTGTCATTTCCGAAGAGTTTGTTCCAAAGCTCTCGGAATGTATTAAACTCTTCTCGGTAAAACACTCCGGCACCTTGTTTCGATCGATCTTCTGTCTGGTTATCTGATTTTGCGTAGCCTTTAAAGCGAATTTTACCTTTTTTGTCGAGTTTAACTTCCATTTCAAAGTCGCCTGCAATATTTGTTCCATCGCTTGAGCTGGCGTTTACCTGTTGACCGCCAACACCAACGTTGGTGTTAATGGTAACTCGGTTATTTAATAACTGAGTTGATACGGCTACTTCGTATTCTGTTGAGGTTGTTTCACCTCCTGGGGTATAATTAAATCCAAGATCCCATGTTTTGCTGATTTGTGATAGCCAGTTGCTAACTTGATTTGAGAGCAATTCGCTAGCATTGCTCTCCACGCCTGAAGGACCAGTACCATCGGTTGTTTTAACGGCACCGGGCAGGGGTTGGAATCGACTAAGTACAAGAAGTGAGATTACTTGTTTGCTAATCTCATCGGCTTGTAGTCCTTTTAGTTGCTCCTGTGCTTCCTCGGCCGTAGCGGGCAACGTTACGTTAAAGTTTATGGTAGGAGCCATGATCGTTCCTGTCATTACCAGGTGTGCATCGGCGGCAATTTTAACATCT
>JAQVXQ010000129.1 GCA_028709085.1 Salinivirgaceae bacterium | reverse complement strand
TGTTGAGTTTTATAAAAATGCCGGATTTTCAGGTGGGGGTAAAAAATATAACCCATTCCGAAAAATTGTTCAATAGCGCAATATGTTGCGAAAGCAGTCCATTTTGTGCCAATGAAAGTAAATACAAACTTTTCAAAGCGTACAAAAGAGTTTAGAAATAAAATTATAAATTTGTAAATAGATAAATCAAGTTTTTATCAACATTTAATGGAACTTGAAAATTAATCACACTAAATTAAATAACATGGAACCCATTATTTTAGCGTACATTGGAGTAGGTCTGATGATTGGACTTGCAGGAATTGGAAGTGCATTTGGCGTAACTATCGCCGGAAATGCCTCAATTGGAGCCTTAAAGAAAAACGAAGATGCTTTTGGTAACTATTTAGTATTAAGCGCATTATCGGGAACACAAGGTCTTTATGGCTTTATGGGCTATTTTATCCTTCAGGATTTACTTACAGTTAACATTACTTGGTTGCAAGCGAGTGCCATATTCTTTGTTGGAGGTATGGGTCTTGGTGTTGTTGCTCTTCTATCGGCAATTCGTCAAGGACAAGTTTGTGCCAACGGAATTTCCGCCATTGGTTCGGGATACAATGTTTTTGGTAACACCCTAATCCTTGCTGTATTTCCTGAACTTTATGCAATTGTGGCTTTTGCGGCAACATTCCTTGTTGCTGGTGCTATTGCGTAATTTCAATAAAACACAATAAAAAAAACTTCTCTGGATTATTCTGGAGAAGTTTTTTTTGTGCCCTACTTTGGTGATTTTGTAATATTTCGGTGCGCTGCACCTTAGTTTAGAATTTTGATTTGCGGGCCTACAAAGATTGCGGTGCTACGCACCTAAAAAAAAATATTATTCTATTAATCATTTCTACAGCGGCAGCGCCGCGCAATATTTGTAGCAATGGCGGTGCGGAGGCGTTTAAGGTGCAGAGCACCGGAATATTATTCCCATTAATACGATATGTCAAAAAAAACAAAAAGATAATCATCGTTATATTTGATGTCGTTCTTTTTTTAGGATTTCCAAATACTCATCCCGAAATGATTCTTTCTGATGGTGTTGCTCTTGATTCAGAATGTATTTAATTACATCGTCGAGTTGCGAACGGGAGTATGTAAATGCGCCATATCCTTTTTGCCATTCAAATTTGTATTTAGAAAACCTGTTTTCATTAATCCAAGCGTTACTTGAAGTTTTAATATTTTCAACTAAAGTGGGTATTAACTGGTTAACATTATAACCAATCAAGATATGGACATGGTCTGGCATGCAGCTTATCGCCTACATCTTATGTCCATTATTTTGGACTATACCTGTGATGTATTTCTCTAATTCGGATTTCCATGTTCTGTTAATTAATGCCTCTTTGTTTTTAGGGGAGAATACGAGGTGTACATAAAATTGAGTGTAGGTATTTGCCATGATTTTATTTGTTTCGGTTTTAGCAAATATAAATATTTTGTGAGGAAAATTATTTGGTTTAATGTTGAAATTGTTACAAATGTTTCGGTGCGCTGCACCAATAATAACTGTTTTAGTTGGGTTTGTCACAAAGATTACGGTGCTACGCACCTAAAAAACAAGAAATTCTTCTATTATTAAGCATTATTTCAGCGGCAGCACCGCGAAATATTTGTAAAAGTGTAATAACCTCTAAAATTTCACCCCCACATTAAAATAGAGCATCATTTTCTCACCCGAACTGAGGGAGCGGGCGTTGAGCGAACAGGTGAAGTTTTTTATGGGCTGATATTGTGCACCAACAATAAATAAATGAGCTTTATAGACGTTTAATGTGGCTGAGCGGTAGATGTAATCGTATCGTAAAAAAACATCGAATTTTGAATTAAACATATAACTTCCAAAACTTGAAAATCCGTAATAGTCGGAGTTTTGACGATAACCGTAATTAAAAACTTTATTGTACTCTGCTCCTATCCGATACTTTTCGGTTTTATATCCCACAAATGCCGATACCGCCGATCGATCTTTTGCCACACTTGCTGTATCTGACGCTGGCGAAAAATCGGCATAAATCTTCATAATCAACCCGTTAACAGGATATACTTCGAGGTTGTTAGCGTAAACAAATTTCCCATTCTCATCCTGATGTCGGAAAGGACCTTCGCCATTGGTGACAGAGATCTGGTTCAGAACTTTATTGCGGTATTTTAAGTCAACCTGTGCCCCAAAATCGGCAGGAACACCATAACGATGCACCTCCTGAAATGTAAAATAAACATATCGATAGCCCCAAAACTTGTCTTGAGTGGTTAAATATTGTGTATTTAAGAGTTGCCCCATTCGCAAGTCAAGAAATGAGGTGGGCGAATATTTTATCTCCGCCATTTTCAGGAAAACAGTGTATTTACTTCCCTCATTGTAATTTACACTCAATGAATTCCCAGCGGTATCTGTCACGGAAATGTTGTTTGTGGTTCGAGACACATCGTAAATAAGCGTTGCTTTGAGTTTATTGTCGAACGTTGCAGAATATCCCAAGAGTGCTGTTGGCATTTCGAAGGCACTTTTGGGTTTTATATCGCCCTGTAGTTTTGTGTAATATGCCGAAAATATATTTCCAAACAAGGTATGCTTTATCTCTGGAGTATGTGGTTTTACAATAGAATCTTGTGCATTACCATTGAATGTTCCCATAAGAAACGTTCCTAAAATTAGAGTCGAGTAAAAGAATTTAATCACGGCTTTCCAGCTTTTAGTGTGGTGAAAATAGAACTGATTTAAGTTAAAATAGAGAGCGTTTTTCGATTCTTTGAAATGAAACCGAAAAACGCTCTTGCTAATATCTTGATAATTATGCGATTGTAATTTCAGACATGGTATTGCTACTTAACGCTGATCACTAAATAACGAGATTGTTTCCAAAACTTATCTGGATCTGTAATGGTTAAACTATCCGTAACCTTGTCGCCATGAAGCACATAACTGTCTGTAGGATGCGAAGTTACGATTTTAACTCTCTTTGAGCCCAAAAAAAAGGTGCGCTTTTTATACTTGTCAGATGCCTCAAAATACTTGGTATTCAGGTCGTCTGCCATTTTTCCCGTTTTGCGCATTCCCAAAAATCCACCCTCTTTGTCAATGACATTATTAGCCTCCAACTCTTTCATGGTTCCAATCGCAAAATAAACGGTATTCATCGCTTCTTTTTGCTCAGTAATGGTCGAAATTTGCTCCTCGATCAAACCTTGCTGAACCTCTGTTAAAATGTTCAAACTATCGACTTTAACGCCCAATCCAGTAACTTGATATCGCATTGTTTCAAGTTGTCCGCGCAGTAGTTCAACTTCAACCACCTTCTCCTCCATTTGCTTATTCATTCGGTCGATAATGGCATCAAGGCTTGAATTCTTTTTACCCAAACTTTTGGACTGTTTTGACAAATTATCCAATTGCTTACGATTCTTGATCATCATATCATAAATCGTGTTTATTTGCTCATTGACCGTTTGGTGTGCCAATGTTGATTTTTCGCCCGTCACAGCAAGTTTCGAAATCATACCCTCTTTTGCTGCAATGCTGTCAAGATTGTTTTGAATGCCATTGAAGGTTTCCGCAAAACTGAATAGGGCTTCTTCATTGCGCCCTTGGTCGTTTTTGAGTTGTAAGTTTTCTGCTTTAAGCTGTTCTAGTTCAGCTTTGTTGTTGTTACAAGCCATCATTCCGGTTAGAAGGATAGCTAAAATGATTAATTTACGCATAATAAATAGTTTAGGATTGGTTTGTAATATGTTGAAAAACAATTGATTTAAGTTTAACAACGCGATCATTGTCTGGTAAACGATCGCTTAGGTTTTGAAAGTATTCAGAACCTTTAATTTTTTTTAATGTCGATTTAAAATTCAAATCGAAGACCCAACTTAGTTGCATCAGATAAAAATCGGTTGTGGTAACCAGCACCTCTTTATTCACCAATTTGCCCGACTCAATATAATCGGCCACATCGTTTGTAACATCATCACTTTCCGTTAATCCTAACAAAACGGCGTTGGTATGTTCCGGAATATGCTCTTCTAAGCTATTAAACATCACTCTAAATACATCCAACTTGTCGGCATCGCGAGTAACTTTTGTAATAACTTCGGTAATCTCATTGGGATAATCGTCAACCAATCTCTTATTATGATTTTTCACAGCAAACAAAAGAGCAAGCTGTTCCACGGTTTCAAAATGCTCTAAAAACCCAGTATTCGACAACACTTCGTAGCCTAAATCGCCATGATCCACCGAATTCAGATCATCCAAGGTTCCATAAATTTGGATTTGCTCAAAGCGGCCAATATCATGGAGCATTCCTGCAACTTTGCAGAGAAGTATCATTCTACTTTCGAAATTCTCAGCCTGCGCAATGGATTCGGCTTTTGCCGATACTTGCATGGAGTGATCTTTCTTCAACTCCATCAATCGTCGATATTCAGGATCTTCTTCGTCATCAATATAACAATCGATGTAATTCATGAAATCGCTCTCAATTTCTTCAAAAATGGTGTTTACGTCAAGCATGCTAATTCTGATAATATTTGTTTTGCCTCATGGGGATTTGCTCCACAGAAATCTGGATCGGGTTTATAGCCATCGCACACTTTGGGGCGGCGAGGATCGTTGTAAATGGAACATTTAAGGTCATCGGTTAAATGTAAACATCGTTCGCCCGCTTTTTTACCATTGGGATGCAACGGCATTGGCGATGATATGGATAAATAGATGCAACAACATGCGCATCCGTCTCTACACTCCATGCGTTTTTGATTAAATGTCAATGTTTTCGATGGCGAAATTGATCCTATTTACACACGCCTCCGCTCCTATGGTTTCGACAATGGCAAACAAATCGGGTCCAACCGAACTTCCCACCAGTGCCAAACGCAATGCATTTGCAATGGCTCCGAATCCCAAACCATTCGTTTCAATGTATTTCGATACTGCCTCTTTAATGCTTTCCGCTTGGTAGGGCGTTGTAGCAGCAATAATTTGCGATACGTTTTGCATGTGCGGAATAAGATCGCTCTTCCAACGTTTTTTCACTATTTTCTCGTCAAATTCAGCGGGGTTTTCAAAAAAGAAGTGTGCATGATCCCACAATTCGTGGGTAAAATTAAGTCGATCGCGAACCAAACTAACAACCTTAACCACATATTCAAAATTGGCGATTATATCTTTTCCGCTGAGACTATCAACCAACGAAAGAGCCAGAAACTCGTCACTTTTCTTAGTAATATGCTGATGGTTAAACCATTTTGCCTTGTCGGGATCAAAACGTGCTCCAGACTTACTTACTCTCTCTAAATCAAACTGTTGACACAATTCTTCAAGTGAGAAAATCTCCTGTTCAGTTCCTGGATTCCAACCCAAAAGAGCCAACATATTAATAACTGCTTCGGGCAGATAACCATCTTCACGATATCCGCGGCTAACTTCCCCTTCGGGTGATGTCCAAAGCAATGGAAATACGGGGAATCCCAATTTATCGCCATCGCGTTTACTTAGTTTTCCTTTTCCTTCGGGCTTTAAAATTAATGGAAGGTGCGCAAATTGAGGCATTGTATCTGTCCATCCAAACGCTTCGTATAGAAGCACATGCAATGGAAGTGATGGCAACCACTCTTCACCACGGATTACGTGCGAAATCTCCATTAAATGATCATCAACCACGTTTGCCATGTGGTATGTAGGCAATCCATCGGATTTGAAGAGCACTTTATCGTCGAGAGTTTGGGTATTCACTTTAACGGTTCCGCGAATGATATCCTGCATTACAACCTCCCGATTCTCCGGAAATTTGAAACGAATAACATAAGGGTCACCATTGTCCAACATTGTTTTAACCTCGTCGGCAGATAGGGTTAGTGAGTTTTTTAGTGTGCTGCGTGTGGTGGAATCGTAAGTAAAAACCTTACCTTCGGACTCGTTTTTCTTTCGAATTGCATCCAGTTCCTCCGGAGTGTCGAACGCATAGTATCCCCAGCCACTTTCAATCAGCTGATTGGCGTGACTAAGATAAATATCGGCACGTTCCGATTGTCGGTATGGATCGTGTTGTCCGCCAACTAAGTGGCCTTCGTCGATTGTTATTCCAAGCCAACGGAATGCATCGGCAATATAATCTTCGGCTCCCTCAACATAGCGGGTTTGGTCGGTATCTTCGATTCGGAGAATAAATGTCCCTCCGTGTTTTCGAGCAAATAGATAGTTAAAAAGAGCTGTTCTAACGCCGCCGATATGAAGAGGTCCTGTTGGACTGGGGGCAAAACGTACACGTACTGTCATTTTCTTTGATTTTTTTTGAGAGTACAAAGGTACACGAAATTGAGGTAAAGTGATGAATGATTGGAGAGAAAATTTTGAATTACAGTAAGGAAGGGGAATTTTTAAGGAGAACGCGGATAACAAAAAAGGGAACGCGGAGGAAACGGATGAAGCGGATGAACACAGATTTTTTGAAGAGAAATGCGAATGGTGCGGATTTGGCAGATTTATGCAGGGTTTAAGGGGGAACACGGATGACACCGATTAGACGTCTCTACACTAAACCATTTTTCTCTATGAACCGCTGTGACTTCTCGGTGGTTCTCAGTGTCATAAAATCAATATTCATAATCCTAGTTCACTGCAAAGTATAAAAAAACTCAATTACACAGAGTTACACGGAGGTTACACGGAGGTTGCACGGAGGTACACAGAGAGGTTCTTATCTTTTTCAGATGAAGATATTTAATTCTATATCGTTTAATTCCATTCTTTAAAAGTGCAACATCCAATAATAAAACATTTGGAAAACTACCTTTCTATAATCAGATTAACCTGTTCTATAAAAACTCAGACATTATCTCTTTTCTGTTGATTTCTTTTTACAAGCCTCAGTTTTAAATAAAACCCGATAGTTGAAATCATCGCTAGAACAGCTGACAATAACATATAATGCAAAAATGTTTCTTTATCAATTGAATCGTACATTCCAATTACGCAAAGATTAAAAGCAAACATATAAAAACAGAAACTTCCTATCAACATTAAGCTTAATTTAAAATACAAATTGTTTTTCATGGGATTGAGATTTAATTAACAACGTGGTGAAACTTTACAGTTCGGCATTAAAAAGGGAACACTATTTTTTTGAAGGAGAACGCGAATTTGCATGGGTTTTTGAAGAGAAATACGGATGACGCGAATTTGACTGATCTACACTAAACCATTTTCTCTGTGAACCGCTGTGACTTCTCGGGGGTTCTCTGTATCATGAAATATTCTTCCAAATCCAACCATAACACTACTCCTGTTGCTTCTCTTTCTGCTGTTTTGCAGTCCAACTTACCAGAATATGATTAAATACTACTCCTGCTAACGCAATCACTGAAGCGCAAAGGTAGGAGGAAAATGCCCCTGTATATTTCAAATACAAAAACAATAATATGACCCCTGCAAGTAAAATATTAATTTGCAATCGATTCTTTATTAACCATCTCATCATACAATTTCAATTTATTAAAGTTCAATTCAATAATTACGAAAGGCAAATATGCAATTTATTTTTAATTTTCCAAAACGATCCAGTTGCACAAATATGATTCCCCGGAGGAACAAATCAATATCAATTATTCAATACCGTTTAGTTAAGGAGACACTTTCAAAAAATGTTTTACAAACACCCTTCAACTTCACTCCACGATTAGAACCCCCTAAAAGCTTTATTTTAGAGATATTCGCTCTCATTTTTTTGTCAAATATGCCTTATGTAAATAAAACGGTTTTAAAAAGTGAAATATCTCACACTGCGATGCCTGTTTTTCATACCTTAATCTTAACCCCTTATTTTAAGCTATTTAGTAATATTAAAATACAAATTTTCACTATTTTTATTGATTATAAATTATTTTCAAACCAACATATAAATATTTTACTATTACAAAGGCTTAATATTGATTATCAGCACATTAAATCGAATTAATCATTTTTAAATGACAAAAATCATATAAATATATGTTTTGCATCATAAAATATCATATTCCTATTTTGTCAGAAATTCAAACAATTACAGTAAACCAAACCCAAAATAATTACAAGGAGGCACATATGACAATTATTCAAGAAAGAGTGAAAGAGCTTATTGCAAAATATGGAAAAGGCAGGGAAAACCTGTTGCCAGTTTTGCAAGGAGTAGCGGAAACGGAGCGTTATGTAAGCGAATACTCCATGACCGTTATTGCAGAGGCAATGGGGCTTTCATCCGCCGATGTGTATGGAACAGCAACATTTTACAGTTTCATGGACACCACTCCACGAGGAAAGTACATAATAAGAGTGTGTAAAACCATTACCTGTTTCATGAAAGGGAAAAACCAAATTTTACTCGCCTTGGAGGAGGCGTTGAAAATTAAACTCGGAGAAACAACTCCCGATAAAAAATTCACCCTTCTGGAAACAAATTGTTTGGGATGGTGCCACAAAGCCCCAGCGATGCTAATTAACGACGATATCCATGTTGATTTAACCATAGAAAAGGTACATGAGATTATTGCCGAATACAAACAAAAAAGCTAACCCAAACATTTAAAACTATAACGATATGGTAAAAAATACCCTAAAACGTATCGATCTCATATTTAAACACGAAGATGATTGTAAAGAGATTCTTCAAAAAACTATGCAACGGTCGAACGAAGAACTAATTAATGAATTAATAGGTTCTGGTCTCAAAGGACGCGGCGGAGCAGGTTTTCCAACCGGATTAAAATGGAAATTAACATCCGAAGCCGAATCCGACACAAAATATATTATTTGTAATGCCGACGAAGGAGAGCCGGGAACGTTTAAAGACAGAGAAATATTAACAAGAGTTTCTCATAAAGTGTTTAC
>JAQVXQ010000128.1 GCA_028709085.1 Salinivirgaceae bacterium | reverse complement strand
CCAACTCTATTAATTGGTCAAATGTAAGAAGAACGGTGTCCTTCTGGGCTGAAACAGAATAAGATAAAACTAGAGTAAAACAGAATACTAAACAATGTATAATTTTCATCGAGATAGAATATACTATGATCATTTTTACTAAATACGAAAAATCACACCTAAAATGACGAATGCAAAGCTATTGCATTTTTTTAATTTTCTTTGTTTTGACACGCTTTAAAAAGACCAAGGGAAAGAAAATCAACAATCCGATAATCGAAAACAGCAAACCACTAATTGTTCCAACAGCAAAAGCATACCAAAATGGTTCGTTTTTCCCAACAATAACAAAAGGCAGTAGTCCCAGTATTGTCGATGCAACGGTAAGCATAATAGGTACAATTTTACGATTAAAGGCCTTTATGTAGCTCTTGACGCTCGCACCGACTCTTTGTTTTCTGATATTGTTAAATTCATTAACAATGTATAGTGCGGAATTTACTGATATTCCTGCCAAAAGAACAAAAGAAGCATACCCTCCTTGATCAAAATTTAATTGAAAAAGATAAAATGTCAAAAACACTCCTGAAAAAGCAAAGGGAATCATTGACAGAACTGTAAATGGTTGATTGAAAGACTCAAATAATATTGAAAGTATAAAAAACATCACAACTAACACAATAATTATGATCGCAGAGTTGTTATTTTTAGTGCGCCAGGAACCATACTGTGGCAAAGAAGCCCTGTAACCCAAAGGAAGCCATGAATTTGTTTGATCAATAAAATTCGAAACAAATTCATTTTCTAATCTCGATGTACCAACGAAATTAAATCCCAAGACGATTTGGTAGCTTTGATTTCGTTTGTAAATATCATGATCCGTTCTAAGTTTTTTAATCTCAGCTAGCGTTTTAACTTTAAACATCGCATTCCCATCAGAAAGAGGCGTATTCTTTAGTGCCCATTGATCAAAGTTTTCCGAACCTAAATTCAAATTTACATCCGTAGTTTGATAATTATAGAAAACAGTTGCGATTTGATTCGAACTATAGGATACAGAAGCTAACGCAGAATAAATTGACTGTTGCGAAATATCTAAATTTGACAGTACTTCATCATCAAAATCGACCACTATTTTTTCTCGTGAAGGCTCTACTATAAATCCTGCTCGTCCTTTAATTACCAAATCCCGAACACGATTTGTTAATCCTAACTCTTGATAGAGAATTTCGGCATATCGGTATAATTGTTCATAATCGTATCCAAATAAATAAATATTAGACGTATTGATACCCGGATTTACAGAGTTATTAAAACCTAGACCAATTCCTGATAATGACCAATCCATTCCCCCTAATGTATTGACAAACAGGCTTGCATCTGCCAATAATTGATGTGGAAAATGCCCCTTTTCATATTGAGGTTTAAAATAAACCGTTATTGTACCCGACTTATAGCTCGTTATATCGCTTATAAAAAGTTCAATTTCTTGGTATGTACTTAAAAACACCTCCGTCTTTTTTATCATTTCATTCATGTGGTCAATAGTGAGACCTTCGGGCATTTTTGCATTAATACTTAAGAGAGTTTTACCCGGTTCTGTTTCTTGAGATTCACCCCAAACATATTGACTAAAAACCCTTAATGACCCTCCAAGAGCAATGTCAATTGTTGGTTTTAATTGATTTTGGTAAAACTTACTGCCCAAAGTCTTATTATATAACACGCTTAAATTGTCATCTCCGCTTAATTTCTGCGGCAAAAGATAAACAGGTAATCCAAATAACAAAATCAGCAATAATATAGATATCCATTTAAAGCGCAACTGAACAAGTATAAGGTAAGAATAGATCTGGTTTAACCGCACAACAATGCGTTTGCGCTTGATTATTAATCGTTTACGATAGCGGGAAAGTTCTATTTTTTCAAGCATCGATGGTACTAGAAATAGTGATATTGCCAAGGAAATACTCAAATTAATAATAACAACTAAACTAAAATCAACAATATTGATCTGACTACTATGGTTTAAAAAAAGCACAACGCATAACGCTCCGATGGTGGTAAGGGTAGCCGCCAAAACGGACATGAATGACTTCATATTTCGTTGATGTCTAATATGGTCAACCATTATTATGGTATTATCCATTATTATTCCAACCGATATGGCAATACCAGCTAAGGAGTATATGTGGATTTCAATATTAAAAAGATAAAAGAAAATTGATGCAATAGATAGATTTATCAATAAACTAAAGAAGATTACAATTAGGTATCGAAAACTCAAAGAGACAATAAAAACAAAAAGAAATAACACTAGCAATGCCAACACTGTACGTTGAGTAACTTTAAATAACTCACTCTTGATAAAAACAGTTGAATCTAGCGTATTTTCGAGACTGATATCATGCATAAAGTTCTGTTGCAATTTGGCTAGTTTTAATTTAACTTCCTGCGCAACACTCAATGTATTAATGTTTGACTCAGGATAAATCGTAAACCCAATCGTGTTTAATCCGTTAATGCGATAAAAAGAGGTTGATTTGGCTACCCTATACTCTACTTTTGCTACATCGGTAAGATAAATGATTCTTGTTCCGATTCGTTTCAATGGAATTTTTGACCAACAAACACTGTCACTCTTTACATTATTAATCCGGACACCAATAGCAGAAGAGAACTCTTTATCATTGGAGAATTGAGCCACACCAAGATTCAGTGTTGTAAAATAATTCTGAATAGCCAGGCTAAAATCATCGATACTTAAATTATAGCGTTGTTGCAAATTCTCATCAACAACAATGAAAAACTGCATAGAGTTCAGTCCATAAAAATCAATAGCACTAACTCCTTTTATATTTGTCAAAGAGGGTTTTATAACATGTTCGGCATACTGATACAATTGCTCCGGTGTTAAATTCCCATACAAAGAATAGCCCAACAATGCTTGCCCACGTTCACTCGCTTGGCTCAATTCGATCTGTGGGTAAGAAACACCTGCAGGAAAACGTGGAAATGTTTGACGAATAATAGATGCTACATAAAATCGAGCAATATCTAAATTGATTGATTTTTCGAAATCAACAGTTATTACACCATGGTTTTGACTACTAACAGAACGCACTTCTTTCACTCCTTTAAGGCTTGAAATCATACCTTCGAGTTCAGACGTAACCCTATTTTCAATTATTCTAGCAGATGTGCCATACCAAGAATAGGAAACATATATTTTGGGGAGATTTTTAGATGGTAGTAATCTAATATCGAGTTTTGAAACCAAGCCTAAGCCAACAATGGAGAGTAAAACAAATATCACAATTATGGAGAATGCCGAGAATCCGCCAAACGATATTTTTTCTTTTATATCTCTACTCATTTCCATTTTGCATTGTATTGAAAATCCTTGTTAATTCCAAATAAATAGCACTTTACCTAAAATCATAAATTCCGGCACAGGTCCCCAATCTTTGCTGTCTAAGGAATTATTACGATTATCGCCCATCATAAAATAAAAATCATTCTGAAAAATATACTCATATTCTATTTTCCCATTTAACAATACATCACCGTGTGTAACCTTCACCCTATTTCCTTCGCTTTCGATCAAACGCTGATATACTCTAATCGATAATTCGTTGAGTTTAATAGTATCGTTTCTTTTAGGCAAATAAATAGGGGGAAATTCATAGGCATTCGAACATTTATCAGGATATATTTCATTCAAATATTTGTGATTTAAAACAGATGTATCAAGTATAATTGAAGAGGCATCATATTTCTCAACCAGCATATTAAACTGTTTTTGTTTTGAAAAATAGACTCCCGAATCAATAAATTCTAATTCTAAAAATTCAGCTTTCTGAACTTCGTTTAAAGAGAGACTATAAGCAAAAGCGCGCTCTTTACGAGCATTAAGATTTTTCCCTTTAATGTGGTCTAAAAGATCGGGACTTCTATTTGTATACATCAAATAAGGATAAATTGCTTCCGGGCATATAACATGATTTCCATTCACAAACAACTCACCCTCAACCATCTTTATCGTATCCCCTCCTGTCGCAACACAACGTTTCACAAGAAGTTGCTCATTTATTGGAGATGTAAAGACAACAACATCTCCAATTTTAATTGAGGAACATCCCGATAATCGTTTTTGATTTCTCTGGTAAGTCAAAACAGAATCGCAAGACATTTTTGAAAATGCGTTTAACCAAGGAATTTGTATCAATGAAATTGGCTTTAAAGGACCATAACTAATCTTTTCAACAATTATTCTTCCTCCAGGCCTTATTGTTGGAGCCATTGAGGGAGTGGGAATAAGAAAGATTTCCACCACAAATATGCGAATCCAAATTGCAGATGAAAAAACAACTGTTAGAACTAAAATAATTATAATAAAATCTCTGAGTATAGGGAACGATGATTTTCTCAACAGTCGCATCACAACAACTATTAAAAAAACTGAAAACAAATAACATAGAGTTCCAATCCACTGAGTCCATAACAACATAATAATAGAAAACGGAACGAACAGAGAAAGCAAAAGAACCTTATTTTTAGATGGTTGCGAAGATTTAAACATTTATGGTTTTTGCTTTAAAGTAGAGTGTTTTTTCTTATTAATGCACAGTTTATCATTTTCCAAACAAAATAAAAAATAGTATAGATAAGGAATAAAGAAGATACTGACAAGCGTACCAACGGTCATACCTCCAATAACTGAAACAGCCAATGGTTTTTGAATATCTGCTCCCATCCCAGTAACAAACAAAAATGGCAACATTGCAAAAATTGTTGTCAAAGAAGTCATTAAAATAGGTTTTAACCGCCGTTTGCCTGCAATAAAAATAGCACTAATCACTGGAACACCTTCTTTTCTGAGGCGATTGATAGTATCTATTTTAAGTATCGAATCATTTATAACAATACCAACCATTACGATCACTCCAATAAGTGACATTATATTAATCGATAATCCAAAGAATTTCAAAAACAGAAATGCTGCGGCAATATCAATGGGTGCCTCAAGAAGAATTATAATAGGCAAAGTTAACGACTCAAATTGGGCTGCAAGGATAAAATAAAGCAATAACAATGAAACGACTAATATCACCGATAATTCCAGAATCATCTTATGATTCGAAAATAGCGAACCTGTCCACTCAATTTCAAATTCACCGGCATTACGGACTGCCAAATTAATTTCCTTCATTAGTATATCGGGACTTGCACTACCTAAAACAAAATCCACAGGAAAATACTCGCCTGACCTTCCAGCTATAATTGATTTAAAATCAGACACTTTACGTGTCGTAATGAGTTCCCGCAAGGGAATATCAACTCCCTGTAGATTTTGCACAAACGAGGATTGCAATTGAGTCAAAATTGAAGCTTTGCTTGTCCCCAGAACAACTGGAACATACCCTTTACCGGTTTTAATGTCGGTAAGGTGATATTGATTGAACAAACTTTGAATCTTACGAGTAACCTGCATTAAGCTTATATTATAAATCATCAATCGATCTAAGTTCAATGAAATTTCCATATACTCCTCCATAGGAACAACCGATGTTATGGTCGATTCGACTGTTGCAAAAAGAGACCCCACGAGGGCATTCATCTTCGGGTACTCCAGATACATTTCCGATGAAATGGGTTTTATTTTTGCGGTTAATTCAGCCTCTTGTTCACCAAAAATAAGTTCAAACATATTTTCAGCGGGCAAAAATTCAAGTGTTGCCTGTGAATAAAAATTCTTTACAAATGATTCTATTTTATGTCCAACCTCTTTTAAAATCTCCGGACTATTCACCTTAATATATATTCGTGATTCATGCTGACTAAGATTTGACTGCTGTCCCATTATAAACTGCTGTGATCCTGCGTAAATCGACGACTGAACTGTATGCTCTGCTACCTGTTGCAACAAATCAACACACCGAGATTTATTCTCTTCAATGTTTATTTTTTCATTCCAGTTCACATAAACAAAAAATTCATCCTGTTCAATCGCTGGAAGTTTCTCTTTTGGTAAATCCTTAAATATAAACACTCCTCCTATTACAATAGCTAGAACTGTCATAGATATATATAGTGGTCTGCGAAAAACGCCAAGCAAAAGCCTTTCGTACAACATGATATAACGAGGATTAGGGCTTTTATTTAACTTAACTCTATCCGTCGTGTTCAATACCAAATAATAAACTGGAATCAATGTAATGGACACCGCAAACGATGAAAATAGCCCAATACTAACTGCCATAGCCTGATCAAACAGCAACGCTCCAACCATACCACTTATAAAAACCATAGGTAAAAAAACGGAACACGTTGTAAGCGCTGAACTCAAAAGAGGTCGGACAACTTCGTTGGTGCCGCGAACACATGCTTCTTCGTTACGGCATCCTCGCTCGGCATGCTGCACTATATTGTCAATCACGATTATCGAATTGTCAATCATCATTCCAATACCTAATATTAAACCCGACAGAGAAATGATATTAATTGACAAACCCCAAAGATGAAAAAGCAAGACACTAACGATAAGCGATACTGGAACCGACATCCCTATCAAAACAGGCGAACGCCAATCTCGTAAAAAAAGAAACATGATCAAAAACGAAAGTATTGCCCCAATAACTAGAGTACTTCCCAAATTATTAATGGTGTATTTTAGCAAGCGTGTTTGATCCCGTAAGATCTCAAATTCAATATCGGGATAATCTCTCTCAAATTGCTTTAGCAAATGGAACAGGGACATTTGCATTTTCTCAATCTGAGCATCTGATTTT
Source organism: Salinivirgaceae bacterium (assembly GCA_028709085.1). Taxonomy (GTDB): domain Bacteria; phylum Bacteroidota; class Bacteroidia; order Bacteroidales; family Salinivirgaceae; genus JAAYQU01. Next base: position 2,254 of record JAQVXQ010000128.1, on the reverse strand, counting down.
TTAATAATGGCCAACGAAATGACTTCATTTTTCCCCGATGTGATTAAGCCTGAACGCTCAATAATTTCACTCCGTATTTCAGCAATATCTCTCAATCGAATACTCTTTGAGCCTCCACGCAAATATACCTCACCTATTCTGGCAATATCTGTAAGTTGATTTTCGAACTGCAAGTTATATTGATAAATCCCATCCTTAACCATGATATTCCCAATAGTAACATTATTCTCTTGTAGTGCCAATTCAATATTTTGAAGAGAAAGGTTGGCCGATTGCAGTTTCACTAAATCGGGAATTATTGAAATCCGATAATCTACAGTTCCACTCATATCCACCATAGCAACGTCGGGCAGTTGCTCGATACGGCTTTTGATAATTCCTGTAACAAATCGACTTAATTCAAGAAAAGTTGCCTCGTTTATTTCTCCCGAGTTGGTTTTGCTCCCAAGAAATGTTGATTTTGCCAATACGTTCAAATAAAGTACTGGAATATCCGTTGCGCCGGCCTTAATTACAGATGGACGTTTCATGCTTTTGGGAAGAAAGCCCATAATTCGATCAACTCTTTCATTTACAGCAATAAAAGCTAAATCGGTATCGGATCCAAACTCCATTCGCAAATGGATAATTCCTTGTCGATTCTGAGTTTCACTTTTCACATCGACAACTCCGGCAACTTGCATCAATTGCTGACGTAGAGGTTTCACTACCGTACTTTCTAATTGACGAGCATCCATGTTTTCGGCATTAACATGAACCGTAATTATGGGAACATCAATATCAGGCATCAACGAAACCGGCAACATAGAATACGCCACCAAACCCAATATAAAAAGGGCAAGATAGGACATGGTAACAGCAATGGGGCGACGTACTAGAAAGCGAACCATTGGCTATTTCTCTTCTTTTATGGTGACAACCGATTCATGAGCTAAATTCAAATTTCCCTCAACAATAACAACATCAGTTAGTACTAGACCTTCAGAAATGGCATAACATGAACTGTTCTCATGTATAGTCTTTATGTAGTTCCAAATTGCAATAGAATCATTTTTTAGGGTGAATACTACTTGTCTATTTTGACGTTGAAGCACTGCAGTTTTAGGAATGACAATCTGGTTAGAAATTTGAGTAATCATATTTACCCTTACATTCATCCCATCCAATAAGGTTTTTGCTTTATTATCGATTAAACCCCAAACTGTAACTAAACCGTTTTCATCAACCGATGGATTAATTTGGTCAATAACCCCAATAAATTCGCCTCCGGCAAGGGGAGAGACAATAATGATTTTACGGATTTCAGCATCTTGTATTTCCGATTCTAAAAGCGAGAAACAAACGTGAAATTTTTCATTATTTATTAACGTACAGAAGATTTCGCCTGAGCTTATATGCTCCCATTTTTTAATAGAAAGGTCTGATATCACACCTTCAAATGGAGCATAAAGTTTGGTTGCACGAAAGGCATATTGCAACTCATCGTAAGCAACCAGTGCATCAGAATAACCCGATTTTGTTTTTGCAATCGTTAAAAAATTAGCAGGTACCGCTGAAGTATCTTCGGGATTATAACCTTGGCCGATTAGAATATCTTTAAATTCAACAACCGCCCTATTTAAGTTTATCTGATACTTTCTTAATTTTAACTGAATTTCCTCATCGTTCAGCACTGCAAGGAGTTGACCTTTAGTAACTTTGTCGCCAGTTTTAACTTTGATGTCAGCGATCTGTCCTGATGCACGAAAACGCACTTCGGCTTTTTCCGCCGCCCGAAGCTTTCCTGTACTCAAGATTTCTTTTCGAAAGTCAGCAAGCTCTACCGTCAATGTATCCACTATTGGTGGCGATACTTTTCCATTAAGCTTAGAAGAGTGGTCGGCGGAGGCTTCATTTGAGCAACTATAGGCACAAACACAGACAACAATAACTAGCAACAAGTTAAATAACTTCATAATATATTTTCAGTTAATTTGGTAATGAATCTATAAGTTGTCGGAATTCTGTCAATTTCTGGTCACTTTTCAAAATGTTTCCTTTGCATACAATTCGTCTTTCCTTATCGAGCAGATAAGTGCCAAGCATTTCATTTCCATCCGTTTTGTTGTTTAGTGTAGCACACCAATTTGTACTATCAAAAACAACTCTACCAGGAAGTCCGTGCTTAGGATAATAAATTTTCAAATAAAGCTTCGGATTAGAAGTAATAGCTATAAAAACAACCTGAGCATTTCCCAGATGCCCAGCTGCAACC
>JAQVXQ010000015.1 GCA_028709085.1 Salinivirgaceae bacterium | reverse complement strand
CTCAAAGGAGAGTCACTAAGAAAAGGCATTTTGAAAAATGAATAACTAATTTTTTGTATCATTGCAAGATCTTTCAAAGTGGCACGGTTTGACCGAAAAGGGTGGCACCATTAGACCGAAATAGCCAATTGCTCATAAATGTAGGAAAATGTTAACCTATAAGCTGAATTATGAGCAAATTAAACAATTATAATGAATATGGCAAAACACTTATCACTAAAATAAGTTTTCCAACTGCAGTTTTCACCCCTTTCAATGGATTGAGCAAAAGAAACCACATGGCTATATACTTAGTCTTTGTAAGAAAACACCAAATTACTCATAAAATATTTATTTTTGGCATTCGTGAATCGCTCCGCTTATTTCTGCGTTATTCTCGTTTTTGAAACAGTCATTTACAATTAGTAAAATCCTTATTTTCAAAAACTTCGAAAGCTCCCGATAAGAATACGGGACAGGCTCTGTCTTTGACGAGTTCTTATCAAAGACAGAAAAACAAGGTGTTTTCTTGCTGACACTACTTAAATTTACGTAAATCTCCTGACGTACTATTTTGCGGGTTGTGCTTAACTATTGTTTAGATTTAAATCTTTCTCTAAAATCCATTATTGGTTTTTCAAAATACTTGAATAGCAATGTAGATACAATGATTACAATTCCCCAGTAAAGTAAATACAATGCCCAAGCTGATTTTGGTCCATGTGGCGGAAAATTATCACGAATAACCTCCGAAACTAGAGCCAAATTTATTAAATACATTGAATATGATATTAAACTTATATGAGTAATAACTTTCGTGATTAAAGGGGGCGCAGACTTCATGCTGTCAAATTTTGGCAACAGCAAAAAACAACCGATACTTCCAAGAATAATTTTAAAAACCTTTGTTGAAAAATCATTCGGCAACCACGAAAAATATAGTATAGCATAACTCAAAACGACACCTAAAACAAAACTAAGGTTACGGCTTTTAACCCAAAACTTTGGATACCAGTGTTTTATAAACGCGGCAAGAAGTCCTAATGCAATGCCATCTAATCGATAAATAACAACTTTATATATTTTAACTCCCAGCCAAAATTGGTCAACTTCAAACTTAGATGCTACAAAAACTCTAAGCAATAAAGGAATTAGAAGAAATAAAGAGATTGAATAAAGGAAAATACTTTTTTTAGAAATCTTTAAGGCCTTACCAAGGAGATAAAAGCAGCCTAAAATTATTGGAAATAAAAGATAAAACCACTCTTCAATACTTAAACTCCATGACTCCCAAAAGAAACCATAAAAAGGTTGAGAGAAGTTTTGAAGGAAAAGAAAAAATTTCCAGTTAAATTGAGAGAAATCTTCATTGATTATACCATAACTAACAAACAAAATATTTAAAATCAGTACTAAATAATAATTTGGCAAAGTACGAAACCATCGACGAATCCAAAAATTCCAAATAGTCCGTATTGTAGGCGACTCTGTATTCTGAAATATCTTAATAAGGATCCCTCCAATTAAAAATCCACTCAAAACAAAAAATAATTCAACGCCATCTATAAAACGTATCCATGGAAAATCAGTATTAGCTTTATTTAAGATCCAACCACCATGGCCCATAACAACAAAAAGTATAGCTAATGCACGCATTAAATCAAGTCCAAATACTCTTTTCTCATAGTCTGGATTTAATTGAAACAATTTTGTTATTTGATTAATCATTCTCGTAGAATATTTCTATGTTATTATTGCTCACATCAACATTAGGCTTTGAGGATTTTGTTATCCCTAAAGAAAAATCTTAGATCATGATTCCAGGTAGAAATCAACGACCACGACCAACAGAAAATAGAACATGAGTACGCAAAAGTTCAAACCCAAAAATCCGTTTATCGAAATCTATCTTAATTCCAAGCATAAATTGAGAGGTATGTTATCGCTATTTGCCAACCTAGACAAAACCAGAGGTGCAAATCTAACCGATTTATTCTAAATTCTTGAAAATACGATGAAATAACATCGTATCAATTCCGATTAATCAATTTATGCAATGAGAGTTCTGTAGTTTTTTAAACTTCGTTATGAAACAAATACAAAACCATCGATTTACCAACTAATATCTAAGTTCGTTTTTCCATACAACTGTAAGGTCCAGAAACACTAATCGTTGCAAACCAAAATAAAACACAAACAGCTCATTTACTTTCAGTTATGCGCTTTACATTTCCTAAAATTATCGTATGATAACTAAAAACCTATAAAATTATAGGTCAGAATCCGGTTTTCCCAAACTCGCTTTTCTTGCATTCAGATACACGGCCATCTATCTTTGTAACATCAATTTTTAGCCTATGAAACGAGTAGCCATTTCCATTGAAAACAATAAACTAAGCCAATATTTTGGACAATGTAATCACTATTTGGTTTTCACCATTGAAAATGGAATTGTAGTTTCCCAAGAAACAAAACTACCGCCAAAGACCCAAATATTGGAGATGCCTCAATGGGCGTTCGACGAAAAAATTAGTGACATTATTACGCATAAAATTGACCGTACAATAATGAATCTCTTTCACCAACTCCACATTAACCTGTTTGTGGGTGTTGAAATAAAATCGGCACAAGAGCTTATTTCCGATTATTTGAACGGAAAAACAGAATCGAACAAAACAATAATTAACGAAATATTAAACACTAAATAAAAAATACGATGAAACGATTACAAACAGAAATCCACGAAATTGAAACAGCCTCGGAGCTGGAAAAATTAGTTGCTGAAAACGAAAATGTTATGGTTTGTTGCGGACGCATGGGACCAATGTGTATTCCGGTATATGACACAATGGAAGAGTTGGAGAGCGAACGAAGCACAATCAAATTCTACTCCATGGCCTTCGATTCCCCCGAAGCAGCACCAATCAGAAATGCGGCAATGTGTAAAGGGTTTATGGGTCTTCCATTCACAGTTTACTATAAAAACGGAGTGATGGTACAAGCAACGTCGAGCATTCAAAACCGAAGTCAAATTACACCCATTCTGGATCAACACTTTAAATAGTTTTAGCAAGAAAAAAGCCTTTCAAAATTACTAAAAGCATTGTCATTTGAATAAGCAAAAATTAACATTTTAAACTTTCCCCTACATACCTAGATGGGAAAACACGTGCGCAGCTCTCTTTAGGAAAAAAGGATGAGCGGTGGCAAAAAAGTGTTAATTAAATGAGATTAATACAAATAAGCTTGATTTTCAACCCCTTAGAGAACTAGAGTCGCACAAAAATATGCGACTCGATAACCCCAAAATAGCAACAAAACAATACAATTATGGACGAGATATATGATGTAATAATAGTGGGCGCAGGTGCAGCCGGTTTAACCGCAGGCATTTATTCGTCGCGAGCAAAACAAAAAACCTTAATTCTAAACGAAGGCGCCATTGGTGGACAAATGGTTCTTACCCACGAAATTGCTAACTACCCCGGCGTAGAGTCCACCCAAGGGTATTCGCTGTCGAACACCATGAAAAAACAAGCCAAAAGTTTTGGAGCAGACATTAAGAGCAATGCTAAAATAATTGCCTACCATCTGGAAGATACCATAAAATGGGTCGAATTGGAAGATGGGCGCACCTTTAAGGGAAAATCGGTAATTTTAGCTCCGGGCGGCAGACCCCGATCGCTCAATATTCCGGGCGAAGATACCTTCAAAGGAACAGGGATCTCCTATTGTGCAACTTGCGATGGCGAGTTTTTTACCAATAAAGAAATTGTTGTTGTAGGGGGCGGGAATTCAGCGCTCGAAGAAGCCGTTAGTTTAACAAAATTTGCCACAAAAATAACCATCGTACATCAATTCGACCATTTTCAAGCCTTTGAACACGCCATTAAAGAGGCAAAAGAAAATCCAAAAATTGAATTTGTGATGGAGTCGGAACTCCGATCTTTTAATGGAAATGGAACACTGAATAGTGTTGACATTGAACATCTTCCCACAGGGAAAATGACGACCAAAAACATCGAAGGCGCATTTATTTTTGTGGGATATTCGCCAAACACACACGAGTTTAAGAATTTGATAAATCTGAATGAACGCAACGAATTTATTGTCGATTCGGATCTCAAAACAAATATACCGGGCGTGTTTGCCGCTGGCGATTGCATTGCAAAAAAATATCGACAGGTAACCACCGCTGTTGCCGATGGCACAATTGCATCGCTAAGCTCATCGGAATATCTACGCAATTTGAAATAAAATGAGAACTACAAAGTGAGGAATACTCACAACTTTTAATAATTCGATTTCATTTACAAAAAGGCATCCTAGGATGCCTTTTTGCTATTTGTAGTTTTCATCCCAAGCCTATAAGAGTTAAAATCGAATCACATTCCTAAAATAGATCAAAGTTATTATATATTGTAATCAATTATAGTTGTAGATATTATAAATTTTGAATATTTTTTCATTGAAAATAAATGGGAAAATATTTGGAAATCGAAAACCTTCTGTGTTATATTTGCAGTGTCGTAGTCAAGTAATACACCAATATAGAGTATCGCGATAGAAAATGATTAATAACCACATAAAACATACAACTATGAAAACTTTCAAAATTTTAGCCGCAACAATCGTATTAATTGGATTTGCAACAACTAGTAAAGCAATCACCCCAGTTTCAGAAACAACGATTGAGTGTAGAAATGAAATGAAAAACAAGTTAACCCTTCGAGTGTCTCAATCGGATATCCCTTGGGACGAACAAAAAAACACCGAGGTGGTAGCCGAAATCTATATCAACAACGATGGAAAAACAAACATTGTAGCCATAAACGGTGAAAACACGTACAAAACCCTTGTAGAAAAACAACTGAAAAATCATCAAATGGATAAAGAAAAATTTTCCGGAAAAACATTCATTTGTCGATTCCAATTTCGGAAAAATTAATAAACAGAAACCTTAAAACCCAAACATATAATCACTAATGAATAACCAATTTAAGTAAACTTAAAACCACTAAGGAGTGAGCGGGCAGGATATAACAATGATAACATTGCTACATTCTGCTCGTTCTAATTGTACGCTTCCAAACCCGATTCATCGAAACTGTTTACGCAAAAAGAATCAAATTATTTGGAGCCCAATGCTCTTAAAAAGACACGTCCACAACCATCAAACTAGGATTTAATAAGATGGCAAAATATTTGCTATTAAAACCATTGCTTTTTAGCGAAATAGCCCCTAAAAAACATACCTTTGTCGATTCGTTTTGTTTCACAATAGCCACAAACACTAAATATCAATAAACGGAAATCATGAATACGAAAGCTTACAACGAGAACAAACAATTATTACTCGATAAACGTTATTTACAGATGGCGCGCATTTGGGCTCAAAATTCGTATTGTATTCGTCGTCAAGTAGGCGCATTATTGGTGAAAGACAAAATGATTATTTCCGATGGGTACAACGGAACGCCTTCTGGATTTGAAAACGAGTGTGAAGACGGCGATACCACAAAACCCTATGTTTTACACGCCGAGGCAAATGCAATAACAAAAGTGGCAAAAAGCGCAAATTCAAGCGATGGAGCCACGCTGTACGTAACAGCAGCACCCTGCATCGAATGTGCAAAATTGATTATCCAAGCTGGAATAATTCGAGTCGTATACTCCGAAAGCTATCGCAGCGACGACGGAAAAAGATTGCTTGAAAAAGCCGGTATCGATTTAATTTATTTACCTGATTAAAAGAAAATGCATGTATAAAAATAGTAAAATTCAGATTCTATTGCCCATTATCATAGCCGTTAGCGTTGTTTTTGGGATGTATGTTTACAAAACGCTCTTTGGAAACAATTTAGAAACGGCCGGAGGAAGAAACAACAACTTAAATAAAATCGATATTTTATTGCAACTTGTTGGTGAAAATTATGTTGATACAGTCTCATACGACACTCTGGTTGAAAATGCCATTCCTAAAATTATAGAGCAACTCGATCCGCATTCAATTTACATTCCGGCCAAAGAACTTGCCGAAGCAGACGAACCCATTCGCGGAAACTTTGACGGCATTGGAATCACCTTCAATCTCCGAAACGACACAGTATATGTAATTCAGCCAATCCAAGGAGGACCCAGCGAAAAAGTGGGAATTCGAGGTGGCGATCGAATTATTAAGGTCAACGACACCATTGTTGCCGGTATAAAAATCACCAATGAGAAAATAATGGCGCGGCTTAAGGGATTAAAAGGCACAAAAGTAAACATCACTGTGGTACGTCCGGGCATTGACAAGGAGCTCTCATTTGATATTATTCGCGATAAAATTCCAATTCATAGTATCGACGTCGCATATGTGGCGCAAGGCGATGTGGGATATCTCAAAATATCTCGTTTTAGCATGACCACCTACAACGAATTTATGGAAAAAATCGCCCTCCTAAAGCAACAGGGAATGCGAAAATTAATTCTCGATTTACGAGGCAACGGTGGCGGAATTTTGCAAGATGCCGTGCGAATTGTCGATGAATTTTTGCCGGCCGGAAAAACCATTGTTTACACAGAAGGGAAGGCACGTCCTCGTTTTGATTACCTCTCCTCGGCTCGAGGATTTCTTCAAAACAATGATGTTGTGATTATGATTGACGAGTGGAGTGCATCGGCGAGTGAAATTTTAGCAGGTGCTATTCAAGATAACGATCGTGGAATTATTGTGGGACGCCGTAGTTTTGGAAAAGGATTGGTGCAAGAACCAATTTATTTTAACGACGGTAGCGCACTACGTTTAACCGTGGCACGCTATTTCACACCAACAGGACGCTCAATTCAAAAATCGTATGACAATGAGGAGGAGTATGCCAAGGATTTAATAACCCGATTCGAACATGGTGAATTTACCCAAGAAGACAGTATTAAACACGACGAATCGTTGAAATACACAACTCCCGGCGGAAAAACAGTCTATGGCGGTGGCGGAATTATGCCCGATATATTTGTACCTGCTGACACTACGCGCGGTTCAAAATTCTTCTCTAAAGTACGACAAATGGGAATCGATTTTCAATTTACATACGATTATGCCGACCAAAATCGGGAAAAACTAAAAACTTATACCGACGCTAAAAGTCTTGAAAACTATTTACATCGTCAAGAGATAATGCAGAAATTTTACGACTATGCAATTAAAAAAGGAGTGAAAGTTACCGACGCAGAACGTACAAAAGGCGATAAATATCTCGAAAAACAGATTAAAGCCCTAATCGTTAGAAACCTAATTGACGAAACTGGCTTCTATCTAATAATGAACGAGATAGACCCAACATTCTTAAAAGCCCTAGAGGTAATTAAAGGCAAAAAATAAGACAATCCGATTATAAACAGAAACATTAATTATAAACAAAGATGGAAAAATTATTAGGATTAAACCTTCCGTATAAAGTAGCCGATATGTCGTTGGCAAAATTCGGTCATAAAGAAATTGAAATTGCAGAACACGAAATGCCGGGATTAATGGCATTACAGGAACGTTATGGGGAATCAAAACCATTACAAGGAGCGCGTATAATGGGATCGTTACACATGACCATTCAAACCGCAGTTCTTATTAAAACACTTGTGAAATTAGGCGCCGATGTACGATGGGTAAGTTGTAATATTTTCAGTACCCAAGACCACGCTGCTGCGGCTATAGCCGATCTTGGTATTCCTGTTTTTGCGTGGAAAGGCGAAACATTGGAGGAGTATTGGTGGTGTACCGTTCAAGCACTTAATTTCCCAGGCGGAAAAGGGCCAAACCTAATTGTTGACGACGGTGGCGACTCAACCCTTATGGTACACATCGGTTTTGAAGCTGAAAAAGATGCTTCGATCCTTGATCGTAAAGCCGATGGCCCAGACGAGGCAGAGTTGTATAAAATGTTGAAACGTGTAATGGCCGAAGATCCAAAATTCTGGAGTAATCGAATTGACGCTATTAAAGGAGTTTCCGAAGAGACTACAACAGGCGTTCACCGTTTGTATCAAATGATGGAAAAAGGAAAACTTCGTTTCCCCGCCATCAATGTAAACGACTCAGTCACAAAATCAAAATTCGATAATCTTTATGGATGTCGCGAATCGCTTGCCGACGGTATCAAAAGAGCAACCGACGTAATGCTTGCCGGTAAAGTAGCGGTAGTTTGTGGTTACGGTGATGTTGGTAAAGGTTCGGCTAAATCGCTGAAAGCCTACGGTTCACGCGTAATTGTAACCGAAATTGATCCGATTTGTGCACTACAAGCATCCATGGAAGGATTCGAAGTTAAAACTGTTGAAGATGCGTTAGACGAAGGCGATATCTATGTCACAACCACAGGAAACAGAGATGTTCTAACGGCTGTACACATGTCGAAAATGAAAGATCAAGCCATTGTTTGTAACATTGGGCATTTCGACAACGAAATTCAAGTTGCCGAGTTGGAAGCATGGAAAGGAATCCGAAAAGAGAACATTAAACCACAAGTAGATCAATACTATTTTGAAGATGGTCATTCTATTATTCTTTTGGCCGAAGGTAGATTGGTAAACCTTGGTTGTGCAACGGGTCACCCATCATTTGTGATGAGTAACTCATTTACAAATCAAACACTGGCACAAATTGATTTGTGGAAAAATGACTATGAAATTGATGTATATCGATTGCCAAAACACCTCGACGAGATGGTAGCAAAATTACACCTTGAGAAATTGGGAGTAAAATTAACCACACTAACACCGAAACAAGCCGAATATCTAGGAATACCTGCCGAAGGTCCTTACAAAGCCGATCATTATAGATATTAATCTGTAATTTTCTTATATAATAAAGAGAGACAGTTCATAATGAACTGTCTCTCTTTTTATACCAGTTCAAAACGTGCAATCTGTTGCCCTTCACAACAAAAGAAATCAACATCCCCATCACCACTCACATTGTGGCCAAATAGCGATAAAAAAACGATGGTGAAAATGGATACGTACGCCGTTCGATGTGCAACAAACAAAACGTGAAAACATGTCGCACCTACGGAGCGACGAATTCGTTTCATTTTACGATTTCTATCGCTATTTGCCACCTACGGCGACAAATATTCATGGCAACAGAACGTCACGTGCAGAGATCTCACAATAACATAAATTGTAAACCATTAGGCGTTCAACAAACCTACCATGATAATGTCTATGAGTTTTGCTGCAAATATAAATCAACCACACCTTTGATTTTTTCGCCATATGATTTATTCAGCGAATAAACTCCCACAATAACATTGGAAACTCCATTATTGGACACCACTTGATCGACAACGGGCATTTTGGATGGCGCGCACCATGGCGTGTTTATGATAACATGAATTATAGTTTTCAAGGTATCGTTTATGTGATTGTTATCTGGAATCTGAAATTCTAGTTTAAGCTTTACCAAATGAACATTATCGCTGGTTCTCAAAATTACTTTCGATCGAATTTGACTGTATGGATAGGTTCTAATATCGCCATGAGAATCCTTTAGTTCAACCACGAAATGTCCCACTTTAACTACCTCGCCCTGAATCTGATTCACTTCCAAAAATGCACCTAAAAATATCGTGCTTTGTGCCTTTAAGGAAATGCCGGAAATAAAATCACGCAGTAACGAGAATGCCGGTACAATAAAAAGGAGAAAAATCACACCCAAAGAGATCAGCAACTCATAGTTATGGGTTTCGTAAATCAATTTTACAATCCACATAATAGTACCAATCCAAACCAACAACTCAATAATGGGCAGAACTAAATTTATTCGATGACGAATTCGATTCAAATAATGCAATCGACCAACGATGAACGAAAGAACTCGGAATCCTATAAAAATGGCTACAATAACACTTAATATCTTAACAATCATGGATTTGGGTTTAAAGTAATCCTTTTTTCAAACATGCATCCACAAGCATCGGCTCAATGGAACGTTCAAGCGTGTAGGTAGTTTTAGTTTTAGCAACAATAATTCCTGAATTATTTAAAACTCGCATTACATTCTCGGCGTGTGATTTTTCGCAATACAGCACCCTAGAAAGCTTATCGGAATCCATGTTTTTGTGTTGAATAAAGAGCGCCACCGTAATTAACCAATCGGGGGAGAGATTCATCAAAACATCAGCATTAAAGGTTTTTGGTTTTTTAATAAACACCGAATCACCCTGAATATTGGTAATGCAATATCTCCAGCTATTGAGCGCTACACCTGGATTTCCTCCGGAGACACCAAAATACGCATTAAAAAGCAACGATAGGGTGAGTTGGGAGACAGACTCCTCGGATCGATGCCCATACGTCAGCGTTAATCCACTCGATTTATGTCGGCTCAAAATCAACTGTTGAATCTCTTTTGCATTAAACGGTTCGCAATCAATAATTGCCAAACAATTCTCCTCCAAAGGAAGACTTTGCTTTATTAAATTGAACGAATGATTATTGATATTTAAGATGAAAAGAATTTTATTGCCAAAGTTCCGAATAAGTTCAATAATCGTATTCATCACGGCGTATCCATTGGGATTTCGCTCCCACCAGAGTTCAAGATCATTCATTACAACAACGCTTTCAAACGGCAGATTGCTAAATATGGAGTTAAAATCGACCATATCCGCAATTTGTTCTTGCAAATGGGTTAAAAACTGAGCGACACTGACTGAGCCTTGTTTAGGCGGATTTATCCAAAAAACATTCCCCTGTCGGAACAGATGCGAGGTTGCATAACGCGAAAAGGTAGTCTTACCGGACCCGTGCGCGCCTTTGACAATTACTGCACCACCAATTCCATTGCGATGTCGTTGCAATGAATCTCTGAGTTGTTGCATCTCCTTGTTTCGCGGAATCCAAAACTCATCGTGAATTTTTGAACTACTGCTCATTAAATTTCTATAAAACACTGGAATAGAGTTATATACTTTTGCGTTGGATTTAACTTGATCGCGCAAATTAAGCACTTCCTGAATCTGTGTTTGACGCTTTTCTGCTTTCGCAAAATACTTTTTTGAAAGTAAACTACCTTTGCTTGTGCTATTTAATAGATTAATTATGCCACGATTCACAAACCGTTGTATAGCAGCAATATTATGGGTGATGGCAATTCGTAATTTCTGTTTATTTTGATTTCGTTTCTCGCTGGATATTTTGGTTTCAGAATCAACAATGGAATGATAAAACAACTTTGAAAACGACTCGTTTAAGTGTAGTTTTGAATAGTGGTCGATGCGCTGCAAAGCCGTATTAACCATGCTTTTTTGTACCTCAATCTGCTTTTGTAGTTTGTCGAATATCTCCACATCGAATTTTAAATCCACATCCAAAGAATCGGCATCAAAATCGCGATTGTTAAGTTGAAAAACAAGCAAACTATTGGCCTCTTTGCACTCCAAAAGAGCATTGTTAACACTTTCACCCAACTGCTCAATTTCGCGATAAAAAGGCTCGGCAAAAAGGGTATCGAGGGCAAAATTTGCCAACTTGCGAAGATTGATGGTCGTTGAATTATAATCGTTAAAGGCTATCAATTCGGCATTGCTGTATATTGAAACCGGAATAACAAACTCTTCGGGCAATCCATTAATAATTTGGGTAATTTTTTCGTACGACTCATCAAAGATCTTCTGCACCGAAAAATCAACGGCAAATTTTGGTGAATCCAATTTTTGATCGCTCCGTTGGCGAACCAAATTCAAGTTGCTTTCTAAAATTTTGATGGGTTGAAGCAATCCCTCCGATATTTGTATTCCAACTTTTTCTATTCCGCTATCGATCAAGTTTTTAGCAATATTCTTTTTCGACAATATAATGGCATTCAAGTAAATTGTATTGCAAAGCTGATTGATTCCATCGCCCCAATTTTGACCAAAAGAATCAAAAAACTCAGCATTTTCAGAACAGACGACTTTATCCATTTTTGGATATTTGACGTTTTTGGGATCATTAAAATTCGTTGCCAATTGATGGGTTGCCGCACGAAATACCGCGTGAATATTGCCCGTTGCAGTGGCTTTAAATACACTAAGTTGTTCGTCAATATCGCTAAACGAAGCAAGCACACCATCAAATTCCGTTAAAAAGGGTTGAATATCGTTCTGTAAGTTAAGCAATAGTTTTTCATAGGTATCGTTAACCCCCAAAACCAACTGCTTAACCGCCACAATTTGACCCAACGTTAAATCCTCTAAATGAATAAGTTGTGACCTAATCTCTGGCTTCACATCGTGCTCGAAAAGATAATTGAGCAACGAATGAAAACGCACCTTTACATCTTTGTTCCGATTCTTGGAGACAACAAAATACGACAAAGTAATTGAATCCGGGGTTTCGTATAAAGTGTTTCCAAGCTGTGTAATTACTTTTGAAATACTCTGATTAAGAAGCTCTTCACTCTCTTTAACTAAAGCTATGATTTTGTTTTCCAGATAGTGACTTACATTTCGTAAGAAAACATAATGATTTTGAATAATTGCTTTTTTAATTTCATGGCTATCACTTTCAGAAACAATCCGTTCCAAATTACTCTTATTGCTGGAAACAATTTCCGCCAAATCACTAAAAATGGTTTTCAGAATATACACCGATTTTGTAATCGATATATTGGCAAACTCTTGAGCATAACTCTGAAAACGCAAGTCCAACCCCTCAACTCGGTTTTGCACCACTTTATTTCCAAGCGGCGGTAAAACCTGCAAGATTGCGACCGAGGGCATTGGTTTGGTTTCAATGCTCTTTTGCGCCACTTTCTCAACAATGGTTATCTCTTCAAATTCGTCGGTTGAACTTAAAATCAAGGAACTAGGTTCGTAACTTAAAATATCAGCAACAATGGTATCGGTAAAAAGAGCTTTCTTTTGTGAAACACCTAGAATTATTAAATCAGCCTCGTTGGACTCGGATTGTATAATATCGTGTGTACTCCGCGAACCAAAATCGTCGCTCAAGACGCACACTTCGGCTTTCATACGTTTTTCTGAAAGTATGGAATTGGTATTTCGAATAATATGCTCCTCTTGCGAGGTATCGCTGTTAATGACCATAATTCGAACTTGCGTATCGAGCCAAGTAGGATCTGAAAGTAAAAACTGCAGTGCATTTAACGAGAAACTGAGATGTCGTCCTTTTCCGTTCCACCAGACATCCACATTTTGTTTCTTACCAAAGCCTTTGTTTTTATTGTAATTCAGAAAAATAGCATTGAGCTTTTTCAACTTTAATCCCCCAATAATATCATTGAAAAACTGCAAATGTGTTGGATCTTTAATGAATCCCATTAACACCGTATTGGGCTCAAATCCGCTGAAACCATAGACGCTTGTAATCGTTTCAATGCCTTCTTGAATGGAGGGACAACTTAATTCACGGACAAAATAATTGAGATTGTTGCTCTTTTTTGGTGCATCCAATTGCATTGATTGCTTTCCATCGATTAACAAGTTAAAATCAGTCAATGCGCCCAGTTTACCTGTTAAAGAGAGACCTATTTCAACAAGATGTGGACGTGCTTTTTCGCCACCACTAAACAAAATAATATTTGGTCGCCAATTTCGTTTATCTGGTTTCCGAACACTCAAATTCAACAAAGATCGCTTTGCCAAACTTGTCCAGAAACTGCTCCAAGCATCGCCGCTTTCCAAAATAAGTTCTTTGCGTTGCAAATAAAAATAGAGCACGCCCAACACTACCGTTGCGCCAGCCAAAGCAAGGAAATCGAGCAATATCATTACAATAAATGCGGACAATGTTCCTAAAACGCTCACAAATCGAGGGACTTTAAATGCGGGTCGAAAATCGGAACTCGACCAACTTTCAATCGCCGATGCTAAGTTTAGAAAAGCGTAGGTGGTAATAAAAAACATGGAGACAATACGTGCAATTAAATCAAGCTCGCCTATTAATATCCCCACCTCGGCAATCAAAAACACAAGGAGTAATGCATTGCGCGGCTCATTGGTTTTGCCGGTTCCTTTTGCGAAAATCTTTGGAGCGATTTTATCCATGGCAATTGCCTGCAAAATCCGCGGTGCGCCCAAAATACTACCCAACGCTGACGAAAGCGTTGCTCCCCAAATACCCGCAATTACTAACACAGGAACAAGCGATATCTTAAAAAGAATCTGTGGATCATTGGCAAGTGCATGAGCATCAACGGTAAAAGTATAGAAAAGAGCAAATAGTATGTAGATTACAAAACCAACACCAACCGCCATAATTGCACCCAAAGGCAGTGATTTTTTTGCATCTTTTAGGTCGCCCGACATGGAAACTCCAGCTTCAAATCCAGTTACTGCCGGAAAAAATATACCAAAAAGGACCATAAACGGTGCCGCCGTAGCAATGGGTTTTAAACTAATGGTCGTGGGTGTAAACTCATGGTTTCCCAAAAGAATGGAGAGAAACGACAAAACAATCAACCCCATTATAATGTATTGAGATTTAATGGCCAATGATGTGCTAATGAAAGTTATGGTGGTTACGACAATCAATACAATGGTGCCGGTTATACGAATTGCATTTTTACTATTCTCAATATCCCAATATTGTAAGAAGCTTTCAGAAAACCCAATTAAATAAAGACTTACGCTAAACGACAACCCCACAAAAAGTGCCAAACCTAATGTTCCACCAATGGGCAGTCCCAAACTGCGCGATATCATAAAATAAGTGCCACCGTTGCGCACCGGTTTATCCGTTGAAAGCGATGCCACACTCAAACTTGTAGTAATAGAGATAATATGCGCTATTACTATAATTCCAATGGTATTGATTAATCCAGTCTGACCAAGAATGACTGGAAAACGCAAATACATTATTACTCCAAGAATAGTGAGTATCGATGGGGTAAAAACCCCACCAAAAGTTCCAAACTTCTTAATTTTTGACATCTGTTGCTATAAATTTGAATAAATTAGGACTCATCTTTTGCTATTTTTGCAAAAGCAGAGCGCAACTATATAATTGACAACCAACCCATTAGCGATTATTACAGAAAATAATACGCAGTTTTTGTCAGAACCAAATATACAAATTTATTATTTTAAGTCTTTCATTATCAACATAAAATATAAAAGCAAAAAAACGTCGAACTTCAATTAACAATTTCAGAAACAAAAATATTTCTGGATTCAATTTCATATTGAATACATTAATTTCATACAGAGTAGATCTACTTTGTATTTTACAATAAATCAATGAAATAAATAAGTAAAAACAGAACTAAAACGCATGCTAAAACAATAGTTTACATTAAATTCACATAAAATATCTAATTTAGCAACGTAGAAACAAAATCGCAATCAATTTTGAACAATCAAGAATCCACCAATAGCAATTTAAATTCGATAGGATGCTTTCGTTATCTCGATGCTCATGAACTTGCGTTTATCGAAGAAAAGAAAACACGCCTCGTGTATCTAAAAGGAGAAACCATTTTTAAACAAGGTGCGTTTGCGCCCTATGTGCTTTTTGTAATTGATGGTTTGGTAAAAGTTTTTCTTCAAACAGGCCACCAAAAACAACTGAATATCAGCATTTCACAGGAAGGTGATTTCTTGGCATTCTCCTCTGTCTTTGGGGAACCGATTTATAACTATTCAGCAACGGCAATGAAAGATACAACTATATGTATGATCGATAAGGAGGCACTGAAAGAGCTGTTGGTAAAGAATCCTGAATTTGCACTAAAGATCACTTCTCGAAACTACAAAACGGAACGAAGATACCTTGACATTCTGCATAATATTTCATATCGACAAATGCGTGGAAAGCTGGCATCAACTATACTTTATCTATCATCGGAAGATTTTATTTCCAATAATTTATTTCAATATCTCACCCGACAGGACATTGCCGATTTCGCCTCCATAACAGTTGAAAGCACGGTGAAATTTTTAAAAGAATTTGAAAAAGAAGGTCTAATTTCCTTAAAAACAAAAGAGATAATGGTAGTTGATCTAGAAAAACTCCGGTTAATCGAGAAACTAAGTTAATAATCGCATAACTTAACCCCTAATATCAAAACGTCATCAATTTGGTCTCTATCGGCCTTCCATGTTTGGAACTCATTTTCAAAAATAACGCATTGTTCCTGTAGTGACTTTGCCAAATTAGCTTCAATGATTGAAATAAATGTTTTCTTTTTGTATCTAAGTCCTCGTTTACCTCCAAATTGGTCCATGTACCCATCGCTAAATAAATACAAATTACGAATGTTTTCGGTGGGAATTATATGATTTTCAAATGGTTTAATTCGCGGAAAATACCCTATGGGCATATTTTCACCCTTGTGTTCTACAATGGAATATTCATTTTTTGTATCATCATAATAGGTGGTAACTACAGAGCTTTGAGCTCCAGCAAATTGAAGGGTCTTATTTTCTGAATCGCAAATACAAAACGACAAACTAATTCCATCCTTTATCTCGCGAAAGCTTCCATTCTGTTTTAACGAAAGAATAACCAAATTACGCAGTTCGTTCAAATAATCGGCGGGGGTTTTAACATCCGATCGCAGTACAAGCTCATTCAAATAGGATATTCCCAACATGCTCATCATGGCTCCGGGAACTCCATGTCCGGTACAATCGGCAGCAACAATTAATGTTTGGTTTTTTTGCTTCGACACCCAATAAAAATCTCCACTTACTACTTCCAAAGGCATATAAAGAACAAAATAATCTTTAAAAATTGAACTTAACATCTCATTGGATGGCAATAATGCTCTTTGAATCCGTTGGGCATAGTTCAAACTATCCGTAATTCGAGTATGGATTAGCTGTATTCGTTTCTTCTGATGAACCAAAGCTTTATTCTTTCTCGAAATTACGTTTGCCTGTGCTTTTAATTGATTATTGTTTTTCTTTTTAATCTGATATTCGCGATACAACAACAAGGAGAAAATTAAAACTAGTGAAATAATTATGATCAACGTAAAATTCAATCGGTTTTGTCGTTCAATAATTTTCTCATTCAATTCATTCTCTCTATTCAGTTTTAAAATGGCCTCTAACTGTCGTTCACTATTATATATTGCTTGTAATTTAGCAATATTAATACTGTTGTTTTCATTCCAAACACTGTCATTATATTGAGTCCTAAGCCGTTCATAATAAAGAGCTTTAACAGGATCATTTCTCCTCTCACTAATTTGGACTTTTATTTTATATAGCTCGGCAATGGTCGATTTTGATGCTATAGAGAGTGCCAATTTCATACTTTGATCAATATTCTTTTCAGCAAATTTCATGCTGTCTAATTCTAAATATATGATCCCAATATTTTTCAAACTTATGGCCATAAAAAGTTCCTCCCCATGCTTTTTATGCATTTCCACACCTTGCAAATAGTATGAGAGTGCTTTTTCATATTTCCCACTCTTGCGATAAATATTCCCGATACAATCATAGGAGATACCCAAGCCTTTTATACTATTGATTTCCAAATTATAGGAGAGCGATTTTGAATAAAACTCCAGCGCTTTTTCATACTGTTCCATAAACTCATACACTTCACCAATATTATTTAGATTAATGGCGATACTGCGTTTGTTCTTATTTTGCTGACCAAATTCCAATGATTTTTGAAAAAACTCCAAGGCTTTATCATACTGCTTTGATAAAGAATAAATATTCCCAATACTATTGTAGGCATAACTTATGGATGATTTATCATTCACCATCTCGGCCACTTTTAAAGATTTCAAATGAAAATTAATGGCATTTGTAAAATCATCAATACGACGATAAACAACACCAATATTATTATAAATTCGGGGTAAATATTCAATTAATTTGTTTTCCTCAGCCAATTGTAATGCTTTAAAATGCTTCTGCAAGGCGGAGGCATAATCGCTATTATTACGATCAAAATGGCCCGCTAAATCATAATATTTAACCAACCCTTCAACATAATTAATCCGTGTGGAGAGTTGTAGTAGCTCCTCTAAATATATGGTAGTTTGATTGTTTGTCTCCTTATTTAATGATATATTGCGAGCAATTTCATGGAGTAAGTCGGCGCGTTGAATACTATCAGTGCAAAAGAGAAGTTGTTTTTTAAGACTATCAACTTGACTGTTCGACAGCACCCTATAATTGGTCGTTAAAGATATTATTAACAATAAAAGAAAGGTTAAAAACGTTCTCATTTACGAAATTTAGCGCATTGTTTGGATTTACAAATGTAGCTTTATTTTGCACCATAAAGCCTTTTTACGGTGTATTACAAGCAAATATCACCTTAATTTCTCACCATATTCTCAAAAAAATATTATTTTTCTTACTTTAACTCTCAACACATCACTATTTTAATATATTTGTTAACAAATATGTGCATTACATTGTTGAATTAATCAAATATTTACGCCGAAATAAGTAAAACAGCTCACCAAACATGACTCCTTCGACAATTCTAGTAACATGGGATTTTACAGACGTTTCAAAATATGCATTAGAGCATGCCGTCAGAATCGCTCGTATGGTAAATAATAGCATTCAGATTATTCATATTTTGGACAAAAATGCCGACGAATTACAAATTCAAGTTAATTTGCAATCCATTGCCAATAATTGCGATGCAACTCATGGTATTAAACCCGGATTAATCATTAAAAAAGGATCAATTTTCACAACCATTAGCGAGGTTGCAAATAATATTAAAGCAAGCATGGTAATCATGGGAACCCATGGAATGCAAGGGTTTCAGAAATTAACCGGAAGCTGGGCATTAAAAGTACTTGCTGGGTCGTATGTTCCCTTTTTCGTTGTTCAAGATTTGCCCACAAACGACTATTTACAAAAAATAGTAGTGCCCATAAATTCCAAAAGTGAAAACAAAGAAAAGCTCCCCTGGATTATTTACTTGGCAAAACATTATCGAAGCGAAATTTTAATCTTTAAAGATGGTCACAGCAGTCAACATTTATCCGCCAAGTCGAATCAAAACATACAATTCTTGAAAACCGAGCTCGATAATAAGGGGATTAAATATTCAATCCAATCCAATAATTCAAAAAAGAGCTTCGCTGAGGCATCCATTGATTATGCTCAACAAAGTGGAGCCAATTTAATTGCCGTTATGACTTCCCCTAAAACCGGATTTAAAGAATATATGATGGGCATATCAGAGCAACATATTATTGCAAACAACCACAAGATACCTGTAATGTGTATAAATCCCCAAAAAATCAACAATTAAGAAGGTTTTAACGATTAGAAACCATATGCACATTCGCGTACTTATGGCATTACAAGTATTGATCCATCAATTCAAACAAAGCATCTCTATGCAATGGTTTTATAAGATACTCATTACACCCACTTTCTATTGCTTTTTCTCGATCAAGCGTTAAAGCATAGGCCGTCTGAGCTATCACTGGGATCTCCGATCCTGCTTTTCTGATCTCTTCCACAACAGTTAACCCACTAAAATCGGGCAATTTGATATCGAGCAAAATCAAATCAATTTTGGCTTTATTCGTAAAAAACGATAATGCCTCACCCCCTGTTTTTGCCAACAAAAACTTTGCATTGGTACTCTCAATCATGTATTTTAAAAATAGATAACTCGGTTGATCATCTTCAACTAATAAAATGGTTTTTCCTGTCCAATTGTAAATTGTTTTATTCATCTCTTTTTATATAGTGTATTAATTTAGGAGCAAAGGGAATACGAAAATAAAAATTCGATCCCACATTCTCCTTTGATTCAACCCATATTCTTCCATCGAGTAACTCCACATATGCTTTAGCAATTGACAAACCAATTCCTGTACCTTGACGACTTGCAAAATTATGGGAGTCAATCTGTCGGAATTTTTCAAAAATTGTATTTAAATACGTTAAGGGGATTCCATTTCCGGTATCAGTAACAAAAAACTCTATGTGCGATTCTTCCACTTGATACCCAAATTCAATTTTACCATGGGTGGTGTTTTTTATCGCATTTATTATTAGAATATTTAACACTTGCTTTAATTTCAACCCATCTGTAAAAATCTGATCCTCTGTATCGGAAAGCGATTTTGTAACTTTCAGATTTATTCCTTTATTCTTTATCAATTGATAATGAATTGCTTTTAGCTCATCAATTATACTATTTATTAACCAATTACTTTTTTTAATCTCTACCTGTTTTGTATCAATTTTTGACAAATCTACTAAATCGTTAATAATTTCAAGGAGCTCCTGCGAATTAGAAAGTATCAGTTCTATATACTCTTGTCTTCGCTCTTCCTCCTTGGCATTTTGAAGTAAATAGGCAAAACCACACACTGCATTCATGGGCGTTCTAATTTCGTGACTTATATTAGCCAAAAACGAAGATTTCAATCTATCGCTCTCCTCTGCCCGTTCTTTAGCAACTTTAAGCTCCTCATTCTTTGCGCGTAAAATCATCTCAGCCTCTTTGCGTTCAGTTATATCTGTGATGGTTCCAATATACCCAACTATCTCTCCATCAACAACTTCTGGAACAGCAAGCCCTAAAACCCAGACAAGTACGCCATCGGAACGATAAAAGCGATATTCATCCGCCGACACTTGTTGTTTTTCAACTTTTTTGTTCCATTTCAGCTCAGTTCGTTCCCGTTCTGTAGGATGAACGGCATCGAGCCATCCCCAGCCAAGTGCTTGTTTATATGACAACCCAGACAACTCGCACCAACGGGCATTTACATAAGTTGTATATCCATCGGGTCGAGTTCTAAATATGCCCACGGGTGAAATCTCAGCTAAAGAGTGAAACAAATTATCACTTTCCCGTAATTTAAGTTCAATATCCTTCTCGTGCGTCAAATCATTCACTACGCCTGTCCATAAAATCTCCGATGAGTTTACTTTTTTGGGAACAGCCACTATACGATACCAACGTAATGTATTGTCTATAACCATCTTTCCTTCCCACTTAAAAACCTCACACATTGTAATGGCTCTTCTGTTTTCTTCCGCAAACCCCTGTAAATCAGTGGGAAAAACTTTACCAATAATATTAAATACTCCTTGTTCAATATCTTCGACGGTATAATCAAGTAGTTTTTGAAAAACAGTATTTGTGTATATCATTTTAAATTCCAGATTCTTAATATCAATTAAATTGTTATTAAACTTGGTGCTTAAACGATATATCCCAACCGGTACAGTTTCGCTGATATCTAAAAAAATCTTGTTCAAATTTTTTAAATCCTCGTTTATTTCATGTATTGTCTTAGTTTTTGCTTTTACCTTTCTAAGCATAACTAGAATCCCCCATAATGCAAAAACAAGAACCACTCCTAATAAAAAGACGATTAAAATTATAGCATCAATAGATAAAAACTTGGCGGGAACCTTTAACCATTTCCCCAATGTCTTATAATAAAAAGAATCCGTATCGTTTTTGATTTCAGTTAAATATAAATCTATTCTTTTCAATAAATCGCGATTCTTTTCTTTGGGGGCAACAACATACAAAAGGGTAGGCTTTAATACTTTCGTAACAGACATATTTGCATTATCGAAAAAATCGGTATATTCGAAAAATCGACAAACAGCAATAAAATCTATTTCTTTTGAAAGCAATGCAGAAACAGCTTCTAAATAAGTGTCATAAAAAAACAGAAGAGAATCGGGGTAATTTGAATAGTGCTCTTTTATAAAACCCTCCTGAAAAGACGAAGATAGTACTCCGATTTTGGGATTAGTTGCAACAATAGTAGAATCCGTTAATGAACTTTTTAAAGATATAACTTCAAGCCAGGTGTCAATAAAAGCAATTTCATTAAAATCATAGAGCGAATCTTTGTTATCATTTTTCACAACATTCGGAAGAAGGTCAATCTCAGCGTTATCCAGCTTTTTTAATAGCGTTTCCCAATCTGCGAAGTCATAGGTAATTGTCCAATCTTCTTTTTCAGCGATACGTTCCAGTATATCGATAAAAAATCCATCGGCTTGCCCGTTTGAATTCATAAATATTTTTGGCGGATTTTGATAAACACCAACACGCACCTCTCTTTTGAATCCATGAATAGGATTACAAAAAAAAGTTATAATTAAAACGATCGAAAATATTTTATATAACCTCATTTTATGAGAGATAATGGTGAAAGATAGGGATTAAAAAAACAATAAAAAAAATTATTATAATTATCTAAACATCGTAAAATATAAAAATAACACTCAATTCAATAAAACTTTGGTCACATATTCAAAACAATTTCAATTATTAAGGGATTCCTTTAACCGTAGGATAAAATCCGTTTGTTTTCTCTTTAAAATAAAACAAAACTCTATGGGCAATGTTTGACCATTTATGTAATTAAGATTAAGTTTAACTCCATCCGATTTCCAATTAATTTCATAGGGTTATTGAAATTGATCGTATCTTTGTACCACAATTTGAAAACTTCACATAATGAAAATATCAAGAAAACCCGAGTGGTTAAAAATCCAACTACCAAAAACCAATGAATATCAAGCACTAAACGACCTGATTGTTAAGGGAAATCTGCATACAATATGCACTAGCGGGAAATGTCCAAATATGGGCGAATGTTGGTCGGCCGGTACTGCTTCTTTTATGATTTTAGGGGATATCTGTACCCGAGCTTGTAAATTTTGTAACGTAACAACTGGGAAACCTCTCCCTCCGGACACGAACGAACCAGTGAAACTAGCAAAAGCAATACACACCTTAGGATTAAAACATGTGGTAATAACCTCGGTAGATCGCGACGATCTTGCTGATGGTGGAGCAAACCACTGGGCTGCAACCATAACTGCAATAAAAAGGGAGAATCCGACAATAACCATCGAAACTTTAATTCCCGATTTCGATGGAAATACAAACCTTCTGGATATTATCATCACTAGTAAACCCGATATTGTTTCTCATAATCTAGAAACCGTTGAACGACTGACCCCTGAAATAAGAACCAAAGCAAAATACAGAACCTCGCTTTCAGTATTGGAATATCTAGCAAAAAATGGAGTTACTACAAAAAGTGGAGTAATGCTTGGAATTGGAGAGCAGATGGAAGAAGTATATACTACCATGGACGACCTGTTGGCCATTAATTGTAAAATTATGACTATTGGTCAATATCTGCAACCCACAACAACAAACCTTCCAGTTGAACGATTTGTTACACCAGAAGAGTTTAAAAACCTGGAAATCATCGGACTAAAAAAAGGATTTGCATTTGTTGAAAGCGGACCGCTGGTGCGCTCATCCTACCACGCCGAAAAACACGTATAAATCTGAATTTGAAGGCCAACATAAACAGAACCAACAGGTTAACCATTAATAAAAGGAGAAATGAATACAATAAAATATCTTGATTGGGGCAAAATGGATTATGGACAAGCCTGGGAAAAACAACAAAAAATATTTGATGCCCAAATAGTACACAAGGCAAATAAAACTACCACCGAAAACCATTTAATATTTGTGGAACATCCTCATGTTTACACCCTTGGGAAAAGTGGCGATAATCAAAACTTGTTAATATCCGACGAAATTCTCAAAAAGATCAATGCAACCTACTATAAAGTGGACCGAGGTGGTGATATTACCTATCATGGTCCTGGACAAATTGTGGGTTATCCTATTTTTGATCTCGAAGTAATGCATGTAACCTACAAAGGATATATTGAAAAGCTGGAAACCGCAATCTTAAAATACTTAAAAGAGTGCCATCAACTTGATGTCTTTCAACTAGATAGCGCCACAGGCGTTTGGATTAAAACTAAGAATGGTCCTGAAAAAATATGTGCCATTGGTACAAAGGCAAGCCGATATATCACTATGCATGGCTTTGCTTTAAATATCAACACAGATCTCAGCTATTTCGAATATATAAATCCATGCGGATTTAAAGATAAAGGCGTTACGTCGCTGGAAAAATTAAAAGGTACAAAATGCGATTTTGAGTTGGAGAAAAAGAATCTAACAAATTACATTATGCGGGAATTTGAGGGTCAAATAGATTCGTAATTACGCATAAATCCCAAATCATATTTTTTATTTCCCCTAAGTTGAACAAATGTGTTAAAACTACTCACATTTGTTCAACTTTTTTTATGAATATAGGAATCTAGTTAACAAGGAGTTATTAAAAATTGCTGTATTTGTTTTAAAATTATCCAGTACTATGTATTGCAAGATACTAAATATTATATTATATTTGCCCATACAATGTAGTTGGTTTAAATCTTTAGTTGTAAAACCAATAATTTGGGAACTATTTATATAATTCTTTAAAATGCAATGTAATATTTTTTAACATGCATATATTACAAAAATCTTAGTAATCAATACAATTTATGCATTCATAGAAATATATCAACGAATAATAAAATAAACCTCTACATTAAATAATAATCTCCATTTATTTAAAATTGAGACCTATAATATGACCTCTGATAAAACAAATCAAGACCAAAAGGTAGACAACGCAAAAGCACAAATGCGAAAAGGAATGCTTGAATATTGTACGCTATTGATTTTGGCGAAAAATGAAGCCTATGCATCACAAATAATACATTTGCTAAAAGAGGCTGAATTAATTGTTGTCGAAGGAACGTTATATCCTTTACTAAATAGACTAAAAAAAGAAAACATGCTCCAATATCGCTGGGAAGAAAGCCCACAAGGACCCCCGCGTAAATATTACGAAATAACACCTGAAGGTCTTAAATTCCTAGACCATCTCGACATTTCATGGAACAGTTTAGCGGAATCAATCGAAAAAATAAAAACCGTAAACCCTAAAAACTTATAAAGATGAAAAGAACCACAACCGCAAATATCGCAGGAATAGTATTCCATATTGACGAGGATGCTTATGAAAAGCTGTCCCGTTATATCAAAAAACTGAAATTTAGTTTTGGAGAAATCGGTGAAACCGACGAAACTATGGAGGATTTTGAAGCTCGAATAGCCGAACTTTTTCAATCAAAACTCTCCGCAACCAAACAGGTAATAACCATTGAAGATGTTCAATCCGTTATCCAAACCATTGGTGAACCCGAAGAGATTGAAACCAATCAAACAAAATCAAAAGATCGTAAAAAAGGACACAAAACCCTATTTCGAGATCCAAAAAATGTTATTTTGGGCGGAGTATGTTCCGGTATTGCGAACTATGTGGGAATCGACGTATGGGTAATTAGACTTATAACATTGACGTTTTCAGCTTTCTGGGGATTTGGAGTTCTATTATACATACTCCTTTGGGTCATTGTACCGGAAGCAAAAACACCCGACGAATACTCCCAAATGAGTGGAGAAACCTTTGATAAAGAAGAGTTTGAAAAGAATATTCGCAACAACATTGAAAGCGTAAAACAACGTTTTGAGGAGCTTGCAAAAAGTGATGTCCCAAAACAAGCCACGTCACTTATTGAACGTTTTTTTTCATGGCTTGGCATAATTTTAACAGCTTTCTTTAGTTTTATAGGTGCCATAATTGGCTTTGCTTTTCTAATTACGGGATTAGTATTACTAGTTTTCATGATATCCATTCTGTTTTTCGATATCGGAGATTTGGGAATATTATCACTTAACCTTCCTATTTTAGATACCATTATGGCAGGAGGAACAACAGTGAAAATAGTTTTAATTGCATTATTTTTAATTATTATAATTCCATTATTTTTACTAATTGCTGCATTAATAAGAGCACTTTCGGGTAAAAAACATCATGGGGGTGGATTTGTCTCATTCGGAATTGGAGTTTGGATTCTTGCCATTGTGCTATTCACGCTATTCTTTGTTTTGAAAAGTCCATTCTCTGTATATGAAGGAGAAATTGAATCTAAATCAATTATTGAAGTAAATAATAGGGATTCTCTTATAATTAAGGGATTAAAATACCATTACAATGAAAACTATGATTTAAAAATAGATTCAAAACACCTCGGAGTCATAACAGACGACAACAAATCCATTTTAATAATCAAACCCAAACTTACCATTGAAAAATCGAATAGTGCCCAATTTGAACTTAAAATCCAGAAAACCGCACAAAACACAAAACAGGAAAAAGCGGATGAAAACGCACAAGAAATCATTTATAATTACTCCATTTCAGGAGACACTCTTCTTTTGAATACGTTTTTCGAATCAAAATTATCCGATTTTTGGCAAAACAAAAAACTAAATTTAACACTGTACGTTCCAGAGGGAAAAACCATTTACCTAGATCACTCTTTGGAAAACAACCTTTTAAATATAAACAATTCGATTAATTTCAAAAACACATCCGTTTTCAACAAATACATAAAACAAGGCGAAAACACAATAGAATAAATCGTTAAATAATCCAACAAAATCCGGAAACACAAAATAGGTTTTCGGATTTTTTTTGTGACAAAATTGCATCAAAAAGCTAAATTTCAAATAATGGCAATCAAAACTACTTAAGATTGACTCCTTTTAAATAAGAATAATAAAGAATTATAATTAATTTTATCAATTCATGAACTAATATGTAGCCATATAAATAAAGATGGAAATAATGAAATTATCGTTTTTCTTCAAATCCCTTAAAAATAGGCCATTTTTAAAGCTTTGTAACGCTTCCCTATTATATTTTTTGACACTTCTAAACTCATCCGCCCAAATCTACAACTTTGAAAGATATTCCTTGCCAGAAGGACTATCTCAAAGCCAAGTGTTTGACATTACACAAGATAGCTTAGGAAGAATCTGGTTAGCAACTGAACGAGGAGGCGTTACAATTCTATCGGGCGATTTCCCACAATATATTGGTCGAAGCGAAGGATTGCCAGGAACCGCAACACTTTCGCTTTTTCACGACAAAAATGCCCGTATGTGGATTGGAACCAATAAAGGAGTTCGCTATTACAACGGAAAAAACTTAACCATTCCAAAAAACGGAGAACTTCTCGACTCCATGTTTGTTTGGAATATCACGCAACGTACCGATGGAATTATTGTAATGGCCACAAACAAAGGGGTATATGGTTATAATGATTCATTGGGGTGTTTCAATTTAATTCCAGAATTAGAGAATAAACAAATCTCAAAGATTGCTGCCCGCTCCAACAATTTATTGTACATAACCGTTTTTAATCAGCCTTTGCTCATTTTCGATGGACATGAATTAGAAGAAGTGGAACTACCTTTAACCGATGGATCGAATATTGAATTGGTATTTTTTGATTCTCAAGATCGAATCTGGATCGGAACCACACGCGGACTAATTACGCGTGAAGACTATTACTATAAAACGATTACAACTAAAGAAGGACTTTCTGATGACCACATTATTTCGCTTGCCGAAGACCGCTTTGGGAATATTTGGGCAGGAACCGATGAAGGAGGAGTTAGTATAATCTCCAACGATAGAATTTTAAACATTGACTCCGATCAAGGGATTGGTTATAATAGAATTTACTCCATTTATCGCGACAATTACTTTAACATGTGGGTTGGAACAGATGGTGCCGGTGCTTATGTATTTAAAGGATTTCGATTTACAAAAATGCAACTTCCGGAGTTTTCAGAAACCACTTCTATTCTTGCTCTTCATGTAACGAAAGATAATCGAATTTGCATAGGTTCCAACGGAAATGGCTTACTAGTAGTTAAAAACAAGAGTAGAAAACATTACTCAAAAAAAGATGGACTAACGAACAGCGTTATTCGCACCGTTACTTCAAATAAAAAAGGAACTCTTTTGTTGGGTTCTGACCGCGGAGTCGATTTTATTCAAAAAGGGAAGGTGGATATCGCATTACGAGAAACAATAAATATAAAAGAACCCGTTAGTTGCTCATACACTACAACAAATGACAATTTTATAGTTGGAACATTTGGACACGGTCTCTATCGTATTGAAAATAAAAGTGTTTCCAAACTAAACACAAAAAACGGTTTGGCAGGCAATCATGTATATGACATTATTGAAAACAAAAAAGGGGATCTATTCATTGCAACGGATCAAGGATTATCGATCATTTCGAATCATAAAATTAAAAACTACTCTGAAGCGAATGGGCTCATCTCAAATCTAATCACATCGTTGGTGATCGACAAAAACGATCGTCTTTGGATTATTTCAGAAAACGGGATTACCCGATTCGATACCGATTCACTATACCATCTACCCATTGATAAGATATCGGACGCCAATATAGTTTATTCTGTCACCAACGACCTGTTTGGGAATTTAGTTTTGGGAACAGAACGAGGCATTGATATTTTATCGTTAGATACCGCATCATCTCCAATATCCAAGAAAAGTTACCGTCGCCACGATGGATTTTTTGGAATTGAATGCAATCTAAATGCCGTTGCCTCAAACAGTTCGGGAGAACTTTTATTTGGAACAAAACAGGGCGCAACAAAATACAATCCTTTAACCGATAGTATTCAAAATCCGTTGGCAAAAGCATACATTAGAGATATTGAGCTCTTCTATTCCAAAGTAAAATGGGACAAATACACCGATTCAATTTCAAACTGGAGCTTGTTACCTCTTGGACTCGAGCTTCCATACAGCGAAAACAATCTAACCTTCTATTTTGGAGCTAACGATTACCAAACACCGCAAAAACTAAAACTCCAATTTTACCTTCAAGGATTTGACCCCAACTGGATGCCTCCCACAAAACAACGTTTTGTTAATTACACTAATCTACCCCCAGGAACATACACCATGAAAGTAAGATCATGGTACTCTGCTCAAAACGTTTCTAACTATGTAGCTTGTTTTAGTTTTGTAATCCTAAAACCATATTACGCACGTAATTGGTTTGTTATCAGCATGATTGTATTAATTATATCCCTAACAGTTTTAATCTGGAAACTTAGAGTAAAGTCGATACGAACAAACGAGCGGCGACTAGAATCCTTAATAAAAGAACGAGTAGCCGATCTCCGAAAACAGAAAGAAGAACTTGAACTAGCGAATATAAAAATTAGTCAAGGAGCACGTATGAAAGAACAATTTTTGGCCAACACGAGTCACGAAATACGAACACCACTCAATGTTGTTACCGGATATACAAATTTACTCTTAAATACACGTGTTGACAACCAACAACAGAAATACCTACGTTACATAAAAGACAGTTCAGACAACTTAAAAGTTATAATAAACGATATTTTAGATTTCTCTAAAATCGAAGCCGACAAATTGGAATTTGAAAATGTACCTTTCGATTTCGTAAAAACCATCCGTACTACAGGGAATCACATGGAAATAGAGGCTGCAAAACATGGATTATCGTTGGAATTATCATTTAATAATATCAGTCATAACGTTATTATAGGTGATCCTGTTCGACTCAACCAAATATTGTCAAACTTAGTTCGAAATTCCATTAAATTTACGCCCTCCGGAACAATAACCATCGATATTACCGATCAAAGTTCCAACGAAGAAACAATCGAATTGAAAATTAATATCATGGATACCGGAATCGGGATACTACCCGAAAAACTGGAAACTATTTTCGATTCTTTTTCCCAAGCCAGCAATGAAACCACAAGAAAATTTGGTGGAACTGGACTAGGATTAACCATTGTAAAACGACTGGTCGAAAAACAAAAAGGAACCATTAAAGTCACCAGTGAAATTGATAAAGGGAGTTGTTTTTCCATTATAATACCGTATCCAAAATCAGATGCAAACCCCCTAGAGGAGAATAAATTAGACTACACAATAAACCCACACTCTCTATCCAAGGATATTAAAATTTTGCTTGTTGACGACAACGAAATCAACCTCGCCTTAGCAGAAAACACCCTCACTTCCTTTAGCAGCCAATTTAAAATTGAAACAGCCATGAACGGCATGCAGGCAGTTGATGCAGCAAGTCGGGTACTTTATGATATAATAATAATGGACATTCAAATGCCCGAAATGGACGGCTACACCGCCACCAAAGTTATTCGAAATAGGCTAAGCGCCCCATTATGCAATGTCCCTATTCTGGGGATGACGGCACACGCCATGAGCGATGAACGGGAAAAATGCTTACAACATGGGATGAACGAATATATAACAAAACCTTTTGCTCCACGGCATTTATTTGAACTAGTACTTAACTTAACAAATGCAAATGCCACTAAATTAGGCGACTACATAGATATAAATGAACAGCAAATGCCTTCGTTTGCAGCACTCGATCCACAACAATTATGGAAAAACTCAACGGGAAAAATTGATCGTTTTATTCGATACCTCAGTATGTATGCAAACGCTATTCCCACGCAAATAAAAGAGTTAGAAACCGGTATAAAATCGGGTAAAATAGACGAAATTCGGATTCTTTCGCACACTCTTAAAACCTCTTTTAGATATCTGGGAATGAAAAAAGCGCAAACATCGGCCTTAGAAATCGAAAAAGCAGCTCTAGAAAACGAGGTTGTTGACTACAAAGAGTTACTTAAGGAAATAAATATCTGTTGGAACAACGCTTCTCCTGAAATTACAACCTATTTAAAGAAAAACACAAAACAAAAAAAATCGTAGCTAACCTTAAAGTAGATGTCTATCAATTGTCAGAGTGGAACCACTCCGTATAACTTGTAGCGGTTTCATAGAGCTTCAAACTATGTAATTGAACATGCTCGGGCAATTCATTTTTTATGATTGCGGCAAATTCCGACACCAAATTTTCACACGTAGGTTCAAAATTTTTAACAATTACTTTACCGGTGTATTGTTCAAGAAATGTACCTTCATACGAACTTTTGGAAACCATAAGTGCATGATCAAGCGGATGAACAATCAGCCGATTAATAATTTTCTTTAATTCCCCAAAATCAATGAGCATCCCATTCTGCGGATTTCCCTCTTCCATATTTGGAGTTCCAATGATGGTCACAAAAAACTTATAACTATGTCCATGTATATTCTTGCATCCTCCAAGATGATTCGTTAAAAGATGTGACATCTCAAATGAAAATTCTTTCGTAATTCGAACTCTGTTTTTCATATAATTCAGAATATTTATAGCGTTAAATTCCTTTTAGCAAAAAATGTACCTCTATTGAAAAAAACAAATCTCCTAAAACTAAGTTTTATTCAGCCATACTGATTCGGATTGTCAACGTCCTCTAAATAGGCGGCAAAACCACTAGTATGGGTCAACATCAGCCACAATTTTAACACTTTTAAATCCATCAATGGAAGTTACAGTTTCGATACATTGAATCACCTTATCCCGATACTCCATAAGTTTTACATTCCGATCGAGTTTAATCATAATTTGTGAATGCTGTTGCCGTTTAATTTTAGGAATGGGTGGAATATACGGACCCAAAATTTTCTGTATCCCCGATTTATTAAGCAAACGGATTAATATTTCCGCCGCTTTATCGGTTTTCTGACGATCGAAATGCTTCACGGTGAGTTGAATTAATCGAATAAAGGGTGGATATTCAAAATTTAATCGTTCAGCAAGTTCTACCTTGACAAATTCGTGTTGCTTTGAATGCTGAATCGCCTGAATAACAGGATGATCGAGTTGTGAAGTTTGAATAATTACCTTTCCTTGCTGATTTCGACGCCCTGCACGCCCTGCAAATTGCATAAGCATCTGAAAACCACGTTCATGAGATCTAAAATCGGGAAAAGAAAGCATATTATCGGCATTTAAAACCCCAACCAAATTAACACCCCCAAAGTCAAGTCCTTTACTAACCATCTGTGTTCCAATTAGAATATCAGTTTTACCTTCAGCAAATCTAGAAATAACCTCCTCTAGATTCTGTTTTGAACGCGCAGTATCAGAATCAAGGCGTGCAATTTTCTTATCGGGAAAAATCTCCTTTAACTCCTCTTCAACCCGCTCTGTTCCAAATCCTTGGTTCACAAATTCATCATTATTACATTGCGGACATTTTACTGGTTTTATGATATAATAGCCACAATAATGGCACGTTAATTTATTGGAGAACTTATGAGCCGTTAACGAAACATCGCAATGTTTGCATTGTGGAATATAACCGCATGATGGACACTGAACAAATGGCGCAAAACCCCGTCTGTTTTGAAGCAAAATTACTTGTTCATCTTTCTGAAAAGATCGCTCCATATACTCTTTTAAAATTGGCGTCAGATGTCCAACAACTTCGTGTCGGCGATACCATTTCCGATAATCAACAATTTCAACCTCCGGCATGGGAGAATTGCCATATCGTTGGGTCAATTTTACGCCCAAATATTTATTTGAATTAACATTTTGAATACTCTCGAACGAAGGCGTTGCCGATCCCAAAAGCAACCACGATTTTGTTAACTGCGACAAAACAATGGCCGCATCACGGGCGTTATATCGGGGCGCAGGATCTTGTTGCTTAAAACCGGGATCGTGCTCTTCATCAACAATGACAAACCCCAGGTTATGGTAGGGCAAAAATATGGCAGAACGCGGCCCCACAACGACTTTAAATCGATCTCCACTCAAAATATTGTACCATATCTCGGCGCGTTCCGATTGATTAATGCGCGAATGATAAATACATACTTTGTCGCCAAAATAGTGTTGTAACCGTTTAATAATTTGGGAAGAAAGAACAATTTCCGGAAGCAAATACAAGGTTTGTTTATTTTGAGCTATTGCTTTCTCTATCAACTTAATATAAATCTCAGTTTTCCCACTTCCAGTAACCCCTTCGAGTAAAACTGGTTTTGACTGCAATAAAGAGGCTTCAATTTCATTAAACGCCTTCTGTTGATATTCAGAAAGAACAATTGGTTTGGCATTTTCGTCAAATACACCGCTAATGCGAGATATTTCGGTTATCTCCTCATCCACAAAAGAACCCAATAGAACCGACTTAATAATCGACATCGACAATCCGCTTTCAGAACGAATATCAACCGGGGTTTTGCTCCTACCAGTATTGGCATACAAATATTCGATCAACTCCAGTTTTTTTGGCGACCGTTTGTAAACAGAGAGCGCCTCGTTGTATGAATCCGCTTTAAGTCGATACCGTTTTTCAATCAACGGTTTATATTTAGTTTTGTCGTTGGCAAAAATCAAAAAACCACGCTCAATCATTTTATAAATCAAAGGTAAAGAGTCTCTCGTTTTAGTTAAATCAATTAATTGATTGATCGTAGCTAACTTACATTCATTAAGATAATTATAAACAGTTTCATCAAAAGGATCATCCATCATTTCTAAAGCACCATCGGAGAGCGATACGATTGCTTCGCTTTTAACTTTTAACATTGACGGCAGAGCCGCATCCAAAACCTCACCAATGGAACAGAGATAATATCCAGCAACCCAATTCCAGAATTTCATTTGTAATGGCGTGGCTATTGGATTTCTTTCAGGAATAAAAATAACGGGTCGGGTTTTGAATTGTGGTTTGTTTTTATGAATTGCAATAACAACCCCACTGTATAAATTTTTACCCAACGGGACCACAATTTGGAAACCCACGGATGGAAGATTTTGATTTTCAGCCAAATGATAGGTAAATACGCCATGACGCAAGGGAAGAATGGTGTCAATGAAAATGGTTTCGGGTATCAGAATTTCAGGCTGCATTAAACTCAGTTTACATATATAGCAAAGATACAAACTTATTGATAGGTCGTGACTAAAGAACCTTCATGAGAGAACTTCAAACAAGAAAAACATAAAAAAGAAGCGAAATAAATGAATTGCCTTCTAATAATGGCAAATTATTATCAAAAACTAGCATGAATTCATAGAAATAACGTATTTTTACCGTTTAGTATACTAAGTAGGGTTATTTTCTAAGAGTTTCAAACGTCTAAATCAAATATTGATAATTATCGTTTATCCGAACATCATAGTCGCTCTAGTTAGGTTAATAAAGAATATAAAATATCCACTTCACAATAAAGCATTGAAGTTAAAATGTTTAAATTTATGCGAACTCGATTTTATTTTCTAGTAGCACTTATAGCATTATCGCTTCCGGCATTTTCTGGCGAAATCGTAATAAATGGAATCTATCAGGGTAAAAACCTATATATTATGAATCCATTTTCGTCGATTGGTGGATTTTGTGTGCAAGAAATATCTGTTAATGGACAAACATATACTGAGGACATTAATAGTAGTGCTTTTGAAATCAACTTTACAGCTTTTCAATTTAATTTTGGCGATAAAATAGTGGTTACCATAAAACACAAAGATGACTGCAAACCACGTATTTTGAATGATGATGTTCTAAAACCCCGTAGTACATTTGAAGTCAAAACGTTGCGATTCGACATGAAGACCAATACCATTAACTGGGAAACAACCAAAGAATCAGGAGCGCTACCCTATATTATCGAACAGTTCCGTTGGAACAAATGGATAAAAGTTGGAACCGTAGAAGGGAAGGGCAGTGTAAGTACGAACGAATACTCGTTTGATGTTGATCTAATAAGTGGAGTAAATCGCTTTCGTATTTTCCAAAACGATTTCACCAACCGCAAACGATACACAAAAGAAGTTGCAATTCGATCGGCTAAAGCACCCGTAACCTTTGAACCTAAAAAGCCATCAACAAGCATAACCTTTTCAGCCGAAACAACCTACGAAATATTCAATGGAAATGGTGAGCGGGTTTTATATGGCAAAGGTTCGACCGTAGACATTACAAACCTTCCAAAGGGAGATTACTACTTAAACTTTGACTCCCTTACAGAAACATTCAAAAAAAGATAGTAAAACTTGTAATTTAACAGAAAAGTCCGTAATATTGCATCCCGAAAAACTGCATAGCAGAAAGGGCCCATAGCTCAGCAGGTTAGTAGCACCTGACTCATAATCAGGGGGTCGCTGGTTCGAGCCCAGCTGGGCCCACAAATAAAAATTAAGCACTTACACATATTTTGTAAGTGCTTTTTTATTTTCTTGACACACAAGTTATAATTTCAGGTACTCCACACGACCCTGTTTTACCGAACTTGCCGGTAATCTTATTCTCTTTTAGATGTTTTTGTTATCACGGGTTTAACCCACAACTATTGTTGTTCAACCACGGCATGGTATTGAATGGCCAGATATTGCTTTAATTCAAAAGACAAAACATTGAATATTATCCACATTAGTAACTTGCCGAAAAATAGGAATATGAAAACGTAATCACGGTTTCAACCTATAAAATTGATAATTTTAGCTTCTCTATACAACTATTCCTCCGTAAAAGCATTCCAGCCTTGAGCTGAAAGCGGTAAAACGGTGCCATCTTGAAATACAATCTCATACTGTCCCTCCACATTGGTTATATGTCCAATTATAGAAACGTTTTCCATGCTTTTCACCTTTTCAAAGTGCTTTTGATCGACTGTAAATAACAACTCATAATCTTCACCTCCATTTAATGCAGGGATAATGGGTTCAATCATAAATTCATCGCTAAGTGCAACGGATTGAGGATGGATTGGTATTTTATCGTCATAAATTCGACACCCTTTTGCGGAACTTTGACAAATATGCATCAGTTCAGAAGAGAGTCCATCACTGACATCGATCATGGAAGTTGGCAAAATATCCAATTCCTTCAATTTAACAACAATATCTTGGCGGGGTTCTGGTTTTAATTGTCGTTCTATAAGATATTCATAACCAATAAGTTGAGGTTGTTCATTAGGATTAATTTCAAAAACTTCTTTTTCGCGAGCCAAAAGTTTTAATCCCAAATATGCCGCACCTAAATCTCCCGTTACACATATTAAATCATTAGCTTTCGCACCATTTCGATATGTAATCTGATCGTCGCTCACTGTTCCAATGGCAGTTATGGAAATTACCAACCCATTAGGAGACGCAACGGTGTCGCCACCCACTAAATCTACTTGATATAATTCACATGCTTTTGAAATTCCTTTATAAATCTCATCGACATGTTCGACTGAGAATTTTGACGACAATCCAATACTGACCGTAATTTGTTTTGGGATGGCGTTCATGGCAAAAATATCGGATAAATTTACCGCCACAGCCTTATATCCAAGATGTATGAGAGGCATATAGGTTAAATCGAAATGAACACCTTCTATCAACATGTCGGTTGTGATAACAATTCTATCCCCATTACACTGAATAACAGCCGCATCGTCTCCAATACCTTTTATGGTTTCGATGTTTCGCAACTTTGTGCTGGCAGCAATTCTTTTAATTAAACCAAATTCGCCTATCTCTTTAATATCCGTCAATTTATGCTCCATAATATCAATTTTTTGGGAGACAAAGGTACAAAAGCATTTTATGGTAATCTAATTTTGAATAAAATTGGGGCAAGGTTTTTCCGAAATGCGCTATGTTTTATTTGTGTCACGTTAAGATAATCTGTTGTGGAATAATCAATAAAGCCGTACAAGAAAAACACAAATCAATGCGAAAATGAGAAAAGAGGATGTATTATCAAATAATATTCTGAATTGTATCTCGATTACTATCAGGAAATAGAACAAACAATTGAGTTCAGCGTTAGCGCTAAAACTAAGTT
>JAQVXQ010000127.1 GCA_028709085.1 Salinivirgaceae bacterium | reverse complement strand
GGTTCAACTTCATTTCCCACAGGAGCACAATTATTTAGAAATTCGGTTATGCGACGAATGCCCATATCTCTTTTTGCTGAAATACAGAAAATTGGGAACATAGAGCGCGCAATCAATCCCTTGCGAATTCCTTGGCGCATTTGATCTTCGGTTAATGAGCCTGTTTCAAAGAAAAGTTCCATTAAATTTTCGTCGTTTTCTGCAGCAGCTTCCACAAGTATATTGCGATACTCGTTTGCTTTGTCCATTTCCTCGGCGGGGATGTCAACAGCCGTTGGGCTTCCACCTTCTGGTTTCCAAGTGTACATTTTCATTTTCAGTACATCAATCACTGAATTGAAATCTGTTCCTGTTGTTAATGGATATTGTACAATAATGGCTTTGTTTCCAAATTTTGCTTTAAGCTCTTCAACCGTTTTTTCGTAGTTTGTTTTTTCATGATCCAGTTGGTTTAATGCAATTACCATTGGTTTTTTCATTCTTTCGGTAATTCTACAAACCAATTCTGTTCCAACTTCAAGTCCTTGCTGGCTATTGATAATTAACAAACTACTGTCGCTAACAGTCAGACTGCTAACTACTTGTCCGTTAAAATCGTCCAATCCTGGAGTATCTATAATATTTAATTTCTTATTTTGGAATTCGGTGTGCAAAACAGTAGAATATACTGATCGACCTTGTTCATGTTCAATTTGGCGATAATCGGAGCATGTGTTTTTGCTTTCGACATCACCACGGCGGCTTACAACTCCTCCTAAAAATAACATAGCTTCGGCAAGTGTGGTTTTTCCTGAACCAGCACTGCCTATTAGCGCAATGTTTTTAAACTCATCCGGCTGAAATACTTTCATGTGATTAAGAATTTATAGTTAAAATTTTAGTTAAGAACCAATTTTGATAACTGTGTGTAAATAACGTAAATATCAAAAAAGCGACTGTAAAATTACGAATATTTTGATAACAGCAAATTTTCCATCCAAACATTTGCATTTTTTTTGAATCTTACATACACGTAATATGTTTTAAATTGCTTTAAATTTATGGTAATCAAAAGTTAATAAACCTATATGTTTTTTATTTTAACGATTGAAACTAAAGGAGGTGGGAAGCTGTTTTTAAATTTTAGCGGGATTGATCGTTATTTGTGACGTTTCGGTATGTATCAATGGCTCTTAATCTTGCAAAAGAATGTTCAACAACAGGTTTTGGGTAACGTTTGGTCTCAAATTCTGGAACCCAACGTCTTATATACTCATTGTTTTTGTCGAATCGGATTGATTGAAGTGATGGATTAAAGATTCGAAAATAGGGAACAGCATCATTTCCGGTGGATGCGGCCCATTGCCATCCGCCAACATTACTTGCTTGATCATAATCGTGTAACTTGTTTGCAAAATAACTTTCGCCCCAGCGCCAGTCTATTAATAGGTGTTTTGTGAGAAAACTGGCGGTTATCATCCGCAACCTGTTGTGCATAAATCCAGTTTCATTTAATTCTCTCATGCCCGCATCAACTATGGGATAGCCCGTTTTTCCTTCGCACCAACGCTCAAAATGTTCCTCGTTAAGAATCCAAGGAAGCGCATCGTATTGTTTTTTAAATGATTGGGTTGTTATATGGGGAAAATGGAAAAGAATAGAAGCGTAAAATTCGCGCCAAATAAGCTCTTTGGCATAAACGAAACTGTGGTTGTAACTCATTTTGTATAATCTACGAATGCTAATAAGTCCATAACGCAATAAAGTGCTTACTTTGGTGGTGGCATCCATTGCCGGAAAGTCCCTTTTTGATTCGTAATCTCGAAGTTTTATTTCGGCAGGATATCGAATATTGAGCCTAGATGCTTTGTTAATTGTGAAATCAAACGGTGAAAGTGGAATTTTAAGATGGGGCTCTTTTGATAGATTTGAAAGAGATTCTTCGGAATTATAGAATGAAATTTCTTGTGAATCCAATACGCTTAGCCATTTTTTGCTAAAGGGAGTAAATACTGTATAAGGTTTGTTGTCCGATTTTAACGCTTGATTTGGATGAAGGATTACCTGATCGGTATATAATTGAAAATTAATATTTTGACTACTTAGATAATCGGAAATTTTTGCATCTCTTTCTATTCCGTATGGTTCATACTCTTCGTTGGCAAATACGGTTTTAATGGAATATTCTTGGGCGATTTTGGTAAATGCCTCCACGGGGGTATCATATAAAATATGGATCGTGTGATTGTATGGTTTTAACGATTCATTCAGTTCCTCAATCCGATTATAAATAAAACTATGTCGTATATCGTCCTTTGCAAAGTCGCTGGTTCTATTTTTATCGAAAATGTAGATTGTAATCACAGGGTTTCCTGCGGTTAATGCTTTGTAGAGTCCGTGATTGTCGTCGAGTCGAAGATCGCGCCGAAACCAAAATAAATTGACTGGGGTGTTTTTATTCATTTTTATCGTGGGTAACATATTCAAATCGAGTGGTATCGATTCCAATTTTATGCGCTTTTTCAAGGATGCTGTTTAACGTCTCCGAATCCATGGCTGGCTTTCGTGAGAGAATCCAATTGTATTTCCGATTGGGCGTAGTTACAAGTGCCCAGTCGTAGTTTTGGGGTTCAATGTCTGCAACCAGATACCATGATGTAAATGGCCAAAAGAACTGCACTTTGATGGCTCCAGGAGCCGATACATCAGGGATTTGGGCCGATCCCTTTATTTTACTTAGCGAAGGGGGCGTGCCTTTATATCCTTTATTTATAACGGTGAGCTTTCCATCTTCCCGGACTTGATACTCCGCGGTTACGTTATTTAGTCCTTTCTCAAAAGTGGAGGGAAAACGAGCAATTTCGTACCACACTCCTTGATATTTTGCAATATCAAATTGCTTAACCGTTATGGTTCTATATTCCTGTTTCATTGGCGAGCATGAATAAAAAATAATGACGAGAATAAATAGTTTTAAAAGTCGAATTGTTGATTGCATAATCCTATGATTTTGAATTATATATATGAGTTAAATTCTCTTTTAGTTCTTCGGCCGATTGTGTTTTCATGACGTTTGATGGAAGCGTTAAAGACTGGTTGGCTATTTGAAATCCGCCGGCAAGGACGGTTAATTTTGGAAAATCGGTGGCTATTTTTTGTAAATAGGACTCAATAAACTTTCCATCTTGTGCTGTTACGAAGTTGGTTATTAGAAGGTTACTTTTTGTGTATTGCAAAACATCGGCCAAGCTTTCGTAGGGAACACTTTGTCCTAAATAGATGGTTTTAAAACCTAGTTTTCGAGCAATATAGTTGCTTATTAAAAGAGTGATTTCATGAAATTCGTTTTCATGCAACGATAAAATGGCCACAGGAGCGTCCTTAGCAATGGGGGTAATAATTTTATCGTAGGCCGTGTAAATTTTTTGCTTTATAATACTGGAGACAAAATGCTCTCGTGCCGGATTTATTACTCCTGTGAGCCACAACAATCCAACGCGGTCAAAGAACGGATAGATTAAGTTAAACAATGTGTATTCAAACCCATTTTTAACCATTGATTTTGTAATTGTCTGATTAAAAGACACTTCGTCGATGCTGACCATGGCTGAAATCAGATGTTCAATTTGCAACGCTTGATTGCTTAAACCGCTGTCGAGATTATCAATGGCCTTGCAGAGCTCATCGTTCGACATGGAGGCAAGTTTCGATATCTTAAAACCATTTTTATTCAGCAACGATACATTGAGCAATCGTTTCAGCTGCATGTCGTTGTAGTATCGAATATTGGTATCGGTTCGTTCCGGAGATACGATGTTGTACCGTTTTTCCCAAATACGAATTGTATGGGCTTTAATGCCTGTTAATTGCTCTAAATCTTTTATTGAATACCTTGACATGTCGAATTTTGAAAAAATAATGATTCGAATACCATTTTCCTTTGAAATGGATTATTCTACGGGTCGTTTGTTGAACTCTATAACCTCTAAATCGCTAATTTGTTCAACATCGATACAAAATCGCAATACAGTGGCTATGTTGTGAAATCCGCTTTTACCCGCTGCTCCTGGGTTCATGTGAAGCATGTTTAAGGTTTTATCGTTCATTATTTTCAAAATATGAGAATGACCACTGATGAAAAGTTTCGGTTGTTTTTCGTAAATACGTTGCTTTATCGGAGGCGCATAGTTTCCCGGATATCCACCAATGTGGGTCATTAAAATCGATACGTTTTCAACCATAAATTCCTCGGTCTCTTTGTAAATACGGCGTATCTGTGCATTGTCGATATTCCCAAAGACGGCTCTTACAGGTGCAATTTTCTCAAGTTCTTCAATCACCTCTAAACTGCCAATATCTCCGGCATGCCATATTTGATCAACCTCTTTGAAATAGGTTAATATCTTGGGGTTTAGGTAACTGTGTGTGTCTGAAAGTAAACCAATTTTAATCATTAATGGAGGCGTTTTTTAGAGTAAATATAGGGGATTGATAATTATATACATGGTATTGATTTTGTGCAGAATGCAAAAATAAAAAATCCGTTCTATTATAAATAATAAAACGGATTTTTGTTTGTTAACGGTTTAGATTTCTATAAATCGTTCGACTCGCTTGAGTCGTTTGAATCTTTTAACTCCTTTATTTTGTCATTAATCATTGTTAATTTAGCTTGAAAATCGCTTTTGAGTTCAGCAAAAA
The DNA here is from genome assembly GCA_028709085.1 of Salinivirgaceae bacterium. Taxonomy (GTDB): domain Bacteria; phylum Bacteroidota; class Bacteroidia; order Bacteroidales; family Salinivirgaceae; genus JAAYQU01. The sequence continues at coordinate 4,488 of JAQVXQ010000127.1, read as the reverse complement.
CTTCTTTAACAGTTGTGATTTTTGTGGCGCGAAAAGCGTTGATTCCTGCAAACGCATATCCATTCTCCATTCTTCCTTTGTAGGCGTTATACAGTGCCGAAATAATGCAGTATGGACTTTTTGTGGAGTCGCATGTGCGTATGCAGTGAAATGGACATTTAATGGGGGTTTTCAGTCCTAGTTTAACCTTGTCGATGAAACTATTTCTTACAGCACGACCGGGCATTCCTACCGGACTTTGAATAATTTCAATGTCGCTTTCGGTGGCATCGATGTAGGTTTGTTTGAATTTTGGCGATGCGTCGCACTCTTCGGTTGTTACAAACCTACTCCCCATTTGCACTCCGCTGGCACCCATTTGTAATATGTTATAAATATCCTCGCCTGTATAAATTCCACCGGCAGCAATTACTGGGATTTTTTTGTTGTACAGATCTTCAAAATACTTAACTTCCCTTACCACATCTGGAACAATTTCCTCAAGAGAAAAATGTTGGTCGGCTATCTGTATTCCTTTAAAACCGAGATGTCCGCCAGCTTTAGGACCTTCAACAACAATGGCATCGGGGAGGTATCCATATCCATTTTGCCATTTCTCGCAGATTAGCTTTGCAGCACGTCCCGACGATACAATGGGTACCAATCGTGTGACGCTATCTTTGTTCAGAAACTTCGGTAATTCCAAGGGAAGTCCGGCACCAGCAAAAATAATATCGGCTTTTTCTGATATGGCTGTTTTTACCAAATCGGCAAAATTAGACATGGCAACCATTATATTAACACCGATAATTCCTTTTGTTTTTTCCTTTGCAAGTCGGATTTCTTGTTTTAATCCTTCAATATTGGCTTGGATATAATCCAGTGCCGAGTTTTTGTGTACCAATCCAAGTCCAGCTGCAGAAATTACTCCCACACCACCTTCGTTGGCTACTGCTACTGCAAGACCTGATAATGAGACACCAACTCCCATTCCGCCTTGAATAATAGGAACCTTAATGGTTAGTCCCCCAATTTTTAATGTTTTCATCTGTTCGTATATTTCATAGATGTGAAAATTTCTTCAAAGGTAGATAAACTATTTGGTTCTGAAATCTTTCCCCAATAATTTATTTAACCCCTTTTATACGTATGTATATCCAAATTAGTTCCAACAAATATTTCACACTAAAACAGGGTCGTTTTGAAAAATCTCATTACCTTTGCCCACGAAAATTACAGTGGGGTGCCTTACTTTCAGGCTGAGATCATACCCTTTGAACCTGATTCGGGTAATTCCGACGAAGGGAAAAGTTTTTTTAAGTATCTCGTATTTTCCCCATTGCTTTTGTTTAACAATTAAAAGCAATAAAACACAATGAAACATTTATTTTTAACGGTCATTACTGGATTCCTATTTGCTTCTGGTGTAATGGCACAGAGTGCTTTGCGGGGTGTTGTGACATCGCGAAAAGATCAACCTCTTTCGGGTGCAACGGTGCAAATTAAAGAGGTACCTTTTGAAGTGGTAACTGATGACGCTGGTAGGTTTGCCTTCTTTAACTTAAAGAAAGACCAAAATTACACCGTTGTAGCAACTTTTCTTGGTTACAGATCAGAAACTAAAAATGTTGTTTTGAAGGGAGACGAAACCATTTTCATTCGTCTCGAAGAGCAGGCTTTTACAACACAGGAGGTAATTGTTTCGGCCACTCGAGCTCAGGAGAACACTCCTACAAGCCATCAAACCATCGATTTAGCTACAATTAAGGGAAACAACGCGGGTCAAGAGTTGTCTTATTTACTACAACTTACGCCATCGCTTGTGGCATCGTCGGATGGTGGTACAGGAATTGGATATTCTAGTTTTCGTATTCGTGGAAGCGATTTAACACGCATTAATGTTACTGTGAACGATATTCCAATTAATGATGCAGAGTCACACAACGTATTTTGGGTCAACATGCCCGACTTTACGGAAAGTGTAAACAGTATTCAAATTCAACGCGGCGTGGGCACTTCATCCAATGGTGCATCGGCTTTCGGAGCATCGGTGAATTTACAGTCCAACTCCATTGAATCGAATCCATATGCGGAAGTAAATAATGTTTTGGGGTCGTTTAATACACGAAAGAACACTGTGAAAGCGGGGACGGGCTTATTGGAAAACAATTTGGCTTTTAGTGTGCGATTATCGCAAATTAAATCCGATGGGTTCATTGATCGAGCTTCTGCCGATATGAAAAGTTATTATGTAAGCGGGGGATATTATTCCGACAAACATATTATAAAAGCAAATGTTTTTTCGGGTCAGCAAACAACCTATCAAGCATGGGAGGGAGTTCCAAAGGTTCGATTACAGAACGATACTGCCGGAATGCGACAATTTGCTATCGATTCAGATTATTCAATGGAAGAGACCGAAAATTTATTGAATAGCAATTCCAGAACTTTTAATCGATTTCTGTACCACAATCAGGTGGATACTTATAAACAAGACCATTATCAAGTTTTTTACACCTTTGCGCCTGAAAAAAACATGCACCTAAACGTGGGTTTGCATTACACAAAGGGGTTTGGATATTATGAGTCATACAAATACAATAAAAAGTTATCGAGTTATGGTTTACCAAAAATTGAATTGGGCGATACCTCAATTGCTCGTACCGATTTAATTGCACGGAAATATTTGGACAACGACTTTTATGGCGCTGTTGCATCGTTCTCTTATAAAAACGAGAAACTCGATTTAGTTGTTGGCGGTGGAGCAAATCGCTACGATGGGGATCATTATGGCGAAGTTGTTTGGACTAAACTTTCAGGTGGTTTAATACCGAAGGATTTCCAATTTTATAAAAATAGTGGTGTGAAAGACGATGCTAATGCATATATACGCACTAATATACAACTTACTTCGAATCTTGATTTATATGGGGATCTTCAAACTCGTTGGATTAATTATAAATTGGAGGGAATGGATGATAAGTCTCGAGATGTTACCCAAAATCATGACTATTTCTTCTTCACTCCCAAAGTTGGAGCATACTATCATCAAAATGCCTGGAGCGCATATGTTTCGCTGGGACAAGGACGTCGTGAACCTGCTCGTAGAAATTTCACCGATGCCGATACAATAAAGGGGCTGCCATCATCAGAACGATTGTTGGATTTTGAATCTGGAGTGTCATACACGTCAGAGCATTTGGTTGTTCAAGCGAATTATTACCATATGTCGTACCGAAACCAGTTGATATTAACCGGAAATGTGAATGACACTGGCGCATCGATTATGGAGAATGTGGATAAAAGTTTCCGACAAGGAGTTGAACTCTCTTTGGGTGTGAAATTTACGGATATGATTGAATGGAAAATTAATGCAACATTGAGCGAAAACAAGATTAAAAACTTTATTGTTTATACCGACAATTGGGATACTTGGGGACAAAACATCGATACTATCGGAACTTCAACCATCGCATTTTCGCCTTCATTTATTGCTGGGTCAATGATAACCTTTAAGCCTTTCAACGGGTTCTCGATGGTGTTAACCGACAACTTTGTGAGCGATCAGTTTATTGATAACACTTCGAACGATGATCGTAAATTAGACCGTTACTGGGTTACCAATCTGAGAATCAATTACGAGCGTACCATTTGGAAGTGCAATGCTGTACTTTTTGCGCAAATCAATAATTTATACAACAGAGAATATGCGAGTAATGCATGGGTTTATAGTTATGTTTCTAACAATGAAGTGCGTGCCATGGACGGATACTTTACTCAAGCCGGAATAAATTTCCTCGTAGGATTAAATCTGCGTTTCTAGGTTTTACACAAGTTTGATTTAAAAAGGGACTGCCGAAAATCGGCAGTCCCTTTTTTATAAACAGTGTTCTTTGTCGTTATTTACACAATAAAGGAAAGACGGGTTATTTTATAGTGCTTTTATTTGTTCAATAATTTTTTGCAATGAAACTTTAGCATCGCCAAACAACATTCGGGTTTTATCGTGAAAAAACAGCGTGTTTTCGATGGCAGCATACCCTTTACCCATTCCGCGTTTCATAAATATGATGTTTTTAGCATCCCTGACTTTTACGATGGGCATTCCGTAGATTGGGCTACCCGGATCGTCTTCGGCTGCCGGATTTACAACATCGTTGGCTCCAATTACTAGAACCACATCCGTGTCGCTCATCTCTCCATTGGCGCGTTCCGATTCAATTAGTCTGTCGTATGATATATCAGCTTCGGCCAGTAAAACATTCATATGTCCAGGCATACGTCCCGCCACTGGGTGTATGGCGAATTTTACTTCTACATTGTTTGTTTCTAATAGTTTAACCAACTCCTTCACGGTTTGCTGAGCTTGTGCAACTGCCAATCCGTATCCAGGAACAATGTAAACGCGCTGTGAATAATTTAGGAGAATCGCTGTATCGGTAAAACTGATCTCTTTTATATTACCCCCTTGCGACTCGTGCGATTGAACCAGATCGGAAGAGCACGCGT
>JAQVXQ010000126.1 GCA_028709085.1 Salinivirgaceae bacterium | reverse complement strand
ATAATAGGCGCTGGCACATGGGCCGACAATAGCACATGTGCGATTTCGTGTACCGGATGGGGCGAATATTTTATTAGAACGGCGGCAGCACACGAAGTTGCCAGCATTTATAAATACCAAAACGTATCCATTCAAAAAGCAGCCTACGAAGTAATTTTCAACCAGATTGAACCTTTAGGAGGATATGGAGCTCTTATAGCCATTGATTGTAAGGGAAATATAACCGTAGAGAGCAATACAACATTAATTTTCCATGCTTGGTATAACAAAAACGGTCAGCAAAAAATAGCATTATCAAAATAATAATCGTAAATTGATTGAATTATTTTACCATGCATTATTTCTTGTAAATATGAACTATAAGGGATAATTGTAAAATAAAAAAATCAAAACTAGTAATAAAACTGCCCGATGAAATTGTTTCGCAAACAAGAAAGCATTATTCATAAAATAAATTATCCAATTTTGATTGTAAAAATCAACGAGGTGGAAGTCTATACAATAGAAGAAGCGAACCAATCGGCGTGTGATTTTTTGGGATTAGAGAGCATGGATCAACCGTTATTAAATTCATTAATATCAGATAGAAACAAACAAGATTTCATACAATCACTTTCAGAAACAACAAATATAGTTCAGAGAAAAATTGAATTCATCAATAGCAAAACACATATCACTTCTGAAGCGATCGTAGATGTTGAACCATTGAACAACCAAGGAGAATTTGTAATCACCTTAAAAACAATGGATTCGAATCATGTACGTGCTGAAAAAATGACATTCCTTCCTGAAATCATAGAGACTTTTCCTGTTGGTATTACAGTGTATGAAAACAAAGAATTAAAGTATATCAACAAAGCGCTTCAAAACATAACCGGATATGATCTTGAGGAGTTATATAAAAATCAAACTCCCCTATTTTACACGAGTCTTGAAAATAAAAATAGGGTGACGCAAATTTACAACAATCTGTTCCAACAAAAAGAGATCGTTGAATTTTGGATTAAAACAAAAAACGGCGATCGAAAATACATTCAGAATTATTTCTATCAATTATCGTCATTACAAGATATTTTTTTCATAATTACCATTGATATAACCATTCGGAAAATCACCATTAATGACCTAGAAAAAAAAACCACCGAATTCAAAACCTTGGCCGATCACAGTCCAGATATAATAGTGCGTTTTAATCGGGAATTTTCATGCACCTACGCAAACCCTTCTTTAGAGCCTATTACAGGGTATAATCGAAATGATTCAATAGGAAAAAACATTAATGATCTTGGTTTTAATGAAGATACGCTAACGATATTAAAAAAATCGTTTGTAGAGTGTTTTGCTGAACGAAAGAAAAAGACTCTAAACTACACCTATACCATAAGAGGTGCTGAGCGAAATTTCGAAACCATCATGGTTCCTGAAGTTTCTGAAGAGTCGAACACAATTCAATCGATTCTCACCATTAGTCGCGATATTACTTCACAGCAACGAATGATCGATCAAATTGCCCAAAGTGAGAAATATTATAAATTAATGGCAAACAATTCGACCGATATTATTTGGACAATGGATCAGCATCGTGAAATTACCTATGTAAGTCCCGCCGTTAAAAATGTGTTGGGCTACAGCCCCTCAGAATTCACCACCGCTGTTTTTGAAGCTTCATTTACAGAAGATACGTTCGTCAATTTCCAAATAAAGATAAATGAAATCTTTAAGCTTATAAAACTCGAGGAATACGAAAAAATCAGAAAAGATTATCAACTACAAGTACAGCAATACGACAACAAACACGTTTTAAAACATATCGATATCACAATAAACGTAAATCTTGACAAGGCCGGGAAAATAGACGGAATCATTGGCGTATCGCAAGATGTTAGTGCTCGTAGAAAAGCCGAACTAGAACTCATTACCACGCGCGAGAAAGCACTTGAAGCCGACCAACTAAAAACAGCATTCCTTGCCAATATGAGCCACGAAATACGAACACCAATGAATGGGATTATTGGCTTTACCGACTTACTGGCCGAAGAGGACATTGAGCCAGAACAAAGATCGGAATATCTTGAACTAATCAATGCTAACACAAATCAACTTCTACAATTAATTGATGATATAATTGATATTTCGCGCATAGAATCAGGTCAACTTGAGATTAGAAATCGTAAAATTGACATCATTCAAATTCTTGATAATATTGTAAAAACACATGTTGAAAAACTTCGACATTCACTAAAAAGTAACCTTGAGATAATATTTGAAAGCAAACACGATGAGCTAATCGTTGATATTGACCCCATCCGATTGACCCAAATTTTATCTAACCTGATTGGAAACTCCGTCAAATTCACCGAAAAAGGCTCTATTACAATAAGTTACACTAATAAAAACAATACCGAAATTCAATTTAGCGTTGCTGATACCGGTATTGGTTTAACGCAAGAAAAGATTGATTATATATTCGATCGATTCAGACAAGCCGATGAACAAGACTCACGGAAATATGGCGGAGCAGGACTGGGACTTTCCATTGCCAAGAACCTAGTGGATCTTATGGGTGGATTAATTTGGGCAGAATCGAACGAACAAAACGGAGCATCATTTTTCTTTACCATACCTCACGAGTGGGAACAGATAATTGAAACAAAGGAGGAGATTTTAACGAATTTGTTTGATGAAAATACAGAAATTTCGAATATTTTGATCGTTGAAGATGAGGAAGTAAATTTCATTTTAATACGTGAAACCCTTAAAGATCATCCCTATCGATTGTTTTGGGCACACGATGGCTTAGAAGCACTCGATATTGTTAAAGAAGAGACAATAGACATTATTTTAATGGACATACGGTTACCAAAACTAAATGGGTATGAAACGACGCAAAAAATTAAAATTGAATTTCCTAATCTACCAATAATTGCCCAAACAGCCTACTCAAATTACAACGACGTTGTAACCGCACTAGAATCAGGATGCGACGACTTTATTGCAAAGCCCATTAAACCAAAAAAACTAATTGCGCTGATTGAAAAATACCTTAATAATAACAACGAACTTATTTAAAAAACGAAAATATGGAATTTGATGTAATTGCAAACCTTAGAAAGAGTATACGATCATTTACAGAACAAAAGTTAAATGAACAACAAATTTCTGAACTCAAAGAGACCATACTCAAAGTCCCTTCTGCAAAAGCAATATTTCCTTGGAGATGCTACTTTATAACAAATGAGGAAAAAATTGCAACCCTATCAAAATTTAAAGGAAGCGGTTCAGGATTCATCAAGAATGCGGCCATATTAATCATAATTACAGCTGATACAAGCCTGTCGGATATGTGGATTGAGGATTGTTCTATCGTTGGCACGTATCTGTTGCTTAAGGCGGTCGATATGCAATTGGGTGCCTGCTGGGTTCAAGTCCGAAACCGTCAACACGACGACACAACCAGCGCTCGTCGATTTATAATGGATCAGGTTGATATACCCGAATCACATGGTATTGCGAGTATAATTGCCATTGGATATCCAGACACTAAACCGGAAACACGTGACAGTAGAAGCGGAATGAAACATAAATTTATTGATATTCAATAGTTTAAATTCAATGATAAATTGCCCATTTTGTAACCCACGTGTCATTGAAATGCAATTCATTGATAACCAATACTTTTATGCCATCTACAATCACTCTCCTATTCTACCGGGTCATTCATTAATTATACCCAAAAATCATGTAGAACGATTTGGCGATTTGCAAACTGAGTTGTCATCGGCACTATTTCCATTCACCCAAAAGGTAATGAGCGTATTGCAACAAGCATTTAATGTTGCCGACTTCGACCTCACCATTCAAGATGGAGCAAAAGCAGGACAAACAATTCCACATTTGCACCTCCATGTTATTCCCCGATATATCAACGATTTACCCAATCCCGGAGATTGGTATCCAATTTTCAGGAAGCATGAAAACAACGAGTTAATTGACAGTTTTAATCGACCCAAAATTCCTATTGAAAAACTGAACGAAATAACATCGTATTTAAAAGAGACTGCAAGTATTATATTCAATTCAAAACAATAAGAAATGAGCTTCAAGATTAAAACCCAAATACCATATATCCTCCTCACACTATCGATTTTCGCACACGGATGTTTTCAAAATCAAAGTTCAAATTCCACAGATATTGCCGCCGGCAACCTCTATGCACAAGGATTTGAAATAACTGAATCGAATACCGGTTTTACCATAAAAATGCTCTCCCCATGGATGAACAGTTTCGAAGATTCATTTGAATATGAGCTGACACGAATCGAACCAACTGTAAAAAACAATACCATACATAGACAGAAAATTGGAATTCCTTTAAAACGTGTTGCAATAATGTCAACCACACATTTGGCCATGATTATTGCCATTGATGAACTCCCAACAATTGTTGGAATATCGGAAATACAGTACGTAAATAACCCAAAATTTTGGAAACATCATACACTAAACCCCGTGACTGAAATTGGATACGAAAACTCGCTTGATTTTGAAGCCACTGTGAAGCTAATGCCCGATGCAGTCTTCATTTATGGACTATCGTCGGCCATTCTGCAAACAGCAACTCGATTAATTAAGGTAGGAATTCCAGTCATTTTTGTGAGCGAATTTAATGAATTGCATCCACTGGCAAAAACAGAATGGATACGCTACATTAGCTGTTTTTATGACAAATATGAGCTGGCTGATAGCATTTTAAATCAAAAAGAAATAAGGTATAATAAAGCCAAAGGGATCGTTGTAAATATCGCGACAAAACCCACTGTATTAACGGGTTTGCCATGGAAAGACATTTGGGACACTCCGGGTGCTAGAACCACCACAGCCACCTATATTGACGATGCTGGAGCTCAATATATTTTTCATGATATGGATAAAAAAATCAATTATCAAATGGGGATCGAAACAGTTTTTCTAAAAGCTGGTAAGGCGGATTATTGGATTAATGTGGGTATTTCAAACTCTAAAAAAGAAATTTTGGATACCGATTCACGATTCAAAAACTTTGATGCGCTAAATAACAACAAAGTTTTCAATAATAATAAAATTCAAAACAATGTTGGTGGAAATGATTATATGGAATCCGGAGTTATGCATCCTGATCTTATTTTAATGGATTTAATCTCAATTTTTCACCCCGAATTACTCCCTAATTATATTACCAAATATTACAAAAAAATAGAATAAAAAGGAAATTTCCAAAAAAAGGATTGCAAAGCATTGCGTATCAACAATACGGTGCGGGAAGGAATTGTGTAACAACTTTAATTAATAGAAACCAACCCGAAATAAAAAAAGAGGTGGTAGAATTGCTTCCACCACCTCTTTTGAGAACCAAACAAATAAGTACGTTTATTTCTTATTCTTCATTGAGAAATCAAAACCAGCCTTTAGTGCATCAAGGTTCATGGTAACAACATCATCGCCTTTACGACCAAAAATGTCGCGAATTCCATCTTCAAACGATTGGTACGACATATCCAAAAACGGAGCTGCAGCACCTAACATAATGATGTTCGACGAACGTTTTGCATTCATATCAGCAGCCATTTTGTCGGCATCAATGGTAATTACATGTGGCAACTTATTTAGCTGATCCATAATCGATTGCTCTTCCGGATAGTTTTTAATATTCTTAAATGGTGTAGTATTGGTAACTACATATCCTTTTGGCGAAAGAAATGGTAAGTATCGCAGAGCTTCAAGGGGTTCTACAGAAAGAATCATATCGGCTCCACCTGTTGGAATAAGATCCGAATGAATGGGTTTATCGCTAATGCGCATGTGCGATACAACATCCCCACCGCGCTGGCTCATTCCATGAGTTTCGGCTTGTTTTATACTTAATTTATTGCGTAGAGCCGCTGCGCCTAAAGCTGCTGCAATAGACAAAATCCCTTGTCCACCTACTCCGCATAATATAATATCTATTTTCATGATATTTATTTTTTATTTAATGATATCCAAATCGTTGAAAGTTGCTTATTTCTTTAGTTTCGCCTCAGTTTTCTTACGACGTACAGCCTTCTGAATACATTCACGACGTGGAATAATTACGGATACTCCATCGTAAGCCAATTCTCTACTAATGATTTCAACCATTTCGTCATGATTTTTCTTGAGAGGGAGTAAAACATGTAAATGTTCTGGTTCAACCCCTACTGCAAGACATATATTCTCAATCAGTCCAACTGCCGATGAGTCTTGACCTCCAGTCATGGATGTTGATTCATTATCGGATATAATGATGGTAATTGGAGCTTTTCCAAGTACGGCATCAATTAAGCCTGTCATTCCGGAATGGGTAAATGTTGAGTCACCAATTACTGCAACTGCGGGAACTAGGCCTGAATCGGCAGCACCTTTTGCCATTGTAATGGAAGCACCCATGTCAACGCATGAATTAATTGCGTTGTAAGGAGGTAATGCTCCTAGAGTATAGCAACCTATATCAGCAAAAACTCTACCTTTTCCGTATTTCTCAATTGCAACATTAAGGGCAGTATAAACATCAATATGAGAACATCCAGTACACATTGCTGGTGGTCGTCCCACTACTAATTCAGGAATAGCAAGACCTGCTTCAACTTTGAAACCAAATGCGGCAGCTACTAATCCAGGATTTAACTCTCCATCGCGAGGCAAAGTGCCGTCTAAACGACCACGTACAGCCTCTTTTTCTAGATATCCTTTTAGTAGCTCTTCAACAATTGGGTATCCATCTTCAAGAACAATAATCTCGTCTACCTCAGCGGCAAGTTTGTTTATCATTTTGCGTGGAAGCGGATATTGCGATACTTTAATCACTGGATATGGGCAAGTCTCTTCTGGGAAATTTTCACGGAAATAGTTGTAAGCAATGCCACACGCTATAATTCCTTTTGATTTATCGGCACCTTCAAAATATTTATTCCAAGGCGACTCCTCGCTAGCCTTCACAAGATCTTCTTGAATAGCCAATAATTTTTTATAGTTTTTACGAGCAATGGCAGGAAGCAATACAAACTGTGTTGGGTTCTTTGGTAACGACATCTCGTTTTCCGCTTTCATTGCAAGTTGATTAATACCGGCTCTTGAATGCGCAATACGCGTTGTGATTCGAACCATTACTGGAACATTATATTTCTCGCTTAAATCAAAACCATTGTATGTCATGTCGTAGCACTCCTGTTGCGACGATGGCTCCAAAACAGGAATCATAGCAAATTTTGCGTAAAATCGGCTATCTTGTTCATTTTGAGAAGAGTGCATACTTGGGTCATCAGCCGCAACAACTAACATACCGCCGTTAACACCTGTAATAGAGGCATTCATAAAACAATCGGCTGCAACGTTCATTCCAACGTGTTTCATACACGCCATTGAACGTTTTCCTGCGTACGACATGCCTAATGCCGCTTCCATGGCTGTTTTTTCATTGGCTGACCACATGCTGTGAATTTTTCGTTCACGAGCAATCGGACTACCTTGAATATACTCGGTAATCTCTGTTGATGGGGTTCCCGGGTACGCATAAACACCGGACATTCCTCCATCAATGGCACCTTGCGCTACGGCTTCGGCTCCTAAAAGTAGTTTTTGCATTGCTGTTTTTATTTAAAGTAATTATTTATAAATATTTCTGTTCCTACTTTTAACAGATTTAAGTTTGATAAAAAAATCAATCCAAATTTACCCCGTCCCTAAAGGGAGTTTGCATTGATTTTTCAGCATTCTCCCCTTAAGGATCGGGCTGAAAACACAAAAAAATCATATCTGTTAAAAATAAACTATTATCACTTTTATTTGACGTTTCAAAATTACTAGAATTTTCTAACATGGGCAAATTTTGCGTAATGTTGAAAAGCGCTCTTTACAAAAGATTTCCATAAACGTTCCCTTTTTGCTCAATAGTATAGAGTTGCCAATAGTTTTCGATGTTGTGGAACATCTCGAAACTCGCACAAATAGATCCCTTGCCAAATACCCATGGCCATTCGTCCATTTTGTATGGGAATGGTAAGCGTTACTCCTAAAACACTTGATTTTACATGTGCAGGCATATCGTCATCTCCCTCCATGGTATGAATAAAATAAGGAGTTCCATCGGGACATTGACGATCAAAAAAGGCAGCAAGATCGTCGCGCACATCGGGATCGGCATTCTCATTTATGGTCAATGCTGCCGAAGTATGTTGTAAAAACAGATTCAAGATTCCCGAAGAAGGGAGATCTTTTAAGTTTTCCATTATATAATTGGTTATCAAGTGAAAACCACGTCCTTTGGCAGGAAGTTCAATTTTAATATGTCGAATCATATGAAATAGTTTATCTATATAGCTACAATAAAGTTAAAGATTTTTAGTTTTGCATTCTGAAACACATCTTATATTCCTAATATCTTTTTCAACTTTGACACAAAAAACAATTACAATACTCATAATCAGCATTTTAGGCATTTTATCAGGGTTCTCCCAAAAGGCAACTATCATGGGTAAAATCCTAGACCAAGATAATTATCCGGTAGAGATGGCGGCGATTGTTATTTTGGAGACCCAAGAAGGGACAACATCCAATTCACTCGGAAGATATGAGATTCAAGTTCCTGCTAACACAAAAATCACGCTAGTTTATACTTGTTTAGGGTACGAAAATACGAGAAAAGAGATTTTTGTTGCAGAAAATGAACGAATGCGACTCAATGTTTCGATGCTTCAAATTACGCAAAATATTGACGAAGTTCGAATTATCGACGAACGATACAGACATACCAACACCCAATTTATCAATCCAAAACTTCTGAAACAGATGCCCGGTTTAGCAAATCCGGTAATGGATCTGGTTAAATCGCTACCGGGAGTGGCTGCTAACAACGAGCTTAGTAGCCAATATTCGGTTCGGGGTGGTAATTATGATGAGAATCTGATTTATGTGAACGGAATTGAGGTGTATAAACCGTTTCTTGTCCGCAGTGGTCAACAAGAAGGAATGCATTTTGTAAATAGCGATATGATTGCCAACCTCTCTTTTAGTTCGGGTGGATTTGAATCAAGATATGGCGATAAAATGTCATCAGTGCTCGATATTGAATACCGTAGGCCAAATCAATTTAATGCAAAAGCCGATATTGGATTTCTTGGTGGATCGGCCACCATTGAGGGCGTTGGATTAAAAAATAAATTTTCGCACCTCACCAGTGTACGAT
>JAQVXQ010000125.1 GCA_028709085.1 Salinivirgaceae bacterium | reverse complement strand
CTGTTCCCTAAACTTAAAGCGGTTCCTATAACCCCTTTCCAAGGAGATATGAGCGGGTTGTTTAGCCTGTTGGCCCACAAATGACTGCCATATCCATGAAATAGTTCGTCGCCACCATCTCCAGAAAGGGTTACGGTAACATGTTCTGCGGCCATTTTTGACACAAGCATGGTTGGAATAGCAGATGTATCAGCAAAAGGCTCATCATACGTAGCAATCATTTTTGGTAAAAACTCAACGGCCTCTTTGGCGGTAACGGTCAATTCATGATGTTTAGAACCAATATGCATTGCGATTTTCTTAGCCCATTCACTCTCATTATATTTTTCATATTCAAACCTTATACAAAACGTATCGAGTTGATTGGTTGTGTGTTTTGCTGCAATTGCTGATACTAACGATGAATCAACTCCTCCGCTGAGTAACGTGCCAACAGGAACATCACTAATTAATCGGGCTTTTACCGAATCGTTAAGTAAGATATCAAGTTCTTCCAGCGCTTGGACTTCGTTTTTCACTGTGTTTTGTGAAATTCTCGATGAGTCAATATCCCACCAACGTCTTTTCTTAACATTGTCAATGGAGATTTTCATCATCGAGCCGGGTTCCAATTTAAACACATTTTCATAAATAGTGTACGGTGCAGGAATAAATCCAAGATGAAAATAACGGCTAATAGCGTTTTTGTTTATTTTTAGATTGCGTTTTACTTCCGGTAACGAAACGATGGCTTTTAGTTCACTTGCAAATTGAAAGGAGTCCTGATTTTGTGAATAAAATAGGGGTTTAATTCCTAGTCTGTCGCGATATAAAAATAGTTCCATTTTCTCCCGATCATAAATAGCAAGCGCAAACATACCGTTAAGTTCAGAAATGAAATCCTCACCATTAATAACGAACAGTTGGAGAATTACCTCCGTGTCGCTACGACTCTCTAACGTTAAATTGTAACGTTTTGCAAGTTCCTGGAAATTATATACCTCCCCATTGTAAGTGATCACATACCTGCCACATTTACTCAACATGGGCTGATAGGCTTTTTCCGAAAGGTCAATGACACTTAATCTGTTGTGGGCTAATGCTATATATTCGTCAGTGAAATAACCAGTGTGATTTGGTCCACGGTGGTACATAGACGAAGCCATTCTGTACGCAGAAATAATGTCAGAGCTTCTGAAATTGCAATAAATACCACTTATTCCACACATATTTAAATCTCAATATTATCGTAAGGCAAAAATAGCTATTTATGTTTGTAAACCTAGAGTTATGTTATAAAAATAACGGATTTTATTCTCATTACTACAAGGGTTTGTTCATGAAAATTGCGGTCTTGAGGAAGTGTTTTCACGGTACGAATAAAGACCTTTGATCTCTTTTCAGGCATGGTGCTTGTCCATTTTCCGAGGTTTTTCAACAAAAAATCTTATAAAAGTAACCCCATTTGCTTTTATTTAATGGGTAAATGTTTCGAGTTCGTTAACTGCCATAAAATAAAGTAAATCGTAAGGATCTGCTTAAATTTATTGAGCAAAAATCGTTTACTAAATGAAAATATATTATGTTTGTAAGTGGTAAAATGGTTGAACTCTGATCGGTTCCATCAATCAGTAGGTTTTTTTATATCATACAAATACTATTAACATTAAAACATCGGACGAATGAAGCTCAGATTCACTTTAGTCAATCGATTATATTTAGCATTTGGATTTGTGACAATAGCAGTCATATTTAGCAGTGCTTTAACATTTTTTACGCTAAAAAGCAACAAGCGTATTAGCGAGCAAGTAGCTCAAATATATACCCCATCGATCGTCTATCTTAATGATTTAATAAATGTTGTTAACGATTCACGGATGCTTATTAAAAACTGGGTTTATATTGAACAGAAAACGCAAACTCCAGATAAAATAAAATTGCAAAACCTGCATGATTTGGAATTCCCTAAAATAACTGAACGCATAGAACCACTTAAAATCCATTGGGGACTAGAGGAAAATGAACAAATAACATATGTTGAAAAGGTTTTAACCGACACCCTTTTTCCCATGCATAAAAATATAATGGAGCAACTTAGTACATTTGATTCATATGATGATCCAATGGTGATTTTTGAAGTCCGACCGATGGTGGAAGAGGGTGGCGAGGTGATCATTTATACTGACCAAGTTTTACATAAGCTTGTGGAAATTCGATCGATTATCAATCAGAAATCCGAAGAGGTTAATTTTGACTTGATTGAATCGATGGATAAGTTTCAGCGAATAATTCTATTGATGGGATTGGTTCTAATAATTGTATCCTTGTCAACAGCATATTTTATTTCTCGAGTAACGGTAACCCCTATTTTGCGACTTCGCGAATTTCTGCTTTTAATGACAAAAGGTGTTTTGCCCGACGAGGAAATGAAGGTTTCCAATGACGAAATAGGCGATATGTCGCGAGCCCTTAATCAATTTGTTGAAAGCATGAAGTTTACGTCACAGTTTGCCTTGGGAATTGGGAAAGGCGATTTTGAAGCTAGTTTTGAAGCCCTAAGTGATGAGGATATTCTTGGGAATAGTCTTATAACAATGCGCGAGGATCTTAAGCGTGCTCACGATGAGGAGTTGCGAAGAAAACGAGAAGATGAAATTCGTAGTTGGAAAACTCAGGGAATGGCAAAGTTTGGAGATATATTAAGGCAAAGTTCAAATATTGATCAATTGGCATACAGTGTTGTGGAAAATGTTCTGGAATATATGGGAGCCATTCAAGGCGCAATGTATGTTATTGAAGATAGTGACGAAACCGATAAGCATTTTAGATTAGTCGCTGCCGTTGCATATGGACGTAGGAAAATGATGACCCGACGATGTGAACTCGAAGAGGGATTAGTGGGACGATGTGCTTTTGAAAAAGCAACGGTTTATTTAAAACAAGTACCCGAAAATTATGTGAGAATAACATCGGGACTTGGCGATGATAATCCAACAGTTATCCTTTTAATCCCGCTAATAGCAAATGACGTAAACTATGGAGTTATTGAAATAGCCTCGTTTAAAACGTTCGAAGATTATCAGGTGGAATTCTTGGAGCAAGTTAGCGAAAATATAGCGGGAACTTTATCAACGGTTAAAATTAATGAAAAAACGGCTCGTCTTCTTGAAGAGTCACAGCAAAAAGGAGAGGAGCTTTCGGCTCAGGAGGAGGAAATGCGACAGAATATGGAGGAGCTTCAAGCTACGCAAGAAGAATCGGCAAGACGTGAAGTGGAAATGCGCGAAATATTCGAAGCAATTAATAACACCAGTGGGAATATTGAAATCGATCTAGCGGGGGTGATAACAAGTGCAAATGACAAATATGCCCAAATGCTCCATTTGAAAGTTGGAGAAATAGTAGGGCGCGAACATAAAAATCTCGTTAAGATAAACCAGAAACAAGAAACAAGATATCGAGAGATGTGGGAAGGATTTTTTTCTGGAATTCCTGCTGAATTTGATCTGTGTTACCCAACCTCATTCGGTGATATTTGGCTCCGTGAAACATATACACCTCTGAAAAATGAATCGGGAGACTACGTTAAAGTGCTCGCATTGGTTGTTGATGTTACCGACAACAAGACCAAAGACAAAGCAATTCATGCATACAAACGCGAACTTGATGAACAAGGAATCAGCCTAAAGCAAGCCATTGAACAAGTGAGTGCGCTAAAGGAACAGTGCGAACAACGTGAACAAGAGCTTTTAAAGGAACACGAAATATCGGAAGAGGAAAACAGAGTTCAATTTGAGAGCATGAAAATGCAAATTGATGAATTGGAAGAAAGGCTAAATGATACTTCGAAAGACGACTAATGTTCAATCAAGATAACCTTTCACCAGTTTACTAGGACTTCGAGGTTTTATGAATACAATACGATTAATTTTAGTTCCTCTTTGTTTATTCTCACTCATGTCAGTGAAAGCGCAACGTTGCGATAAAAAGGATTTTTGTCCAACTGAGCTATTGGGCGATTACGAGTACGATGACCAAACTACATACACTCAAATGGCAACAGGAGATACAATCCGTATCAAAACAGTTGTGTATTCGAAATATGACTATCGGATTTTTGTCTGTGGCGAGCGTCGATTAGGAGATATTGAATACAAAATATTTTATCCCGAAAAACGATTTGAACCTAAAATTGACGAGATAACCAAAAAACAGGTACCGGTATACAAACGAGATAAAAACGGTTTTTTAATATATGATGATAACGAAGAGCCTATACAAGAGGGAGTTACCACAATAAACGATACCCTTTGGACACGCAGACTGGTTACATACACAAACTTAGTATTCGAGAATAATAAACCAGAATCCCTCTATTGGGAATCGCAAATAATGAAGACACGGTTAATGATCGTGGAAATTGTTGTCCCCAAATCTCGGCGATACTTCTTTGGTTGTATTGCCGTTATGGTCGGACGAGTACCTTCCCAAGAAACCGAAAACATTGAAGAGTAGAATAGGATTCCCCTTTGTCAATTAGAGACATTTACTGGATGACGAATGCCATTCTGTCTTGTTTCTGGATAGTGGTATTATGTTTGTTAACAATCCTTTATTATTAAAGAACTAATAGTGGAAATTTTTGTATTTTTGCACAAACAAAACAACTGATGAATAAAAATAAATCAAAGAATAATAATGAGTTTCTTAATGTTATTATCGAGAGCATTAAAGAGAAAAAAGGGAAAAACATCTTACAAATATCGCTATCGAAATTAGAAAACTCAATTGCTGATAATTTTATTATTTGTCATGCTGATTCAACAACCCAAGTTGAAGCAATTGCTGATAATATTGAAAGGAAAATAAAAGAGAAGTTTTCTGTGAATGTGAAAAACATTGAAGGCAAACGCAACGGCGAATGGGTCTTAATTGACTTTTTTGATATTGTAGTTCATGTTTTTCAGGCCCCGGTTCGTAATACATATAACCTTGAAGGGTTATGGGCTGATGGCGAGTTCGTCTATCATGAAGATGTTGCCTGACTTTCACAATGCTTGCATTTAAATTAACAGTTTATTCCTATGAACGAAGAGAAAAATAAAAATATCAATGATCCTGAAAATAAAAATAAACCAAAGTTTAATATTTATTGGATTTACGGAGTTATAGCACTTACATTTTTAGCATTACAATTTTTTTCATTTGAGAAAAATGCGGAAGAAATTAATTATGCTGATTTTAAAAACAACATGCTGTTGAACAACCATGTCGAAAAAGTTATTGTTGTCAATAAAGATATGGTCGAAGTTTACATCAAGGCAAACGAAATTGGAAGAGGTCGATATGTTAACAATTCCAGCTCTGGATGGGGACAACAAGCAAAACCGAATTTCTATTTTAGAATCGGATCAATGGAGCATTTCGAAACGCAATTGCAAGAAGCGCAGAAAACCCTTGATGAAAACGATCGTGTATCGTTATTTTACGAGACACGTGAAAACTATCTAGGAAATATCATATCCTATATATTACCCATTGTAATTATAGTTGGAATTTGGATATTTATTATGAAACGAATGAGTGGTCCAAATTCAGCCGGAGGGCAGATATTTAATATTGGCAAATCAAAAGCAAAACTTTTTGATAAAGGGGGCACCGTTAAGATTGATTTCTCAAATGTTGCCGGATTAGATGAAGCAAAAGTGGAGATTAAGGAAATTGTTGATTTCCTTAAAAGTCCAGAAAAATACACCGATTTAGGAGGGAAAATTCCAAAAGGAGCACTCCTTGTAGGTCCTCCCGGCACAGGGAAGACATTGTTGGCAAAAGCGGTGGCAGGCGAAGCTCATGTTCCATTTTTCTCCATGTCAGGTAGCGATTTTGTCGAGATGTTTGTTGGAGTAGGAGCAAGCCGAGTGCGTGACTTATTTAAAACAGCCAAAGAAAAATCCCCATGCATTATCTTTATTGACGAAATTGATGCTATTGGTAGAGCAAGAGGGAAAAACCCAAATATGGGATCCAATGACGAACGCGAAAATACACTAAATCAGTTGTTGACCGAGATGGACGGTTTTGAAACCAATAGTGGCGTAATTATCTTAGCTGCAACCAATAGAGCAGATATCCTAGACAAAGCCCTCCTTCGTGCCGGACGCTTTGATCGTCAAATCCATGTGGAATTACCCGATTTGAATGGTCGAAAAGCGATTTTCAAAGTCCATATGGAACCATTGAAAAAACTAGATACCGACATTGATGTTGATTTTATTGCAAAGCAGACACCGGGGTTTAGTGGAGCAGATATAGCCAATGTCTGCAACGAAGCCGCCTTAATTGCAGCTCGTAAAAGTAAAGAAATAGTATCGAAACAAGACTTTTTAGATGCCATTGATCGAATAGTTGGCGGTCTGGAAAAACGTAGTAAAGTAATATCACCTGCGGAACGGAAAACCATTGCTTATCATGAAGCCGGACATGCCACCGTTAGTTGGATGCTTGAACATGCTAACCCACTTGTGAAAGTTACAATTATCCCACGAGGACAAGCGTTGGGCGCTGCATGGTATTTGCCCGAAGAGCGTCAACTGTCGACACAAGAACAAATATTTCACGAAATGTGTGCAATTATGGGTGGCCGTGCTTCCGAAAAGCTCATATTTGGAAAAGTTTCAACTGGAGCCCTGAATGATTTAGAAAGAGTAACAAAACAAGCCTATGCGCTCGTTAGTTACTATGGCATGAGTGAAGAGATCGGAAATATGAGCTTTTACGATAGCACCGGACAAAGCGAATATTCTTTTACAAAACCATACAGTGAGAAAACAGCTGAGAAGCTTGATAAAGCAGCAAAAGATATTATTGAAAAAGCCTATGAAACCGCTTATCAAGTATTGAAAGAGAACAAAAGTGGTCTCGATAAATTAGCCCAAAAGTTATTAGAAAAAGAAGTTATTTTTAGTGACGATTTACAGGAAATATATGGAGATCGTCCTAAAACAGTTGAAAAGATAGACGTTGACATTGATATTGAGCAAACAGAACTATTAACCTAGACATTATATAAAGTGGATAGTAATTGGACAATCGTATATAGTACAACAGCAGATTATGTTGCTGAAATGTTGAACCAATTTCTGTTCGATAATGATATTGAGTCAGTCATTGTAAACAAAAAAGATTCTGCCTATATTTGTATTGGTGAAATCGAACTCTATGTTCAACTCGATAATGCAATGAAAGCGAAACATTTAATAAAGAAATTCTTTGATAGTGAGCAACTTGATTAAACGATCATTGACCGGATTATTGTTCTCCGTTACGCTATTGGTTACATTTATTGTAAGTCAATACTCAATGTTGGCAATGGTAAATACAATAGCAATCCTTTGTATTATAGAGTATTACAATATGGCAAAACATTTTGAGATTAAACCTCAAATTGCATCTGGACTCATAATTGCTCTAACGCTTATTAATCTTAGTTTTTTCATTGCAAAGAGAATTATTCCTTTAGAGAGTCTTTTGCTTATTTTGCCATTACTTTTCTTAGTGTTTATAATACAGTTATACCTCAAGCATAAAAAACCAATTGAAAGCATTGGTTTTACATTCCTGCCCATAATACACGTAGCAATACCATTGGCTCTACTTATGGGATTGGGGTTATTAAACGGAGAGTATAAATATGAAATCGTAGTTGGTTTGTTTATTTTGATTTGGGCAAGCGATACATTTGCTTATTTAGTTGGAGTTTCGATTGGACGAACGCCACTTTTTGCTAGAATCTCACCAAAGAAATCTTGGGAAGGATTTATTGGTGGAGCAATAGCAACCTTTGTTGTTTCTCAATACATGGCTTCGTATTGGACCATTCTAACCCAGTTTGATTGGGGTGTTTTAGCTGCTCTTACTGTGGCAACCGGAGTTTGGGGCGATCTTGTGGAAAGCATGTTGAAGCGAGCCGCAGGGATTAAGGATTCTGGCAATATCTTGCCGGGTCATGGCGGAGTCTTAGATCGGTTTGACAGTTTTCTTTTTGTAATTCCATTTGCATTTACCTATATTTATTTTAGTTTGGTTATTCTTAACTAGCGTTCATTTTAAAAAAGCCATTATGTTCAGAATTCACAAAGCAGGATGGATCATAATCCGTAATTTATTATTAGGACTAATAGTTCTAAACCTTCCGTTACTTTATTTATTTCATTTAAATGCAGTGTCAATTATAGTTTTAATTGCCTCTACATTGCTTTTAATATTTGTTTTACGATTTTTTCGTCATCCAAATAGAGTCGTTATTAGCGAAAAAGACATTCTAGTTGCTCCAGCAGACGGTAAAGTTGTTGTTGTCGAAGAAATTGTTGACGATGAAATGATAGGAGGCCCTTGCATCCAAGTATCTATATTTATGTCTGTTTGGAATGTGCATATAAATTGGATCCCATTTAATGGCGTTATTAAATATTTTAAACACCATCATGGCCAGTTTTTGGTGGCTCTTGAACCAAAATCATCCACTTTAAATGAACGAACTTCGTTGATGATAGAGACCGAATCAGGCGTGAAAATTGGGTTGAAGCAAATTGCAGGGTATGTTGCTCGACGTATCGAAACATATATCACCAAAAATGAAACTGAGGTAAAACGTGGCCAAGAGCTGGGTTTTATTAAATTTGGATCTCGTGTTGACATATTATTACCAGTTGGAACAGAAGTTCTTGTTAAACCGGGCGATAAAGCGATTGGATGTATTACCCCTATTGCTAAAATGAAATAATTGGGATATTAATTTCAACCCCTTTAATTCGTTGTTTTTCAGGTTTTAAAGAGTTTGATGTATTGTTTATTTAAACTGTTTATGAATTGAGCTTTTATTGGTCGATTTAGTTGAATATATTTCATTATATGAGGAAACCATACTACATTTGTGGAGTCTTAATTTAAAAATTTAAAAAGATGGCTTATAAAATTTCAGAAGACTGCATAGCTTGCGGTTCATGTATTTCAGAATGTCCAGTGGATGCGATTTCTGAAGGTGATATCTACGTAATTGACGCTGATGCATGTACCGATTGTGGTTCTTGTGCAGAAGTTTGTCCTGTAGAGGCAATCTCTCCAGCATAATGTTTAAAACATTATAAAAAAAGCGAAGAGCAATCTTCGCTTTTTTTTGCTTAAAACTTTGCTAGATAACCAAAATGAATCTTCGAATTCTGAAACTTGAATTTTTGATTTGAATCGTAGCCCAAAGCATAAATAATAGAAAACACTCCAACCCCACTATCGATTA
>JAQVXQ010000124.1 GCA_028709085.1 Salinivirgaceae bacterium | reverse complement strand
AAAACCACATTTAATTCGACAACAAGAGAATTTAGATATTGTACAAAGTCACGAAGTGTTGCCTGATTACTTAAACAACAAGTAAAATAGCCTAAAATAACTTCCCAAATTTATTGTACTTTTGGGAAGTTATTTTTGTTTTGATTCCATATCAACATTTAGTTTAAAGAGCTACAAAAAGTGAATAGTACAAAACCAGCCTATTATTCGAAATTAATTTTCGAAGGGATTTTAAACAGTTACACGCAAATATATTTCAGCAAAAATAAAGCACTAGCGTTTGCATTGATTATTGTTTCATTTTTTGATCTAAGCGCAGGTTTAAGTGGATTGTTAGCCATATTAATTACTCAACTAACGGCCATTCTCTTCAACTTTAACCACCATTTTATCCGCGATGGCTCCTATTCCTACAACACAGCAATGGTTGGGATTGGAATTGGAATTTTCTACACATTCAACATATCGTTGCTGGTTTTGCTCATTATTGCATCAATTCTCACCTTTTTTCTTACCATTTGGTTTTCGACACATCTGGCTCAAAAAGGGCTTCCCTTTCTAAGCATCCCTTTTTTAATTGTAACGTGGTTAGTAATTCTAGGCGGACAAAACTTTTCGGCCATGGCATTGCAAACCAAAAGCGTTCTTTCGCTGGAGCAATTCTGCCCACAACTATTTTCCTATGCCACCCAAATGATTGGATCGTGGCCCCTTGCCGATCAATTTCATCTCTACTTTCGATCCATGGGCGCAATCCTGTTCCAATACAACGATTTATCAGGTATTATTATCGCAGTAGCCATTCTGTGTGCCTCACGAATGACCTTCATGCTTTCACTCTACGGCTATTTATTGGGTTTTCTGTTTTACAAATATATGGAGGCCGATTTTTCGACGCTAATTTACTCATACATAGGCTTTAACTTTATACTAACCGCCATAGCACTGGGTGGATTTTTTATAGTTGCCTCGCGCCGATCGATGCTCTTACTTCTCTTTTCCATCCCTGTAATTGCACTATTAATCAGCAGTTTACACGGATTGTTTGCCTCAATTGGTTTGCCCATGTATTCATTGCCGTTCAATTTGGTTGTTCTGTTGATTTTATACGCCATAAATCAGCGAACCTATGCAGCAAAGCTGATTCCGGTAAAATATCAACACTCGTCCGTTGAAATAAATCACTACAAATATTACAACTTTATTGAACGCTATAAACGCGAAACTTTGTACCAAATAGCCTTGCCATTTATGGGACATTGGAATGTGTCGCAAGGACATTCGGGAAAAATAACACATACCGATGATTATCGATTTGCTTGGGATTTTGATATCCGAAACGAAAATAATAAAACATACAATGGTTCTGGCACCGAAGTAACAGACTTTCTCTGTTATGATTTACCAGTAATTGCACCGGCAGCCGGATATGTTACCACAATAATTGACCAAATAGACGACAACGCCATTGGGCAAGTTGACTTAATAAATAATTGGGGCAATACCATAATTATTAAGCATAATGATTATCTCTACTCAAAACTTTGTCACTTAAAAAAGGGCTCTTTCAAAGTTCAAATTGGCGACTATGTCTTTCAAGGACAACCCATTGCGAATTGCGGAAACTCAGGACGATCGCCCGAACCGCACCTCCATTTTCAAATGCAAGCGACACCCTATGTAGCATCGAAAACAATCTATTATCCGTTAAGCTATTATCTCGAAAAAACGGATAATAAGCTGACTTTCAAAACTTTCGATATTCCCGAAGAGGGAAAAGTGATTTCGAATCCAATAAAATCGAATTTATTGAGTACCGCTTTTCAATTCATTCCCGGGAAAACCATCAAATGGTCCGGATATCTGAACAATAAGAAAATTGAAACCGAATGGGAAATATACACCAACTCTGAAAATCGTTCCTATATCTACTGTGCAGACACAAAATCGACCGCCTATTTTGTAAATAGTGGAATTCTGTTCTTTTTCACCGATTTTTATGGTAAGAAAAACTCGCTGTTGCATCATTTTTACAAAGCAGCCTACAAAATCATACTCGGATGTTATGTAAACACCTCCATTGACGACACGTTGCAAATAACGGACACCCTGCCAAAATCCATAACCCACATTCACGACTTTACAGCACCACTTTTCCACTATTTGAAAGTAAAATATTCGTCGGAAATAGAGTTGGTCAATAACATACACAACCCTAGTCACATTGCAATTAAAGCAAACGCAAAATCGCTGTTTTTTAGTAAAACAATATCGAAATCGGAATACGTTATCGACATTGAGCAGAAAGAGAATCTTATAATTACGTTCACCTCAAAAGATGAAAAATTGAACGTGCAGAGCGAAACTAAATTATTTTAAAATCATCCCTTATTTATCCGCAATTCCATCCCATGAAATTTCTCCTAACCCTAGTTCTGTACACAACATCCATGATTATAATAAACGCACAACCAGTTACATTCCAACGGGTTGACTCGTTAAGCTATGCCTATTATACCCAACAAAATTGGGATTCGCTCATTTATATCGCCGAAAAGGGATTGAAAAATAACATCGATTCATATTATATCAAACTCCGATTGGGAACGGCCTATTTCAGCAAAAACAGAAATATAAAAGCGGAACGAATTCTTCTGAAAACATTTGAACAAAATCCTACTAATGAGTTCAATACACTGATGTTGCATTACAATTCGCTACAACTCTCCGACTACTACATAACCCAAAAATACTACTACGCACTTTCTGATTCCACGCAAAAACATGGCGTAAAAATCGCAAAAGCAATCACAGCGAGTCATATACTAGGAGGATTCAAACGCTCTTCTGATGGGGCATTTCGATCCACCTTTGCATTTACCTCCTTCGGATTGGGACATTCCATCGGGAAAAACATTACGCTCTACGAAAGTTACACTCATATTGATGCCGATAATAAAACATGGGGCAACTGGGCGCAAGACCAACTCTACCTTTCAGCAATGCTACATACAAAGAAGGGACAATTTGAAATCGCAACCCACGGATACCGAGTCAACTCAAAGATTCACACGTTTGAATCGACAACTATTAAAGGCTCCATTGCTGATCCATATCCGTTTGTGAGTAGAGGCGACTCTACATACATTTCCCAACAAACCGTTTCAGGGAAAAACCAAATTCTAGGCATTTACAATCAACTGGGGTATTATCACCGATATCGAGGCTTATCGTTTGGAGTTTTTGGCGGAATGTCGATGGAAAAAACCAACCCAACCATTGATTATCAGTATTTTGACTCCATTGACTATCGATACTATAATGCCGAAAATCAAATTATTGATAGTGCCAATTATAGAAACAACGAAATTGTAGAATTCAGACAAAGAACCCGATTCAATAACTATATTTTAGGTGCTACATTGAGTTATTCTCAGCTTCTGCGGGAACGTTTAACATTGGGAGTTAATATTTATAAACCATTAAAAAACAAGACTCTAACGTATGCTCCGTTTTTCAACTTTCGATACAAAAGAGTCCAACTTTCAGGTTCCTATTTTACAAAAGGAGCGGCTTTAATTGCGGAACAGCATGGAGCAATTCTCAACAACGCACCCGACATTGTTCATCACCGAGCCGAACTGGCCATTAAAGTAAATATCACCAAATTAATTTCCCTTTCCGCAACCTATCAATACGAAAATAGAACCGACGATTTCTCATCCGTAAAATACACAACAAACTCATTGTCAGGTGGAATAACGGTATTTTGGTAAATAAATTCATGTGTGTATCCTTTCTAGTCTCTGGATTCAGTGCAATAATCGGATTATAAACCATTAACATTAGTAGAAAAAACATCCTCCCAAGAATTTCAACCTTATTATTTTCGATAGTAATAAGGTCAATAAGGTAATTTTTATGATGGTAATTCATTTTCTACTGAGGTTTTAGAGAAAGGATAAGGTTTATTAAAAAAGAATTACGCAAAGATTCGCAAAGCAATTTCGCAAAGAGACGCAAAGAAAAGAGACGTAAAATATTACGTTTATACAAAGACGCAAAGCATTGCGTCTATAAAAAGACGCAATGCTTTGCGTCTCTACGGGAAATCCATGAACCGTCGCGCCCTTCGAGAAACTCTGCGCCACCTCAGCGTATCGCAGCGTAACATTTTCCTTCTCCGTGAATCTCTATGTAACTGATTTAAAAAAAACGAATTCCGCCACCAAAACGAATATTCGTTGGGAAAACACTTTTCGGTGAACTTTATAAGCATAAAAAACGTTCTAAATTCTAGGAGCTCTTTCCTGCACAAAAAAAATACGCTAGAAATATTTTCACATTCAAACCATGAAGCCAAAACACCAATTAAATATTTTTACTCTATTCTTGATAATTATCATAACCACATCATGCGAAAATATTCCGCTAAAAAGTAAGCGAGTGGAATTTGATATCCCTTATACTGAAACGATTAAACAAGGAAAACACTATTCCGATCACCAAATATTCTATGATTTCTCGCAAAACTACATAAAAGCAACTCTGAATTTTCATCCTTCAAATCTCTATTCCAATTTACCGGTCGAGTGTAGTAACGAGTGGAATAAAACCATGGGATTCTTAATGCCCGGAACCATTGACCTACACACCAATTCAGCTCGTTTTGTACACCGTGTTTCATCCGATTTGCAAACATTGCAATTGGGATATTATGTCCATCGAAAAGGGGATATTTTCATATACGACTCGGACGGAAACATCACGGACACAACCTATGTAGATGATTTAATTGCCGACTATATAATGGATATCAATGTTTCGACCGATTATTTGGTGGAAATTGTGCACGAACCTTATGTAATTAAATATTTTGTTGCCGATAGTTTGGTTAAAATCATCGATATTCCCTATGTTCCAAGTGGCGCATACGATTTTTTGTACTTTTACCATGGGGGCAATTGTCCTGCACCACAAGATGTTAGCCTAAATATAACCTACCACAAAAACAATTAAATAAATGCAAATTACTGATTTAAAAGATTTTCAAGATGAAAATTCTTTATCCCAAACATCGTTTTAAGATTTTGAATTTTTTCTGTAATGCCTTTTTTATCGGGATCAGCCAGCTTTTTAACCCCCACAATCATCACATTTTTATGGGTATGGGCATCGGCAATAAATTCGAAAATTTGAGTCTTGTAACCATATGCCTCCAGCAAAAGTCCACGGAGGGTGTCGGTTACTATTTCGGCTTGTCGTTCCAGCAAAATTCCGTGTTTGGTGATCAATTTAAGATCGCCCTCAACTTCCATCTCTTGCCTAATTTGTTTATGGCAACAAGGCGCGGTTACAATAATGGATGAATTCGATTTAATACCCTGATAAATAGCATCATCAGTGGCTGTATCGCACGCATGAAGCGCAATTAGGATGTCAATTTTATCACTCTTATAGGATTCAATATCGCCTTTATAAAAATTTAAATTGGCGTAATTACACTTATTCGATATTTCGTTACACAACGTCACCAACTCTTCCCTGATTTCAACGCCGGTAATAGTTGCTTTTTTATTCAATACATTGTTCAGATAATCGTATAATGCAAACGTCAAGTATCCTTTGCCTGCGCCCATATCAACAATTTTGATCTCTTCGCTCTCGTTTAAGATTGAATCCTCAATAATCGAATCGATGGTTTCAATGTATTTATTGATTTGCTTGTATTTACGCTGCATGTTTTGAGCAATTTGGTTGTTTTTTGTAACAACCCCAAGTTCTTTCAAATAAACATTATTTTCAATTTGAATCAATCGCTCTTTTACGTTATTGTGTTCCATCGTAACACACTCATTGCAAGTAGGTTTATTGAATTCAATGCTCGATTTCATCTTTTTATTAAAGCTAAAACGAATATCGTTCTTTTCAGTAAAAAGTACAGCATTTTTAAATCGGGTATCAATTAAGACAATGACCTCATTTACAGCCTCTTCGACTGAATAATTCTTTGTTATGTTTTTTGTGGGATATTCGAAACTAAACGATAGTGCTTTTTCGCGTTTAATCACCACCATTTTAATTTGGACTCTATTAATAATATCCTCCGAAGGAAGAGGTTTGCTCAATACTAGTTTTTTAAATGTGTCGGAATTAAAGGCACTTTTTAATTCATTGGCAAACGATAATAAATTGGCATCCATGGTTTCGATATTTAGTATTGAGTAATTCTATTAAAAAACAGTGGTTTATATCCTTTCCCCATATTTTAAAGGGCAACAAATTTATGGCTTCTTATTGGTAAAACCTAACTTCAAACATCAATAGAGCAATAAAACTGTGCGTAAAAAAACGAATTTAGTTCGCACTACAAAATGTAATTTAATTCCAACTTCTCCCCTAAAAGTAATCTAATCTTTGCCTTTCCTGTCTAGTTTTTTTGTACTTTTACATACATACAAAAAAACAAAGAATCGCACTTTATAAACCTTATTAGAGATGATTAAACTACTGAAAATTAGCCTGTTAGTCCTTTTTGGATTATCGCAAATACAAGCTCAAGAATATGATGTTATTTTAGTGGCTTTTAACCAAAGTTATGAAGCCGAATATTTTCAAAATTATACCGAGGCAATTCAACAGATGGATAAAATTTACATTTCCCAATCCTATGAAATAAACCTCCGATTAGGATGGTTACATTATCAAAATGCAAGTTACACAAAGTCGGAAAGTTACTACAGCAAATCGGTTCTTTTAAAACCCAAATCCATAGAGGCAAAATTGGGGTTAGCCAACGCCTATGGAGCATTGGGAAGTACCGATAAATTAATAATTCTATACGAAGATATTTTGAAACTAGATTCTAAAAACAGCACTGCCAACTACCGGTTAGCCTACATTTTGCACTCACAGAGGCAAATGACAAAAGCACTGGAATACATCACAAAAGTGCTTGTAAACTATCCTTTCGATTTCGACAGTAATGTATTGGCCGGCAAAATCTACATTAGTTTGGGCGACATCACAAAAGCCCGCGAAGTACTTCAAACGGCGCAAATATACAATCCCAAATCCATCGAAATATCATCATTGTTAAAAGGACTCTAGTAGCGATCCATTCCCAAATAACGAAAGAAAATAGAATTGAAAACCGTTTAATTGCCCGTAATAGGTCAATTAAACGGTTTTTTTCATTACATCACACTGTTTTGCGCCAATGTCATCAATGATACGTATGGCATACTACTGATAATCAATCATTAACAACTAAATCCGACATGGATTATTCTCCAATAGCCACAACCTAAGGTTCATAGTTAGTAACGTTGTTTAAAATTGGGTTTTAACCCGCAATCCTTTGACACATTACGGATTATGAAAACAGATTCTTAAAACTTCCATGGTATCATACGGATACAACCAAAATAATATCAACATTGTCAAAATTTAACGAAGCGTCGTTAATTAAACGTTAACGTAAATTCGTGTGTGCCTGATAATCAACAATATAGTCAAACGTGGTATTATTTCAAATGATTTTAGGCGTAAAAAAATGTAACAAACCCATATTTAGGTCGTCTTATACATGTTGCCTTTGACAATTGATGCAGCACAGAATAAAAAACCACGTCAATAGAATAAAACCAAATAAACCTAAAACCCAAATTTTCTCAGTACCGTTATTAACCCCTAAAACCGTAAAAGTATGAAACCTCTTCGCACTCTAACCACCGCCTTGCTGACATTTGGCTTATTCACAGCCACCATCGCAGCAACCCCAATTGACAACACAAACATCAATGATTGTAAAGAACTGAAACACAGCTTACATGGAAAAATCTCCCATTCGAAACTAAATTGGGATGATCAAAAAAACACCGAAGTTGTTGCCGAAATTTACGTCAACCACAATGGGACTCTCGAAGTGAAAGCTATTAATGGCGATAGTGTTTACAAAGCCTACGTTGAAAAGCAACTTCATAACATGAAAATAGATAAGGATGCTCTTTTGGGAAAAACATTTATTGGAAGATTCAAATTCAGAACCAGTTAAAATAACATTCACTTATTCAAACAAACCACTTTTTATTTTAATTAAAAAGGCTGCTCATAATGAACAGCCTTTTTTTATTAACCTTTAATTCGATTCTTAAAATGTTTCGAATCGCCCCACTCTCCATATCCAACGGTATGTCCAACCATTCCCACTCTGCCTTCCAAACAGTGTATGCAATCGTCGGCATTTTCGTCAATGCAGGGTTTATTTTCATATAATTTATAATTTTCACGATACATTCCGGGAGTCACATTTGGCATAATAATGTTGGCACCCGCCTGCAACGCCCTTTCACGACCCATTGGGTCGATTGCTTGCATTGCTGTGGAGGCCACCATATTTATATCGGGCATCATGGTTCTAAGAACGGCAATCATTTTAAGCGATAATTCAAACCGTTCTTTTAATGGCAATAATCCCTCAAAATTATGAAACGGGGTACTATGATGCTCAATGAAAGGTCCCATCCCAACCATGTCGATATCAAGATTTTTCATGAAAATCAAGTCATCGGCCAAATGCTCAATGGTTTGATATGGCAACCCAATCATGACTCCTGTTCCTGTTTGGTAGCCAATATCTTTGAGTCTGTAAAGGCAATTTACGCGATTTTCAAAGTCATGAAATCGATCCTGAGGATGAATTTTGGAATAAAGTTCTTTGTTACTTGTTTCAATGCGTAAAAGATATCGATGTGCTCCGCTTTCATACCATTGCCGATAGGTATCGGCTGTTTGCTCGCCCAACGAGAGTGTTATTCCAAGTTCATTATTACTTAACTGTTTAATTTTTTTAATCAAATTATCGATTCGCTGAATATAAGCCGTATCAAAGCGCTCTCCACCTTGTAAAACTAAGGATCCGTACCGATTTTCGTAGGCAAAAGTAGCGGCCTCTAAAATCTCCTTGTCGGTTAAATCGTATCGTTCAACTTCGTCATTCGACGCACGGATGCCACAGTAATAACAATTTTTTGAACAACGGTTTGAGAATTCAATCAAACCCCTAAAATAGACCTTATTGCCAATGGTTTGGAATTTAATTGTCCCCGCATTTTTGAGGAAGATTTTCATTTCGTCACCAGTAAGATTTAGTACTCGAACTAAATCTGATTTCGTAGCAACTTCATAGGTGAGAATATCATTTGTATTCATAGTTGAATATTTAAATTTAGGCAAATTAACGGTTCGACCAATAGAACGAACATTCCCTTGTATTGTTTT
>JAQVXQ010000123.1:8137-9324 GCA_028709085.1 Salinivirgaceae bacterium | reverse complement strand
GGTGGGGCGTATTTATTCATCAGATATATTTCGACATACTGACGTTCATTCTCCGTTAGATTTTGGTTGTAAATTATAATCTCTGCAATTACTCCTTTTAAATAACTAGCAGGGGGAGTATTTCCGCTTGAATTATTATAAGCTCCAATTAAAAAATTGTAACTGGAATTGAAGTTATGTGTAGCATTAATAGCTGTGCTTCCTGCAAGATTGGTGTTTAAGTGTAAGGAGTTTGTAGCTGATGTTCTATCATTTAATGCCGTTATTAAAGCATATGTGTCGGTTGGAAAAGTAAAAGACATATTACGCGGGGAGTTGTCTTGATAATGATATGATTCAGGTCTTATTCCCCATCTACCCGCAACAGACTGAAGAATGCCTTTTGCAATAAAATAACTGAGAGATGAATTTGTGTTTTTTGCAATAATAAAAAAAGTGTGACTATTCGTTTCCAAATCTAAAATATCACCCCCATCCAAATAATCGTTTACCCCGTCAAAAGTAACCACAGGTTTCCCTCCCAAACCATCGTCAACTTTTATGGGTCGGTTGGCGACTTCGGTTTGCTGAATTATATTATTATTGGAACTTAAATCATACCAGCGTGCAACCTTCCCATCGATGATTTCAACGCTATCGGCCCGTAACCACAACTGTAGGTTTTCTGTGGGGATCTGAGCAAACAGATTTACCGCAAAAAAGAGCAGTCCTGAAAGGAGTAAAAAACGATATTTTGGGAGATAGGGATGTTGCATAGGAGATCCTGATTTATTAACCCATAAATATACGGCAAAATTCATGAATCGTTGGTAATGAATGGGTGTGTTTATCAAAAAGGGTGTGGGGTTGGTGGAAAATAATGGTTAATGTTCAATTGTTAATGGTTAATGAATGGTGGTTTATATGGTTCGGCGTTGTATCCTGTGGTTGGGATGTACCCGGCGGAATGTATGGCATTTGTGTTATTGCAATTAATTGTATTTTTATGAAATATGTATAATTCCTCGTTATACCGAATATTTGGGATGTACCCGGTAGAGGCACGATGCTTCGTGTCTCTTTTTAAAAACGATACAACGTGGTTTTCAAAACGATGCAATGTGATTTTTCATCATGACACCACATGAATTTATATCACGGTACATCGTGGTTTATCCGAAATGCACCACATTTCATAATGTCAACGC
>JAQVXQ010000123.1:0-8037 GCA_028709085.1 Salinivirgaceae bacterium | reverse complement strand
GTTTATCCGAAATGCACCACATTGCATAATGTCAACGCACAACGTTTCATAATGGCAACATTCAACATTGCATAATAAAAATGCACAACGGTGCATCATGGCGACGCGCAATATTGTATAATGGCAATGTGCGACGTTGCGTGAAAGGAGACGCAAAGCATTGCGTCTCTACCGGCGAAATGTATGGCATTTATGTTATTGGGATAATTTATGTTTTTTATGGCGTTTGTACAATTGAAATGTATGGCATTTATGTTATTGGAATGAATTGTGTTTTTTATGGGAGGTGTATGATTCCTCGTTATACCGAATGGTTGGGATGTACCCGGCGGAATGTATTGCATTTGTGTTATCGGTATGTATGGTGTTTGGATCAACAAAAAATCACGTTTTTTCACAATATATTTCATTTTAACCATAAATTTGCAATATTGTTAATGCAAATTAATGGCAACATGGAAAAATTCCGCAATAAATATCGCATTTCGTCGGTTCGGCTGAAATATTGGGATTATACATCGTCGGGGGCATATTCTATCACCCTATGTACAAATAAACAGGATTGTTTTTTTGGTGAAATTGTCGATAAAACAATGATATTGAATGCCATTGGTAATATTGTTGCCATGGAAATTGAAAAAACACCCACAATACGACCCGACATGAATTTGCAATTGGGTGAATTTGTTGTGATGCCCAACCATGTGCATTTTATCATAATTATCGGGGATAATGCATTTAATAATCCAATCGATAACGATCCGTGCAACCAATTCGGTCCACAACGCAAAAATGTGGCATCCATTGTTCGTGGTATAAAATCGGCGGTTACCATTGCCGCGCGAAAAATCAATCCTGCATTTGCATGGCAACCCGGATTTCATGAACACATTATCCGCAATAACCACCAATTCCAACGAATCACACAATATATTCGCAACAATCCCGCAAAATGGGATCGATGATTTTATGGGATCCCCAAGGATCGACGTTATACCGAATATTTGGGATGTACCCCGCGAAATGTATTGCAACGGTGTTATTAAAATGAATTGTGTTTTTTATGGGATGTGTATGGTTCGCCGTTATATCGCATGGTTGGGATGTATCCGGCGGAATGTATGGCATCGGTGTTATTAAAATGAATTGTTTTTTTTATGGGATATGTATTATTCCACGTTATATCGCATGGTTGGAATGTACCCCGCGAAATGTATTGCAACGGGGTTGTTGTGATGAATTGTTTTTTTTATGGGATGTGTATGGTTCGCCGTTATACCGAATGGTTGGGATGTACCCGGTAGAGGCACGATGCTTCGTGTCTCTTTTCAATTACAACGCAATGTCGTTTTTGATCACCATGCATCATGTTTGTTTTGATCACCATGTAACGTGTGTTTGTGTTCATTGTACAACGCATGTATTGTTTACGATACAACGTGTTGTGGAATCCAATCCAATATTGTTGAACCATCAAAATGAATCGTCCAACAATCGAAATATATTGCAAAAATGGAATGAATATCCGAAATGTGTAACGGTGCATAATGGCGACGCGCAATATTGTATAATGGCAATGCACAACGTTGCGTGAAAGGAGACGCAAAGCATTGCGTGAAAGGAGACGCAAAGCATTGCGTCTCTACCGGCGAAATGTATGGCATTGGGGTTATTGGAATGAATTGTGTTTTCATGGCATTTGCACAATCGGAATGTATTGCATCGGTGTTATTGGAATGAAAGGTGTTTTTCATGGCATTTGTACAACCAAAAAACGGAATTTGGTTCACTATCCGTTCACCATTCTACCACTATTGGTTCACCGTGGTTCACTGTCGGTGGGAGAACAGTGAACGAAAGGTAAAACAGGAATGAATCCTATTGATTATAAATCGTTTTTTATTTTTTATGTTTCATGAAGCACAGGAACTGATCCTATAGTCAATAAATATCAAATAAAAAATGATATATATCAGAAAATGTTGATTATGCGAATAAAACTTACCAACATACTTTGGTCTTAGTAATCAATATGTTAGATGAGATATTAACAATTTGTGACTGATAATTGATCGTAGTACATGACACAAGTCATAATTAAAGTGCTATCTTTGTAATGTTGTTTAAATAAAGCAACTTGTGGATGCTATTGCACCACAAAATTAATAAATATTTTATATTATGGGAAAGATTCCTAATGGCATCCTTGGCCAAATTTCAGGGAAAGTTGGAACTGTTGTAGGCAGTTCTTGGAAGGGCGAAAGTTACATTCGCGCCCTTAGCGGAAAATCGTCTAAAAAGGCAACGCCTTCACAAGACGCAGTACGCATGAAGTTTAGGATCGCATCGGAGGTTGTAAAACCATTGATGCCTTTTGTGAAGATTGGGTTTGCTGCCAATACGCAGCATATGACCAGTCGGAACAGAGCAATGCAACAAATCATCACTCAATGTATTGGTGGCGATTACCCCGATTTTAGGGTGGATTATGAGAAACTGAAACTGGCCGAGGGACTACTTCCCAGTCTTATCGACGGACGTGTTTCGTCCACGGCGACCGGGACGGTTGATATCCGATGGGTTTCGGATTTGGATAATGCAGCGGCAAAACCAACCGATGCATTGTTAACGGCGGTCTATTGTCCAGAGATCAACGAAGCGGTGGTGCATAAAGCCGTGGCAGATCGAAGGGTTGAATCGGTATCCTTAAAGATGCCTGCCCATTTTTCGGGCAAAACAGTACATTGCTATGCGGCATTTGTCGATAGCGATGCTCTTTTTTTAAAAGCCAAACCCGAGGCTATAAGCAACAGCTCATGGCTCGGGTCTGTAGTAGTTTTGTAGATAAACTACGAATGCTATTTTTAATGGCCGTCGGGGGTTGCCGCCTCCGACGGTTTTTTATGGTACAAAAAAATGACTTATTTATTAGAATTCAAAGTTTTTGATCAAAAAATTGTACTACTTAAAATCTTGAGGTGCAATTTTCCAAGTATCTGGTTTTTATTTACATCCCCTTATAACGTTTTAATTATATGACTTATTCTTTTAATAACGTCTTGAAAATTGATGAAAACCGCTGGTCGTTTGATAAAGAGTACGCATAATGTATCGATAAAACTTATCTTTGCACCAAATTGATCAACAAGTACCAAATGCAAGACGAAACGTACACCATAATAAAACCGCATTCGCGGTTATTTAATCTTGAGCTATCAGAACTATGGGCATATAGAGATTTGATATACATGTATATAAAGAGGGATATTGTAACCTTTTATAAACAAACCATCATGGGGCCATTGTGGTTTGTAATCCAGCCAATATTGACAACTGTCATGTTTATGTTTGTTTTTGGAAATTTAGCTGGATTATCGACCGATGGAATCCCGGGACCACTGTTTTACTTTTCAGGCATTATTGTCTGGAACTATTTTGCAGATTGCTTAACACGCACCTCAAAAGTTTTTACAGAAAACCAACAAGTTTTTGGAAAGGTTTATTTTCCACGATTGGTGGTTCCAATATCGATAACCATAAGCAATCTATTAAGATTGTTTATACAATTTGCTGTTTTTGTTATCTTGTATGGTTATTACTATTTTAATGGTACAGCCGCTGTGACTCCAAATTTACACGCACTACTCTTTCCTATAATTATTATATTGGCTGCCGGATTAAGTCTTGGATTTGGAATCATTTTCTCGGCAATGACAACCAAATATCGTGATCTTACTTTTCTATTGCAATTTGGTGTCCAACTATGGATGTATATAACGCCAGTAATATATCCACTAAGCTCAATACCTGTGGAAAAACAGTGGTTGGTTTTGTTAAATCCTATGACATCGATTATTGAAACGTTTAAATACGGCTTTATAGGCAAAGGGATATTCTCATGGTGGCATCTTGGTTATAGTTCCGTTTTTATGGTTTTTTTGCTTTTCATTGGAATTATGATCTTCAACAAAGTTGAAAAAAGTTTTATCGATACGGTTTAAATTTGGAAAAAAGAGCCATAGCGTAAGCCACATTTAAGATATAGTTAGAATACCAGCGACAAACATTAAATAAACAATGAGTGATATAGCAATTAAAATAGAAAACCTCTCCAAACAATATAGATTAGGAACCATTGGTACAGGAACACTTTCGCATGATTTAAAACGATGGTGGACCATGAATATCCGTGGTAAAGAGGATCCTTTTTTGAGGATTGGAGAGACAAATCAACGAGATATTAAAGGAAATTCAGAATACGTATGGGCCTTACGTGATATCAACCTAGATATAGCCCAAGGCGATGTGGTTGGTATTATTGGTAAAAATGGAGCTGGAAAATCAACGTTATTAAAAATTCTTTCGCGTGTTACACGACCAACAACGGGAAGTATAAGCTATAAAGGGCGAATAGCATCTTTGCTAGAGGTGGGGACAGGTTTCCACTCTGAGATGACCGGGCGTGAAAACATCTATATGAATGGGGCGATAATGGGCATGACCCGATCAGAAATAACCCGAAAGCTAGATGAGATTGTCGATTTTGCAGGCATTGAGCGTTATATTGATACTCCTGTTAAACGTTATAGCAGTGGAATGACTGTACGGTTAGGATTTTCCATTGCAGCTCATTTAGAACCAGAAATATTGGTGGTTGACGAAGTTCTTGCGGTGGGGGATGCCGAGTTTCAGAAAAAAGCCATTGGCAAAATGAAAGATGTGAGTAAAGGCACTGGAAGGACTGTACTGTTTGTAAGCCATAATATGGCGGCAGTAAAGAGTTTGTGTAAAACGGGAATTCTTTTAAAAGATGGTTGCATAAATGAAATAGGCGAAATAGACTATTGTGTCGGGAAATATTTAAAGGGCGATAACCAGATTGGTAATTATAAATGCTACGAAAAACCGATAGTATTGCAGCCTGATTTTGATCTTTTGGAAATAGGAATCAAAGCTAATGGAAAAGGTTTCAGTGATACAATTCGAATTGATGAAGAGATCGTTTTTATTGCTAAATACAAACAGAAAGTAGAGGGCAAAACATTAGACATTACTTTGCATATAAAAGATGACCAAGGGGTTAAACTGTTTTCAACGGGATCAGGCGCACATTCAGGAACATTAATTAAACAAACAGGCATTGTTGAGGTTACGACTATAATTCCTTCTAATTTTTTTAATTGGGGAAATTTTTATGTCGATTTATATGTAGTTGAAAATCTTAAGCGGGCTATTTATATAGAGACTGATATTCTCTCTTTTACTCTTGTTATCAAAGAAGTCCCAATGGGCATTTATATGGGGAAGGAGCCAGGGGGAGTAAAACCTATTTTTAATTGGGAAAAGAATATCGTAAACCTTTAATGTGGATTAAAATTTAGCAATCTGTATATGAAAGACGAAAAGAAAATAAACACCACAGTTTTTGTCACAAAACCCTTTCTACCGCCGCTCGAAGAATATATCCCCTATTTACAAAAGATATGGGAGAGCAACATTTTAACCAACAATGGTCCTTATCATCAACAGCTTGAAAAGGAGTTGTGTGCATTTTTAAATGTTCCTTATATTTCCCTCTTTGCCAATGGAACTCTGGCATTGTTAACCGCCCTTCAAGCTTTAAAAATTACCGGCGAAGTTATTACAACGCCCTTTAGTTTTGTTGCCACTACCCATTCCCTTTGGTGGAATAATATAAAACCCGTATTTGTGGATATTGAACCTGAACGGATGACGCTTGATCCTACGAAAATTGAAGCTGCCATTACTCCAAAAACTACGGCCATACTACCCGTTCACGTATATGGGTATCCTTGTATGGTAGAGGAGATTGATGAAATTGCCAAACGACGAGGGTTAAAAGTACTTTACGATGCTGCACACACCTTTGGAGCCAATTACAAAGGGAAAAGTTTGGCATCCTACGGCGACCTCTCCATTTTGAGTTTCCATGCCACCAAAGTGTTTAACACCTTTGAGGGTGGGGCTATTGTGTGTCACACCGCAGAAATGAAACATCACATTGATAATCTGAAGAACTTTGGGTTTCGTGGAGAAACCGTAATTGAAGAACCCGGGATCAATGCAAAGATGAACGAAGTGCAAGCCGCCATGGGATTGTTGCAATTAAAGTATGTTCCAAAGCTGATCGAAGGACGGCAGAGCGTTGTACAACAATATAAAGATGCGTTAAGAAGCATTGAAGGGATATCTTTTTTAGACGATATGGACAAAGTGGAGTATAACTACGCCTATTTTCCGGTCTTTATTGATTCCAACATTTATGGCAGAACCCGTGACGAGGTATATATCAAGCTTAAAGAAAACAATATATTTGCTCGACGTTATTTCTACCCATTAATTAGTCAGTTTCCTGTATATCAGGGATTGGAATCGGCGCAAGCAGGAAAAATGCCCGTGGCTGAGTCCATAGCCGAAAAAGTATTGTGTCTGCCCATCTATCCTGATTTGGAAAAGGAGAATATTGCAAGGATTGTAGGGATATTAAAATAGAATGCATTCAAAAAAATGAGATCTATTTGCTAGAATAGTTGCACGATGTGAAATTAGTAAAAGCAATTATTATAATTTAACCGACCTTATTAGTCCCGAAAACAATAACACCAACGGAATAATCTAAAATGAATACATTTTAATGCTTAAATTTGCCGTTATATAACAGAATATACTATGAAACTTGCCATAATGCAACCCTATTTTTTTCTATATTGGGTATTGGTAATTGCGAAACGCAGTTGTACGTTTCTGTTGCTTGACGAGCTAAATATTACGAATAATGAATAACAAGACAATTAAGCATATTATTAAAAACGGTGAAACCCAAGACATTGAGTTTAAAAGCAGTTTCAATTTACAGGTAATTGAAACATTGGTAGCTTTTGCCAATAGCAAAGGAGGGAAAATTTATATAGGGGTAACCGATAGCAAACAAATCGACAATGATTTTACCATAAATCAAGAAACAATACCCAATTGGCTTAATGAAATAAAAACAAAAACACAACCTTCGTTAATCCCTGATGTAGAGATCATTGAAGTTGACAGCAAACAGATTATTGAAATTTCCATAAAAGAGTTTCCCATAAAACCCGTTTCGTGCAAAGGAAAATATTTTAAACGGGTAAACAATTCCAATCATCAGTTGAGTTTGTCGGAAATTTCGCTTATGCATTTAAAAATGTTCAACAGCAGTTGGGATTCTTATCCAACCAATAATTATACATTTGATGATATTTCGGAAGAAAAAGTAAGCGCTTTCATTGAAAAAGCAAATACGATTAATGAGTATAAAATTGAAGATAACCCGTTTGTTGTTCTTAAAGAACACGAATTATATAGAAACGACCAAATTACAAATGCCTGTTATTTATTGTTTGCGAAAAATGATATTTATACCGCAACCATAGAACTGGGCAGATTTTCTGACCCTGTAAGTATAAAAGATGGACTAACGATCAGAAATGATCTGTTCTCGCAAGTTGATGATGTTATTGCTTTCGTCAAAAAGCATATAAATAAAGAGTATATTATAACCGGAGAACCACAACGGGAGGAGCGATGGCAATATCCATTAATGGCAATACGTGAAATAGTGATTAATATGATTGTGCATCGTGATTATACACACTATGGAGCTTCGTCCATTAAAATATATAACGATAGAATTGAATTTTATAATCCGGGTAAATTGCCCGATAATATAACTATTGATAAAATATTTTCGGGAGAATATGTTTCAGAAATCCGAAATTTAAAAATTGCAGCACTTTTTAAGGAGATAAAATTGATTGAAAAATACGGTTCCGGCTTTTCACGAATAATTAAATCATTTAAAGCCTATAATTTACAAACGCCTCTATTCGAGGATTTTCAATCTGGATTTAGAACGATTGTTTATGCGAATAAGATAAATGACACCGATAATGACACCGATAATGACACCGATAGAAAAGATATAATTTTGTCTTTAATGCAAAAAGAACCTAAAACAACAATTATTGAGATTGCTAAAAAAAT
>JAQVXQ010000122.1 GCA_028709085.1 Salinivirgaceae bacterium | reverse complement strand
GTGGAAATAGCTCTTTTTCAGGCGATAACAATGCTTTGGTAGTGGTCGATGGCGTTCCTGTTGAGAATAATACCACTTCAAATTCCGAAGAGACTTGGGGTGGTCGCGACTACGGAAACGGAATTTCGGACATTAACTCCGACGATATTGAAAGCATTTCAGTGTTGAAAGGTGCCAGTGCATCAGCACTTTATGGCTCACGAGCTGCAAACGGGGTTATTCTTATCACCACTAAAAAAGGAAATCGCAAGAGAAAAGGAGTCAGCGTAAGCTTCTCCCAAAACACAACCATCGACAGGGCGTACATTCATTATGATTTGCAAAATGAGTTTGGCGCCGGTCGCAACGGAAAATACAATCCACCGTATATTATTAACAGCAGCGGAATCCCAGTGTATAA
Organism: Salinivirgaceae bacterium; assembly: GCA_028709085.1. Classification (GTDB taxonomy): domain Bacteria; phylum Bacteroidota; class Bacteroidia; order Bacteroidales; family Salinivirgaceae; genus JAAYQU01. The sequence goes on along the minus strand of JAQVXQ010000122.1, from coordinate 8,979 downwards.
CGTTGGAAGTGCCTCTTCGTTTGGAAGTTGGGGTCCGCGCATGACCGGCGATACCATTGTCGATTGGGACGGAATTACTCGAACCTATTCACCACAACCCAACAATTACAAGGATTTTTATCGCAACGGATATGCGCTTACCCAGAGTGTTTCGGTGGAGGGAAATTTGGGAAATACGGCGTTGCGATTCTCGGCCAGCGATATGCGAACCCAAGAAATTATTGATAAATCAACCTTTAATCGCATCAACTTGGGATTGAATATCGACAGTAGGGTTACAAAGAAAATCATCATCGCCTCGTATGTTGCTTTTGCCGGGCAAAAGGTGAAAAATCGTTTTGGTTTGTCCGATTCCAAAGAGAATCCCAACCGAAATTACATCCAGATGCCCCGAAATATAAGCAACCAATCCATGGAGGATTTTATGGTCGATTCACTGGGTAATGAGCAAACTTGGTACATGAATTGGGCATGGCATGGCAATCCGTACTACGTGCCGGCATATAAATACAATGGCGATACCAAAAACCGCATTTTTGGAAATGTTTCCGCATTGTGGAATCCCAGCGAGAACCTCAGTTTTGTGGTTCGAACTGCGCCCGATTTCTCGATTCTCAATTTCGAGCAACGCGATCCCATTGGTTCGTTAACCTCGTCGCAGGGCGGATTTAGCGAAAATAAGACCAATCAGTTTTTAATTAATAGCGATTTTTTGGCTACGTTCAAAAATCAAATTACCGAAGATATTAAATACTCTCTAAATGCCGGAGGTAATGCCATGGTGCAACATGCCGACTATTACACGGCTTACACCAAAGGCGGATTGCGTGTGCCTGGACTTTATACCATCGATAATAGTGTCGATAATCCATATATTCACCAAACTCCGGTGAACAAAAAGGCGTTAAATTCGCTTTACGCATTTGGGCAGTTGGAGTATAAAGACTTTCTGTTTCTCGATATTACCGGACGAAACGACTGGTCTTCGACGCTTCCCAAAGGGAACAATTCCTATTTTTATCCATCGGTGAACATGGGTTTTGTTTTTTCGGAACTACTGAATTGCTCTCCTAAAATGGAGCAGATATTCTCCTTTGGGAAACTCCGCGCTTCCTATGCACAAGTGGGTAACGACACACGTCCGTATCAGCTCGACCCAACTTTCTTTGTTGATACGGTGAGTAATATTTTTGGGGATATTGCCTACATTTCAAATCAAGTTCCACCCAAAAACCTGAAACCCGAAAAGATTAAATCCTATGAACTGGGTGCCGATATCAACTTTTTCATGAATCGACTTATATTCGACATGTCATGGTATAAGAATAATGCTGAAAATCAGATTGTTCCTGCCGATATTTCGCACGCTTCGGGGAGTACAACAGCACTCATTAACGCCGGAAATATTGAAAACAAAGGCGTGGAAATTCAGATGCGTGCCGTTCCTGTGAAAAGTAAAAATTTCAGTTGGGAGGTAACCCTTAGTTACACCAAAAACAAGTCGATGGTGCTGGAACTCACCGAAGGACTCGAGAATTTGCAACTTTTGGAGCATTGGAATTTGAGTATCGAGGCTCGTCCGGGGCATCCTTACGGCGATATTGTGGGTTATGCCATTGAGCGCGATAATTATGGCAACAAACTTCTGGACGAAAACGGAATGTATCTCCGCAACAATACTCCACAGGTGCTGGGAAATGTGAATCCCGATTTCTCAATGTCGTTTCACAATGGTTTTAAATACAAGAGTTTTTCGTTTTCGTTTTTGATTGATGCGCGCATTGGTGGCAAAATCTTTGCCGGAACTAACATGTATGGCTACGGTTATTCTGGGAATTTTGCCGAAACGCTCGAAGGGCGTGATGCTTGGTATTTGTCTGAACAACAGCGTGAAGAGGCTGGGGTTTCGAGTCCAAATTGGACTGCTACGGGTGGATATCTTGCCGAAGGCACTTATGCTCCCGGAACCATTATCAATGGGGTTGATGTGAGCGGAATGCCCAATCAAACATACGTAAATCCGGAGCGTTATTGGGATCAGTATTCCAATTGGACCAACGAAATTCACGAACCTTTTGTGTATGATGCCAGTTTTGTGAAATTGCGCGAGCTGACGTTTACTTATGCACTTCCGAAATCAATGTTAACGAATCTTTTTATAAAATCGGCTTCCATATCGCTCTATGGGCGCAATTTGTGGCTGATGTATAAAAATGTGCCCAATATCGACCCCGAAACATCGCATACCAATGGAAACGGGCAGGGCTATGAACTCTATTCCTATCCCAATAAACAGAGCGTTGGATTTTCATTAAATGTCAATTTTTAATCCTTGTCATTATGCGAACACCAAAAAATCTAAAAATAGCGATAACACGAACATTCCGTAGCGTGCTATTGATTATAATTATACTTTTCGGTTCGGGATGCGTTCGCGATCTTGCTGAACTTAACGTCAATCCCGATCAACCGCTGACTACGAATCCAAATAGTCTTTTCAGATATGTATTGCAGCAAGGTGCAGGGAATTACAATTCGGATGTGAATCTTGAACAGTGGGGACTCATGAATTGGACAATGTACATGGCTACCCGTGGCGGCGTTGAGCCGGGACGCGAATACGATATTCCGTCGGGGAAAGACGTATACTGGCGCGAACAATACACCAATACCTTGTCGAATGCTCAAGAAATTGTAAATATGGCCGATCAGGATCCGCAATTGTCCAATATGAAAGCAGCAGCTCAAATTCTTCAGGTTTATATCTTTCAGATTATCACCGATTTATGGGGTGCAATTCCCTATTCAAAAGCGTTGCAAGGCATTTCGGATTTGAACTTGTCGCCAGCTTACGATTCTCAGCGCGATGCTTATTTGGGGATGATTCAGAAACTACACACCGCCATAAATGCTTTCGACGACACAAAACCCTTTTTTGAACCATCGGCCGATCTCATTTACCGTGCCGATATGAATAAGTGGATTGCCTTTGGAAACTCCCTTTTGCTGCGGTTGGCAACCCGAATCAACAAAGTTGAACCTGGAATTTACAGCGATATCGTGAACCAACTTAGCAACCAACCCATGATTTCACATAACAGCGAATCAGCCATTTTTCCGTTTAACTCGGTGGTGAAAAATCATTTATGGGAGACCATGTCGCGCAACGAATCAACGAATCAGAACAATCCATCGAAATTCTTTGTTGATTTGACCACATCGCGCAACGATCCACGGGTGAAAATCTATTTTGAGAAAGCACCGCTATCGTTCCTGCCCTTTATCCCAAATTACAAAGGAGTACCCAATTTATTACCCAATAATAACGAAGCATGGAGCAATTACAACTTAAATGCAACCATTGGAGTGTCGGGCGAGTGGGGCGATATCTGCCAAATTGGAAGTTGGTTTCTGCACAACAACACCCCAGGAGTTTTTATGAGCTATTCCGAGGTTTGCTTTTTGCAAGCCGAAGCTGCCTTGAATGGGCTTTGGAGCACCTCTGCCGACGAGCTTTTGGCGCGTGGAGTACGAGCAAATATGGAGTTTTATAATCGACACGCTACGGACCAACAAGTTATTACCGAACTCGAAATCAGTAGCTATATTCAGAATTTACCATCCGCCGATTTGGAGGAGATAATTACCCAAAAATGGCTCTCTTTTGCCTACGAGCAAGGGTATGAGGCCTATGCTGAATATCGCCGCACGGGGTTCCCGGTTTTGAAAGATTTTGTGGGAAATCCCATCGACCGATCGGTTTTTCCGTTACGAATGCCTTATCCAAATAGCGAAGTTACCTTGAATCGAAACAATTATAATGATGCTTTGCTTTTACAAGGAGCCGACATTGCAATTACAAAATTGTGGTGGATGGGCGAAAATTAATAATTAACCACATTCTTATGAAACACAAATACATTTTTTCTCTTCTTCTTGCTAGTCTTGCCATTGCTGGCAACTCACAAGCTCAGAATTCCTCAGGAAAATGCTGGCATATCGACTATGACCAGTGGAATATCAATAATACTCCTGCACTGCACATACTGTGTGGCAATAACCCGATTTTGAATGTAGGTGGCGAAATGACGTTGGAGATGTGGGTTTGTGCCTACACGTTTGGCGAAAATCGCAAAGTATTTGGCAAAGTGGGCTCCGACGGCTCAACCTTTAACAATGGATATGTTATTGGTTATCAGAACCTAAATGTCTATACCGAAGTGTGGAATCCTGCAACACAGACAATTCCATATGCCTCGTCGGGACCAATTCAACTCGATTCGGCGTTTGTCCATTTATCCACTACCTATTCTATTAGTTCTGGAATGCTTCGCGATTACGTAAATGGCAATTTGGTGGGCGAAGTTCAAGTTTTTCCTGCAACGCCCATTGTTGCAAACGATGCCCAATTGGTAATTGGCTCTGCACCATGGGATTCTCATGCATATCAGTTTTATGGAACACTCGACGAAGTTCGGATTTGGAATACGGCACACACTGGGAATCAAATAAAAAGTCTGATTCACAAAGAGTTGCAAGGCAATGAACCCGGATTGGTTGCCTACTACAATTTTAATACGGCGCACGATTCCATTGTTCCCGATATGTCAGGCAATAACAATCACGGAACGTTGCAGAATTCGCAGGATAACAGTTGGTCGTGGGCAAATTCAAATGCTCCGGTTGGCGACCTGCAGATGTATAACTTGCTTGAGCCTACTGCTGCTTGGTCTGGTAAAACTGGAAGTGAATACAATTATGCAGTTACTGAAAATGGATTTTCTGTTATTGCTGAAATTGGCCGCAAAGAGTTCCATAAATACATTTTGTTTGCTCATACAGATGCCAACGGCGTTTCTGTTTCAAATATTCCGGTTGATGCTCCAAACGGTTTTAAACGGTCGGGACGCGAATGGTACGTAACACGAAGTGGACATACTGTTTCGGATGTTTTTATTAATCTGACCCAAACTGCCGATGGAGGAGAAGCTTTCCCCTCAGCTCAAGATGCCAGCCACTACGCATTGCTTTATCGTCCAAATCTGACCACCAATTACATCGCAATAGCCTATCCAAACACTGTTTTTGCCGACAACTTGATCTTTAACGATTTAATTTTAACTTCAGGATATTATGCAATTGGATATTCAACAGAACCCACACCGCTTGATGTTGAGAATGTTGTGCGTTCACAGATGAAAATCTATCCAAATCCGGCATCGAATGTTGTGATAATTGAAAATGCGGAAAATGCGCATATTACTTTGATGGATGCCTCGGGACGTACTTTGATTCAAAAAAGAGTAGTGTCGGATCACCAATCAATTAATATAGAGACTTTTTGCAATGGAATTTATTTCGTTCGAATTGGCCACTCCGACCGCTCGGAAACCATTAAACTCATTGTAAACCAATAACATCTACCCAATTATGAAAAAACGTAAACTTTTCATCGCACTTTTGGGGCTCTTTGTGTTAACCAGCAATTTGCAAGCACAGAACTATGCCCTCGACTTTGACGGCATCAACGACAAAGTAGGAATTTTAGACAATGCAACACTCAATCCCACCGAAGCAATGACACTGGAGATTTGGATCAATGCCAAGCAGTGGGCTGGAAGTATTTGGGGAGCCTGCCTTATTAGCAAGCAGGGAACAAATCCTGACAAAGGGTATGCTTTGACCGTTGGGGAGAATGGTCGTATTGAATTCAATCATTCCATAAATGAATCATGGAAGGCAGTTCAGACAACCCCAATTTTGGGTTTAAATAGTTGGTATCATATTGCAGCTGTTTATGATGGAAGCTCCATGAAGATTTATGTGAATGGAATCGTCCAATCCTCAATCGATGCCATAGGATCGTTGACATTAGGAACGGGTGTTGTGATGAATCTTGGCGATAATCCAACATGGCCGGGACGTTTTTTTAATGGTGCAATGGACGAAATTCGCATCTGGAATGTGGCACGCAATGAAATGGAAATTCGCGATAATATGACCATCGAACTCGCCGGAAACGAACCAGGATTGGTTGCCTATTGGAATATGAACGAAGGAACGGGAACGGTTTTGACAGATGCTACCGACAATGCAAACAACGGAACATTGCTCAATTTTGGAGATAACCCTTGGGTTGAAGGATTTACTCCTCCGGGAGCCGATTTGGGTGTTCTTGGCATTGCCTCTCCATCGGTAATTGGGGTTGGATTTACTGCCGAAGAGTACATTAAATTGGATGTGAAAAACTTCTCTACCAGCGATGTTTCGGAATTTGAAATGGCGTATCAAATTAACAACGGTGAAATTGTTACATGCACCGTAAATGAATCATTATCAGCATTTAGTACCGGAGTCTTTGCGTTTCCGAATTCGGTTGATTTAAGTAGCTTCGACGAAGTTGCCCTTAAAACTTGGGTGACCATTGCCGACGACGGAAATGCTGCCAACGACACGTTGATTTCCACCATAACTCAAACAAATACATTTGTTTTGTACAACGGTGTTCAACATAATTTTGGCTCCGCCGGTCAAACCCATTTCAATACAGTGTATATGCCCGAGGATCTTTCGAAATATTCCCAAATTACGCTTTCGCTCGATCTGCGCTGTCCATCAGGAGGTTGCGATCCTTGGGATCAACCCGGAATGCTCTACATTCAGAAAGATGGTCTGGCCTTCGAAATTATGCGATACGTAACCCCTTATGGAAAGGCTTGTGGCGGTTGGATATATGATCTCACTGACTTTAAACCATTGTTGCAGGGAAAAGCAGTCTTTGAAAGCATTATTCGGGTGTGGGGAGCATCAGGATGGTTGGTTGATATGACTTTTGAATTTACCGAAGGCGAACCTCCTTACTTTGTAACCAAACTCGATCCACTTTGGAACACCGACTATTGGGTTTATGGCGATCCTGGAATTTCCTACGATTTCCCTGAAGTTACCCTGCCTGTTTTGCCCGAAACCGATGCTGCCAAAGTTCGGATGACCGTTTCAGGTCACGGACAAGCCAATACAAATAATGCTGCCGAGTTTTCGGAATTCACCCATCACCTTTGGGTCGATGGTGCAGAAACGTTCCCAATGCACTTGTGGAAAGCCGATTGTAATGTAAATCCCTGTTCGCCACAAAGTGGAACATGGCAATATGCACGTGCCGGATGGTGTCCAGGTCAAGATATTCAACCATGGGAATTTAATTTGCAAGACCACTTTACAGCCGGGCAAGATATCGACCTCGACTTTGTGTTGGCCGACTACACCAATCTTTTAAATACCGGATACAATAATGGTTCACACACAGAACCATTTTATCGTGTGCACGCTTATTTAGTGCAATATACACGCAATCCAAATGTGATGATTGATGGTTTCCAAGGCGAAGGAAATCCAAATGCGGTACGTGTTTATCCAAACCCAACCAATGGAAACATCAGGGTTTGCGTAACGGAGCAAAATATTCAATCGGTAACTGTGTTTGGTCTCGATGGTCGTGTTGAAAAGAGCCTCTCTTTTGGTGGCGAAAACAATGTTTCTGTCGATTTGTCAGAGCTCAGCAATGGTGTTTACTTCATCGAAGTTCGAACAAATTCTGAGACAACCGTTTCGAAAGTAGTAAAGAAATAACAATTCACTGGAATTGAAACTTAACTAATGAACGTTTCCTGAAAATCAATTGGTTTTTGGGAAACGTTTTTTCTTACAAAGACTGCCTTAATGAGCCAAATCAACGGGCATAATCCCCATAGGAGAAAACCCCTCTGGTGAAACCTTCACTTGAAAAGCAATTATCTCTACTCCGGCAGCATGGGCTTCTACCAGAAGTTTACCATAAATTGGATCGATATCCCAAGCTGGAGCAAATGTATCAACATCCGTTCGTTGTATAATGTAGAGCATTACGGCTCTCATTCCATTCTCCTTGACTTTAATGAGCGTCTGCAAATGTTTTTGTCCTCGGGTGGTTTTAGCATCGGGGAAACGAGCAAAATCGCCCTCTTTCATGGTCACGTTTTTCACTTCGATAAAGCATCGCTCTTTATCGTTCTCTGCCATAATATCAAATCGGCTATCGTCGTACGTTACCTCGCGGCGGAAGTTGGTGAATTTTTCAAATCCTGGAATAATTCCCTTTTTTACCCATTCGTGGGCTATCATGTTGGGCATCATGGTATTAATGCCAATCCAGTTGCCATTTATTTTTATCATTTCCCAAGTATATTGGGTTTTGCGTTTTGGGTCGTTAACATGAGTTAGATAAACCTCGGCACCCTCTTCAATGCAACTTTTCATGGATCCAGAGTTGGTGCAGTGCGCAACCACAATTTCGCCCGTTTCCAACGTTACATCCGCTAAAAAGCGTTTATAGCGTTTTATAAGTTTTCCAGGAACTAAGGGTTTTGGGAATAGTAATTTCATGTTGTTTTTATTTGTATTATTGGTTGATTTTTGACTTATTTCTAGCATGGTTTTTCATATCGGGTTCTGTTCTCCTTGTATTCTTCGTGTTTTTTATGGAATAGTTGTTACACAAAGTTACACGAAATATTCACACAAAGTTACACAAAGAAAAATAGTAGCCGATGCTCCGTATCATGATATAGTTATCCCGTAGAGACGCAAAATTTTGCGTCTCTACAAACCCATTATTTTAAAAATAAATAATGTTAACATACGTTGAAATTACAGCAAAATTCATGTTTTTTGTTCAGAAATCCATGTACTGAAAGGGTTCAATATTTATTGAACAAAAACAGTTCGATGCGCAGGCGACATGTTTTACAATATATATTAAACGTAATATGAACAAAAATTATTGATTTTAATCGCAAAGGAGGCGTAGTTCCACAATTACATGATTGAAACACTCCCTAAAATTCACCTGTTTAATGCAATAGATGAATAAATATTTGTTTTTTTTGACGAAAGGTTTGGTGAAATCGTTTTTTTTTTTTTGATATTTGTAGAGACACAATG
>JAQVXQ010000014.1 GCA_028709085.1 Salinivirgaceae bacterium | reverse complement strand
TCGAAGCCCGACTTGTAGAACTAAAACAAACATTACCTGTTGGCTATGAGTTTACTAAAGTATTCTTTCAACCCGATGTTGTCAATACTTCCATCAATGATTTCATGATTAATTTAATCATGTCGGTTCTTATTGTAGTTGTGGTTTTGATGTTGACCATGGGATTGCGTTCCGGACTTATTATTGGTGGCGGACTTCTTTTAACCATTTTGGCAACATTCCCATTCCTGCTCTTGGCTGATGGTACACTACAACGGATTTCGCTCGGTGCATTTATCGTAGCCATGGGAATGTTGGTCGATAATGCCATTGTGGTCATTGACGGGATTTTAGTCGATTTGCAAACCAAAGGCCGACGGAAAACCAGTTTTACTCAACCCGCAAAACGAACAGCATGGCCTCTTCTTGGTGCAACAGTGATTGCTGTAGCGGCTTTCCTTCCTGCGGTGTTGTCCAAAGATACTGCTGGAACCTATGTGCACGATTTATTTGTTGTCCTCTGTATTTCGCTGATAATTAGTTGGATTCTAGCCTTGACGCAAGTTCCCCTCTTTTCAGCCATGTTTTTGAAAATAAACCCCAAGAAAAAAAATAAGAGTCCATATGATGGGTTCATGTTTAAAGCGGTTCGGAAAGCGTTGGTTTTTTTCCTACATCACAAAACGGGTACCGTCATTTTAGCAACGGTAGTATTAGCTATTGCTGCCTATAATTTTAAGAATGTAAAACAGACATTTTTTCCCGATTTTAATTATGATCAGGCGTACATTGAATATAAGTTACCCTACGGAACTACTCCAGAGGCGGTTCAAGAAGATTTGGCTGAAATAACCAACTATTTGTTGAGTTTCAAGGAGGTTGAAATGGTGGCAACAAGTCAGGGAATGTCGCCAACACGGTATTGTTTGGTTCGTCCCATGGGCGAGATTGCCGACCATTACGGAGAGGTGATTGTCAATTTTGAAGATTACAAAACAATGATTCGCATGAAACCTCAATTTGAGGAGTATCTGCGAAATAACTATCCCAATGCCTACATTCGTATTCGGAAATATAATCTTTCCATAAAAGCCAGTCACACGGTTGAAGCCCAGTTTTTAGGTCCCGATCCAGCTATATTGCGTCAACTCAGTCAACAAGTTGAAGCGATAATGCATCGAAGTCCCTATTCCGATAAACCTACCATTTCCAGCAACTGGGAACCCATGGGGAAATCCATTGAGGCTCAATATTCTATGGATGCCGCTCGTAGGAATGGCACAAATCGATCCGACATTAGTTATGCGCTTTTATCGGCCACCGAAGGTCTTCCACTGGGCGTTGTTTACGACGGAGTTACTCCGCTCGAAATGCGTTTGAAGATGCGAAATAGCGACGGATCAAAAATAGAAGATCTGAATGATATTCCGGTTTGGAATATGCTCCCAAATATCGATGCTATCGACCAAAATGCCATTACGGGCTTGTTGTACGGAATGACATCCATGGATCAGATTAAAAGTGAGGTGATTCGATCTATTCCCCTGAGTTCGGTTACTAAAAGCGTCAGCATGGCTTGGGAGGAACAAGTTGTTTTAAGAGTGGATGGAAAAAGAGCCATCGAGGTTCAATGCGAACCACAAGATGGATATAGTCCGGCACTGATGCGGAAAGATATTCTAAAAGAGGTTGAAGCAATTTCTCTGCCCGAAGGGTATAGTTTGCGATGGATGGGGGAATATGAATTGCAAGGCGCAGCTCTTAAAAATATTTTTAGGTACTTGCCAATTACTATTATGATTATAGTGTTTGTCTTAATTTTATTGTTTAACGACTACAAACGTCCACTCATTGTACTGTTATGTATTCCCATGGCCATAATTGGAATTGTTCCTGGATTGATTCTCACTGGACAACCATATACCTTTATTGCAATTATCGGAACCTTTGGTTTAATAGGAATGTTGGTAAAAAACTCCATTGTGTTATTGGACGAAATCGATAATCAGATAAGCGGTGGAATGGAACGATACAACGCCATAGTTCATGCTACTATTTCGCGAACTCGTCCTGTAATTATGGCTTCGTTGACCACTATTTTGGGAATGATGCCCCTGTTTTTTGATCCAATGTATAGCAGTATGGCCGTTGCCGTGATAAGCGGATTGCTTGTGGGAACTGTTATTACATTAATATTTGTCCCCATCTTGTATGCAGTGTTTTATCATGTGAATCCAGAAACCAATAAATAAATCTGTGGAGAGATAAGACATTATGTCTCTACTGAAATAAAATAAAAAAATAATTATTATGAAACCCATCATATCCCTTTTGATTCTCATCCTAATGCTGTCGTTCCATCTCAATGGACAGGAAGTGATCTCTTTGCAACGCGCCAGAGAAATGGCCCTAGAACAAAATCAGAACCTAAAAATTGCCGATAAGAACCTGCAAAAAGCAGAGGCTGAAACAAAGGCAATGCGGACACTATATTTACCTTCGCTCTCTGGCAGTGCCACTGTTGCCTATTTATCCAATGAGTTTAAGGAGGATATTTATATGCCTACATTTGTCCCCGATCCAACAACTGGACAACTAGTGCCAAATGTTATGATTGATCCATCAAATGGCTATCCTGTAATGGGACCTGACGGGAATCCGGTATTTAATATGTATGCTTATTTGCCCCTTGAACTTAGTCTTAAAGGAGCTTATATGGCTGGTGTAAATATTGAACAGCCCCTATTTACTGGTGGGAAAATTATAGCGGCGAATAAAATGGCGAATATTGGTTGCGAAATGGCGACGCAAAACATTGAATTGCAAAAATCCAATACCATAGCCGAAGCCGATCAATCCTACTGGCTCTATGTTTCGGTGCGTGAAAAAGTTCGGCTGGCCGAAACTGCTGTTCGGATGCTCGATAGCCTTGTAGCTTTTGTGAAAAATAGCGTTGAAAGTGGTTTGGTGCATCAAAACGAATTGTTGAAGGTGCAAGTGAAATTCAACAACGCAACGCTTGATTTGCAAAAAGCAAAAAGCGGTTTGGAACTTACGCGGATGTCGCTTTGTAGGGTTGTGGGGTTGCCGTTTGAAACAAAACTAGTGTTAACCGATACGGTTGTAGATTGCTCCGACCAACTTTTTTCAAGTTTTGGCAACGAAAATGTTGAGCAACGTCCCGAATTTCAACTAATGTCGCATCAAGTGGCCATGGAAGAAGAGCAAATTAAATTAATCCGGGCCGATTTCCTGCCAACCATGGGCGTTAGTGCTGGATATTCATTCTTGGGCGGCATTAAATTTGGCGATCAAAGTATGGATAATAATGGATTTAATATAATGGGTTCTCTAAAAATACCGCTTTTCCATTGGGGCGAAGGAGTACAAAAAAGTCGTTCGGCCAAACTATCGAAAGAGATAAAGATTTTGGAGTTGGAGAAGAATACGCAGCTTTTGCAACTTGAGATTGAACAAGCTAAATTTAATTTGCAAGACGCTTTTATGCGGATTAAGATGGCTGAAAAAGCCCTTGTTCAGTCCGATGAAAATCTACGTTTGACGAAGGATAATTACGAGTTGGGAGCTGAACTCATGACCGATTTGCTAATTGCTCAAACTCAATGGCAACAAGTATTTAGTGATCTAATTGAGGCGAAAACCGATTTTAAAGTAAAGGAAACACAATATTTGCGGGTTACGGGTCGGTTGGGAATGGTGAAGGAGTAGGGGGGAGTAAAGTTATAAAGTATTTAAAGTTTGAAAGGGGAGATCTTTCCGTTTTTTTTGCAATAAAAAAGAGGCTTTCTATGTTCACACCTTAACCTAGATTGCAGTGCATTTTAGAAAGCCCCTTTTTGAAAGTATTGATAGTCAGTTTATTGCTTAATCAGTTTTCGGGTCGAAATTGTATTTCCATTTTCTGATAAAAGAACCATGTAGATTCCGTTTTTCAATGAATTTGTGTCTATCTTTTCATCATTGGAAGTTAGGGTGTATGTTCCCATGTTTTGTCCAATGGCGTTGTAAATGGCGAGTTGTTTTCCTTCGCCTCCCGAGACTGTTAACTCTCCCGATGTTGGGTTTGGATAGAGTTTAAACTCTGCAACCAACGCTTCTGGAGTAGATGATAAAATGTCGAAATTTACTATAAATCGCACGCTGTCATTGGGGTTGTTTTCATTAAAAACAGTATAGGCTATTCGGTTTACGCCAGCACTGTTATTGTCGGGCATTAATTCAACATCAAGTGTTCCTACTGCAAATGAATTTGCTGCAACCTCTACAAGTTGGGTGCTTTCATTGATATATGGAGGATAGCAAACTCCCCAACAAAATGTTGAAACGGATTCTCCATGTGTTTCTAACACTTGTTTTCGCACTTTAACTGATATTGTTGATGTTGAAATGTTTTTAATTTTAAAACTCTCCACAACCATTTCGTCCGAAGTGTAACCAAAAGTGGTTGTTTCGGAGTTATTTAAAACTAAAACGTCTCTTGTTGTGTAAACTTCGATCGATTGGGCGTTAACGGTAAAATAACCCATCATCACGGTCAGAATTGCTAGTAAGTTTCTTTTCATAGTATATAAGTTTATTGTCTTACAGTTCATTTCAAATATTATGCCCTTTATCTATGAAGGATATAATTTGGATTTATTCAATGTGTTTATAGGCGGCTTGGATAATTTTGTTCTCTTCGGAAGTAACAAAAACCACCACGGAAAGTTTCTTTGCTCGCCATGAACTATGAATTGCAACAGGGAAATTATAAATAAATTTGCTTTCGCTATTTAATACAAATGGCTCACCCAAATGAGATGTAAATCCGTGACGAACTACATGGTTATGAACATAATCGGTAATTAATTGACCATTGTTTAGCTGTGCGCTTACCACCGAATCCTCTACCAAAACAGCATATAGTTTTAAATCGTTTAAGGCTATTTCCGGTTTTGTATTGGTTATAGTGGCTTTCGAAATTACCGTGTTGTTTTCAATTGAACTCTCAATGTTTATTGCCATGGTTGTGGGTATATCTTTTTCAATGGCAACAGCTTCGGCCCACTCTGCAAGTGGTTTTTGCGCATCTTTGTTCAACGATCCAACAACTCCTCTGGGGTATAGATCAATATTTAATAAGGTTGTTAAATTGTCTCCAAATGGGGTTGTGTAATTGGTTGGATAGGTTGTGGTTGTATCTGAATAGTATCCCGAATGAATTGCAATGGGAATTATTCTTTCTCCATATGTTTCCGATAATATTTGCAACTGCTGATGTGCTTGTGGGCAATTTGTGCAACGATGACCTGTAAATTCAATCAAAAGTACTCTTTTTACCGTGTCGCCGTCGATGGTTGTGCCTGTATCTTGGATTGTTTCGTATGGATTTCCTTCGATTTTATCGCATGCGTTGAATCCAATACCGAGGAGTGCGATTAATATTGTAAGTAGAATTGTATTCGTTTTCATGGTTGAAGTTTTAATAATCGAACTATTAGAACGTACTTGATATGGAAATATTGAATCCTGTGGATGCGGGGACCATGCGGCAAACTCCGCCTATACATATAACGCCTTGACGCTGACGACCATAGCCAATTTGAATTCGATTTGCCCCTTTTGTATATCCAGTTCTTACCATATAATAGTGTAGTTGTTTGTCTGAATCGCTGTTGCCAAAGTTGTATTGATCCACTAGAGCCACAAACCAATGGGGTGATACGGTATATTCTAAGGCTGCGGTAACCCAATCGCCATAATCCTGTTTAGTCGAAAGGAATTGTAACTCGGCACGAAGTGCGTGTTTTGGTTTAAGCGAAAAAGTCATGTCTCCAACAAATATAAAGGCTTCAATCATTCCGTCTTTCCCTTCAATATACTGGCGGTTGTAGGCCGAATATTGCAATGAGAAAAAACTTTTCACTCTTTTTGATAATTTCTTTTGAATGTCGATGCTAATATCTTCGTACAATCGCTCATCTCCAATACTTAGGAAAGAGGTTTCGTATCTATTCCAATGGGGACGAATTGAGTCCAACATGGGAAGGTTTGTTGTGTCTATGGTTTGTACTCGGCTGTAATTTAGTGTGATAAGAGTTCCGTATTTTCCGCCAAGAAGTGTTTTGGGTTTTAAACGATAAAAAATTTCCGCCTTAATTCCAGCTTCTCCATTTAATTGTGTGGCATAAGGATACATCGCCGGAAGGCTATAGATATGATTTTTGGATATTGCGGGAAGGTAATTTAGCATTAAATCGTTGTTTTGTGCTGATCGACTTGAGCGGAAACTCATGTTGTTTAACCACTTTCCTCCTACAACCATTCCAAAGGTCCCTTTTGTAAAGGAGATGTCGGACATAATAGCTTGCCCAGGTTGGTAGTTGTTTAGGTTGTCGGCTGAAGGGTCATTTATTTTATATCCATATTCCGATACTATTGAAAATCCTCCGCGCTGAACCGATAGTCGCGTTGCCATAATAGCCACGTTTTCAGGGAGTTTTAATATTGGATTTCGATCGGCTTGGTATCTCGATACAAAGCTACCTCCCAATGTAATTTGGGTTTCTACACTGTCGAGTTTAAAGGCTTCGTTTAGTTGAATCTCTGCATCGGCACCACGAACTATACCGGGTCCTAAATCGAAAAATAGTCTTTGTTTTCCCACCAGTCCTTTCAGGTAAATTCCTTTATGTGGATTGTGTCTTACGAGTACACCCTCAAAAGCATTGTCGATTCCTAATGTTTTATCTTCGTAGGCACGCAGCGACATTCCGCTTCCAAATTGCTCGTAGAAGTTACCAACGGTAAATTCAAGTTCGTCGCTTTTATAATTAAAAAATTTATAGGGAATTCCAGTTCCATCGTATGCATTCGAAATTCCTTGTAAAGTATTAAGGTAAGACTCAAAACGCAACCCTGCCGTAAGTTTGCCATAGGTGTAACGTAGATTGGCATAACTGTTCATGAGCATTATTTCGGGTGCTTTATCGGCACCAGTTATGGTGTCCTCCATGTAGGTTTGTGCGTCAATCTGAAAGTTTCCTGAAAAATGACCTTTTTTTTCATCCTCTTCTTGTGAAAATAGACTCGAAAACGCAATTGAAACGAGTGCCAAACTGTAAACTATCTTTCGCATGATTTTTAATGAGTGTGTTAAGAAAATAAATGGCCGCAGGTTGGATTTTACGATGTAATTTGCCAAGTGCGGCCATTTAGAATTGTAATATAATTAGCGGATAAGCATTATGTGTTTACATTATTTAATTTCTTTGATTTTTTCAAAGAGTTCCTCTTCGTCGCCATCGATATAGCTCGTGTGTTGCCACACAATTTTTCCATTCCCGTCGAGCAGAAATGTGTGGGGGACGTTGGCAACATTCATTGCACGCTTAAATTCTCCGTTGGGATCACAATAAACCTCAAAATCCCATCCCTTAGAATTTACATAGGGCGCAACGCGCGACATGCTTCTTGAATCGTCCGTTGAGATGGCTATGACCTTTACTCCAGTCTCTTCTTGCCAGTCGATATAGTTTTCGTGAATTGCAGAAAGTTCTTTAACGCAAGGTTTGCACCAAGTAGCCCAAAAGCTAATTACAATGGGTTTCCCGTTGTTTGTGAGGTCTGCTGTGTTAAATGTTTTACCTGACATTGTTTTTATCTCAACGGAAGGGATATTCTGAGCCGTTAAGTTTAATGCTAAGGCAGAAATTAAGGAGATGAAAAGGAATTTGTACATAGCTGGTTGTTTTGATTTAAACATAAGATGCCTCGAATTTAATTGTTGAATGAAAGTGCTCAAACTCATGAATCCAACTCATAGCGGAATCGAGACATCTTATGTTTGTTAAATTGGTTTAATTTCTTTTTCGTAGTTGCAATTATACGGCCAAATGTGAAATTAAGCAATTTTAACGCTCCTACAATTTTCCTACAATTTATAATTTGATATATATACAAATACTACATTAATATTTTAAAAAGTTGATACGTAATCAATTAACATCGTAGTAAAACACTACAATTAGACAACAGATTTATTTTTATGCTTTTAGATATAAGAAAATAACTATCTTAGTAAATTGAAACTTTATGAGATATTTATTTCTGAATAATACAAATTAATTTACTGTTAGATCTGTTTATATCTCAATGATTATAATCACTTTTGCATGAAATATAGCCTTGTTTTCTTCTCTTCACATCGATTATTCGCCGTTTTTGCGAATTTAAAGATATTGAGAATGTTTTTTTTACCCCTATTTGTTTTAACTTTTGTGAGTACTAGACTTAGTGCAGGTACTGATCCGCAAATAAATAAAGAAACATTTTTTGGGAATAATATTATTCATTGTATCGATGTGCAGTTCTCTGATACCATAAACCGTTCAAACAAAGGTGGAACCTATGAGTTAGATATTGAGCGATTTGTTGAATCTGGAAATACGTTTTTAAGTATTGAAAAGTACACCAATGCAATCTCAGATTTTAAATACGCATTAAATTTTGCATTTCAAGCTGGCGATTCAGCTCGCATTGCCTCGTTACATAATTTAATTGGTCTTGTGCTCGACCGACAGTATTTATATGATGAAGCCCTGGTTCATTATTTACAAGCACTTAGTATATCGAAAGAGGCGAAGGCACAGATTGAAAATATTTCGGCGCTTAACTACATCGGAGGGATTTATTATAAACAAAATCAGTATGAAAACTCATTGGATTATTATGTTCAAAGTTTAAGTTTAAGCCGAAGAATAAATTACAAACGAGGTGTGGCTGCTGCACTTAATAATGTTGGAGAAATTTATCGGCTACAAGGCCAAATCGAAAACGCCCAAAGCAATTATATTGCAGCACTTAAGATTAATAAAAGTATGGGTAATAGAGAGTGGGCTGCTTTGAATTATGAGAATATTGGGAAAACCTATTTTTCGTTGGGTAGATACACCGAAGCCCTTGAATATTACATAAATAGCATGGAAACTCATGCGCCTGAGTCACCTTTATTAGCTGGTTTGTATATAAGTGTTGGAGAGGTTTATGCCGTTCAAGGACGTATATCATCGGCCTTGCAGTTTTTCATTAAATCCTATAATTTGGCCGAACCCAATGGCGATTGGAAGAGTTTGAAAAATGCCTCTCACCACCTTTCGACCATTTATTCTGGTCAAAAGGATTTTGAAAATGCATTTCATTATCGTGATAAAGAGGCGTTTGCACAAGATACCCTCAATGCAATTATTTCAAATTACCGACTGCTTGGTCTTCAGGCAATTCATAATATATCGGAACGTGAACGACAGCTAGAACTGAAAAATAAAGAATTAGCAGTGCTTTCGCAACGGGAATCAAATGTTAAAAGTCAGCGAACGATTCTAATTTTAACTGTTTTATTTGTTGTACTAAGCGCCATAGTACTGGTTTTTTGGCTGCGTTATAAAATTCAAACAGCGAAACAAGTGGCTGCTAAATCTGAAAAGTTACGGATTGCAGAACAACAAATGCGAAAAGTAATGCTAAGTGCTTCAGAGACTGAGAAGAAATGTATTAACGAACAGTTGCAGTTTCGGCACAAGCAATTAATAGCATTAGGACAATCTCTAGCTTCAAAGAATGTACTATTACAAGATATTAGTGAGAAATTGAAAGAGGTAGAAGATTCGGGAATGGACAAGATTAATGAGGGACTTACTCTGATTATGCGAAAAATAAAACAGGAGATGGTTTCTGATAAAGACTCCAAACTTTTTCAGCGGATGTTGGAAGAGTTGAATGAACAGTTTTTTGTATCTCTTCGTGCAAAATATCCCGACTTAACGCAACGTGAATTACAATTATTGGCTCTTATTCGTCTTAATTTATCGGCTAAGGAAATAGCATCATTACAAAACACATCCTCAAAAGCTGTTGAAATGGCCAAATATAGATTAAGAAAACGACTCAAAATTGAATCAAATGAAGCGTTCCGAGATATTATTTCTACCTAGAATGTTTTTTAAATGCAAACATTTGCTTTAATCACTGCAAACCATAACTTTGTAAAATAAAACGCCATGACCGAACTTGAACTACGATTTCTTAAGACTTTATCATTACGTTATCCAACAATTCAAAAAGCGAGTGCCGAAATTATAAATCTCAGAGCAATTCTCCATCTTCCTAAAGGTACAGAACATTTTATCTCTGATATTCATGGCGAATATGAATCGTTTGTTCATATTTTACACAATGCTTCAGGAGTTGTTCGACGAAAAATAAACGATATTTTTAAGGATAATCTGCGTAAAGCAGAAAAAGACCAGTTGGCGACCCTGATCTATTATCCAAAAGAAAAGTTAAAACATATTCTCCAAACTGAGGAGAATCCCAGTGAATGGTATCGTATTATTTTATACCGGTTAATTGAGGTTTGTAGGAATGCCAGTGGAAAATATACGCGTTCTAAAGTTCGGAAAATGCTTCCTTCCGACTTCTCTTATGTGATTGAAGAACTTTTGCATGAACACCATTCAGATGTTAATAAAATTGAATACTATAATTCTATTATTGAGTCGATTATAGAAACTAAACGAGCCGAAGCATTTATTTACGAAATTTGTGTTTTAATTCGTCGTCTCTCCATAGATCGCCTGCATATTGTAGGCGATATTTATGATCGGGGACCCAGCCCAGATGTGATTATTGAAACTTTAATGAATTATCGCGATGTGGATATACAGTGGGGCAATCACGATGTGGTGTGGATGGGTGCTGCGTTGGGGAGCAATGCCTGTATTGCTTCTGTTATTCGAATGGCAGCTCGTTATGATAATCTGTCAACTATTGAGGATAATTATGGAATTAATCTATTGCCTTTGGCTGCCTTTGCCATGGAAACGTATGGTGATGATCCTTGTAAAGCATATAAACCAAAAGTGAGTTGCAATTTATCCGACTCTTCGGAAACACTGATATGCCGAATGCATAAAGCCATTAGTGTTATTCAGTGGAAACTTGATGCACAGGTTATTGATCGAAATCCGTCATTTGGAATGGAGGCCATTAAAAGATTACATCGGGTTGATTATGAGCAAGGAACAGTTGAAATTGATGCGGTGAAATATGAACTTAAAGATTCAAATTTCCCTACGGTTGATCCGAAAAATCCGTATGAATTAACCCTTGAAGAACAAAAGGTAGTTGCTCGATTAAACGGTTCATTTTTGGCGGCAGAAAAGTTGCAAAAACACGTTCAATACCTTTTTGATAACGGAAGTATGTATTTGACCTTTAATTCAAATTTGTTAATTCATGGGTGCATTCCGTTGAATAAAGACGGGTCGTTTCGCGAAATGCCAATTCTTGGCAAAACTTATAAGGGGAAGGCCTTAATTGATAAGTTTGAACGAATTATGCGTCGTGCCCTTGCCAACAGAAAGATGGGAATCTGCAATGCTTTTGAAGTTGATTATTTCTGGTATCTATGGCAAGGTCCAGATTCTCCTCTTTTTGGGAAAAGTAAAATGGCCACATTTGAAATGTACTTAGTTGCCGATAAATCGGTGCACGAAGAGATTAAAAACGCCTATTTTACATTGCGAGAAACCGAAGAGACGTGCGATTTTATATTAAAGGAATTCGGGTTGAATCCTAAAGGTGCCCATATTGTGAACGGACATACACCCGTAAAATGGGCTCGTGGCGAGAGCCCCGTAAAGGCAAATGGTAAGTTAATTGTAATCGATGGAGGAATGTCCAAATCCTATCAACCCATTACTGGGATAGCTGGTTATACCTTGATATTTAACTCTTATGGTCTTATATTGGCGGCTCACAAACCCTTTGAATCTAAAAAGAAAGCCATTGAAGAGGAGTTGGACATAAGTACTTCCCAGACTATTTTAGAGCGAGTAGCACAACGAAAACGAGTTCGTGATACCGATGTTGGATTAGAGTTGCAAAAACAAATTATTGATTTGGAGTTTTTGCTGAAAGCTTATAGGGATGGTGTTATTCGTGAGCAGAGTTGAGGGGAATTGAAGGAAAACAGGGGGTGGTGCTTGAAGAATTGGTGATCGGTAAACAGTAATCGGTGATCGGTAAACGGTGATCGGTAATCAGTAAACATTGATCAGAAAGAAGATTATGGGCTTTTTCGACTCAATAACTCAATTCCTCGACAACTCAACTTCTTAACAAACATACCGTTGGTTTTTCCGGTTTTTATCGTAGCACTTCAAAAAAGTATTGATCAAAACTCTATGGCTTTGGGAGAATTTCAATGGATTGGTCCTTAAATAAATAGAGGTTAGAATTGTAAATATAGCATCCTTTGGTTGGCTCTTTAATAGTGCCAATAGTGTCGGGAGAAAGAAGTTGTAAATTGTATTCAATCAGTTGATCGTTTGATATAAAATGGATGGCGTTCCTTGAGATTTGCGCCTTTTCAATTCCCGCGAAAATATGTCGTTTTATCAATTGCCCAAAGCTGTCGAGAACAATCCACGACCCATCGGTTTGCAAAAGCCAAAGCTGCTGATCATACTCTGTCATTTTCACCACTTCATCAGCATTGCAATAGAGACGAATTGAGAACGAGTAATTTATATTCAGATTGTTTTGCAACGAGTAAATTGTATTGGTTTGTCTGTCGAGAGCCCATAAATCACCTTTTGCCGATAAACACATGGCTTTAATGTCATTTAGGGTTGAACTCGTAAGGTCGATGTTTGAACTTACATCGATTAGGTTTTTGTCGAGTAACGAAAATTGATACGAGTCCAAATAAAAGACAAGAATGCGTAACGTGTTGGTGGCATCAAAGGAGGATATGGCGTTGTTTTTTGATGTGTTCCACGATGCAATTGTTTTTCCAGTTTTGTCTTTCTTAATAATTGTATGGTCCGATTGCAAGTAGATGTATCCATGATTGTCTACTTGCCAATGCGTGTATTCTGTGGTCTTGATCGAACTTTGACCATTTAAGATAAAGGCTGTAAAAATCAGTAAACTGGTTATAACTCCTTTTTTTATCATTGATAATGTCTTTTAGGGTCGATTTCTCAATGTTTTACCTTCTGATTGTTTTGTACTTTCTCAACCATTTCATTATTAATACGCAACAAGTCGTCCATATATTGTCGATTGTTCGATAGGTTTGGAACTTTATTTTGTCCGCCTAGTTTCCCTCGCTGTTTCATCCACTCAAAAAATAACCCTTCGGCTGCAATTACAATTTCAGGAATTTTGATAATGCTATTGTTAAATCTTTTGGCCTCGTAATCGCTGTTTACTGCTTTTAAGGCATTGTCGAGTTCTTCAGCAAATTGAGTTAAATTTTCGGGCATGGTTTCAAACTCAATAAGCCATTGGTGTGTAGCTTCGGATTTGTTGTTCATGAAAATTGGAGCAACAGTAAACTCTTTTATGGTTGCATTAGTTGCCGAGTTGGCTACTTCTAGAGCTTCCAATGCATTGTGCACCATTAGTTCTTCTCCAAACGCATTTATGTATTGTTTTGTACGTCCCGTGATAATAATTTTGTGCGGATATAGCGATGTAAATTCCACAACATCCCCAATGATGTAACGCCAAAGTCCACCGTTAGTGCTGATAACTAATGCATATGGGGTGTTTAGTTCAACTTCGCCAATGGTTAGGGTTTGTGGATTGTTGGAATCGAATTCTGCTAGGGGAATAAATTCATAGAATACTCCATAGTCTAACATTAGCAACATATCGTTTGAAGCAGGATCGTCTTGAATGGCAAAAAAACCTTCACTTGCATTGTAAGTTTCCATATATTGCATTTGCAACGACGGTATAAGTTCCTCATAAGCACTTTTGTAGGGAATAAAGCTGACTCCTCCATGTATGAAGAGTTCCATGTTTGGCCAAACTTCCAAAATATTTGTTTTACCCGTATATTTCAACACCTCTCTTAACAATACTAAATTCCACGATGGAACGCCGGCTATGCTTACAATGTTTTTATTGATAGTTGCTTCAATAACTCTCTTAATTTTTTCGTCAAAATCTTCAATGAGTGCCAATTCTGGTTTTGGGACTCTTGAAAAACTTGTCCAAAATGGAGCATTGTTTATTAAAATGGCGGAGAGATCTCCGTAAGACGATTTTTTCTTGAAATTGCTGATTTTTGTGCTACCACCAAGAGTGAGGGTTTTGCCTTTTAGGACACCAGTTTTGGGGTTGTTTTTCGAATAGAGCGATAAAACATCTTTCCCTCCTTTAAAATGGCACTCTTTTAATGCCTCCTTGGTAACGGGAATAAATTTGCTTTTGTCGGATGTTGTGCCCGATGATTTTGCAAACCACTCAACTTTTCCCGGCCACAACACGTTCTCTTCCCCTTCTCTTATTCGCTTAATCCATGGCTTAATATCGTTGTATTCCTGCAGTGGTACGTTGTTTTGAAAGTCGCGATACGTCTTTATATCCTTGTATGAGTGTTCAATACCCCAAGTGGTGGTATTGGATTTTCGAATAAGGTCCAGAAATATGTTTCGCTGTGTTTTTTCGGGATGTTTTCGAAACCGATTTATCTCCACAGTTCTGTTTCGACCATACCATGAAACAATAGTGTTTAACAGTGACATAGATGTTTGTTTGATAATGGCATTAGATGCAAATGTAATCAAATTTTTAGAGCAGAATGTTACTCTTATTACTTTGCACCTCTTTTTTTATATCTTTGATTATAAATTTTATTTATGGAAGTTTGGCGCAAAATTTTGAAGGATCGTCGATGGCGATATGTTTTATCTTTTATGGTGGGGCTTTTCTTTTCCATTTTATTAAGCGATTTACCCATTATTGCTCATCGATTGGAAAACTTTGTTTTTGCAACACGTTACAACGAATTGCTTACTCAGCTCACCCTTTGGCATTTAAAGATGTTTTCTATTCCTGCGGTTTTGATTGATAATCAGATTATTATCGGCACAAGGAGTTTTTATTTTGCCTATGGTTGTTTAGGAATTCGCCATTTAACGCTGTTTGCATTTTTCATACTTTTTTATTTTGGAAGATTAAAACATAAGATCATTTACATCCTTGTGGGCTTTGTTGTTCTGACGTTTGCCAATGTTAGCCGTGCAACAATAATTGGAATTTCAATCTATTTTAATCCTTCATGGTTTGATTTTGTACACGAATATGGATCGATGATTGTTTTGTATGGGACTATTTTCTTGTTATGGATTATTTGGGTTAAGCGCATTCATATAGAATAGACAACTTGCTTAATTGGAAAATATAACGTACCATTAACAATAAAAAAGGAATATTTTTTGTTTCTTGTTTAGTCATTCTTAACGAAATAGCGTAGTTATGGACATTTTCAACCAAATATTTGAACTAAAAGAGGATCCGAAAAAAGTCAAAGAGGGGATGATTCTTATTTCAGAACCACTTGGGCGCGACCTTTTTTTTAAGAAATCGGTGGTCTTAATTGTGGAGCACAATTCGGTTGGAACGGTTGGTTTTGTCTTGAATAAACCTTTTCATTTTCCCATTAAGGAGTTAATTAACGATTTTCCAAATGCGAGTAGTTTTGTCTCTTTAGGGGGTCCTGTGGAACCAGATACACTCCATTTTTTGCATACCGAAGGCAACATAATTGAAGATGCAAAAGAAGTGATTCCCGGAATTTTTTGGGGTGGTGATTTTGAACAACTTCAACAAAATGTGCATTCAGGAGCTGTGGATACTCAAAAAGTACGCTTTTTTTTAGGCTACAGTGGTTGGGCTCCCGGACAACTTGACGAAGAAATTAAGAATTCTCAATGGATTGTATCCTCTATTTCAAATCTTGAAATTCTTAATTCACCCATGGAGATGTGGGAAAAGTGTGTCTTTGAATTGGGAGATCGTTTTAAGGCATGGCTTAATGTTCCCGAAGTGCCGACAATGAATTAACCCCCTTCTTATTACGATATCAGGGCAACTGTTTATGTGATTTTTTGCAATGCTAATGCACATGTTTGTCCTATGAGCTTGAGTTTAATGTTCAGGTAATCAGCATTTAGCGTGCTTTCCGATAAGGATAACGGGCCTATTGTATCAAGCACAAGTGAAAAATAGGCTTTCTGAGGTTGACACTATTTGTAGCCATGCAAGGTTTGCTTTGTCGAATTTAGGATTCATCCTAGTTGAATCGTCTCATTTTCCACTCATTAATATTATCTTTATGGAAAATTTTGGCGATATGACAGGAAAAACGGTTCAAACTCCATTAATGAAACAATATTACAACATCAAAGAGAAGCATCCCGATGCGATCTTGTTGTTTCGCGTTGGAGATTTCTATGAAACTTTTGAAAATGATGCAATTAAAGCCTCTAAAATACTTGGAATAACCCTTACCAAGCGGGCAAACGGGGCGGCTAGTTTCGTTGAACTAGCTGGATTTCCGTACCATGCTCTTGATGCTTATCTTCCAAAACTAGTCCGAGCTGGACAACGCGTTGCCATTTGTGAGCAACTCGAAGATCCTAAAATGACAAAATCAATTGTTAAAAGAGGAATTACTGAGTTGGTTACTCCCGGAACAGCCATTAATGATAGCATT
This sequence comes from Salinivirgaceae bacterium, assembly GCA_028709085.1. Classification (GTDB taxonomy): domain Bacteria; phylum Bacteroidota; class Bacteroidia; order Bacteroidales; family Salinivirgaceae; genus JAAYQU01. The sequence continues at coordinate 20,941 of JAQVXQ010000014.1, read as the reverse complement.
CTGAATGGCCATGAAAACAACTTTTTAGCGTCCGTATATTTCGATGATCAACTTTGCGGTGTATCTTTCCTTGATATCTCCACGGGTGAGTTTTTTGTGGCCGAAGGGTCCATTGAATATGTCGATAAACTTATTCAAAGTTTTAGTCCTAAAGAAGTTTTGTTTGAAAAGGATCAAAAAACACGATTTGTTGAATTGTTTGGCTCTAAGTTCTTCACATTTGGGGTCGACGAGTGGGCCTACGAATATAGTAGTGCCTACGATGCGTTGGTAAAACGATTCGAAACCCAATCGTTGAAAGGATTTGGGATTGATACGTTTAAACATGGAGTAATTGCTGCCGGAGTTATTTTACACTATTTAGATTTAACACATCATCGGAATTTAAGCAACATAAAGTCGCTTTCGCGCATCGATGAGGAACGATTTGTATGGCTCGATAAGTTTACCATCCGTAATTTGGAGATATTTAACGCCCTACATGAAAAAGGGAAATCGTTAATTCAAACCGTTGATTGTACGTTAACGCCCATGGGCGGACGGCTATTTAAACGCTGGTTTGCGTTGCCTTTAAAACAGATTCAGTCCATCAACGACCGACTCAATGTGGTTACATGGTTTATTGAAAATCCCGATAAAACCAGTGCAATTCAGCATCTCATTAAGCAAATTGGCGATTTGGAACGATTGGTCTCAAAAGTGGCTGTTTTACGGATAAATCCACGCGAATTAGTTCACTTAGGCGAATCGCTTGCGGCTCTTGAACCTTTAAAAGAGCAGTGTACTGTTGCAAATGAGCCTGTTCTTCAGCGTATTGCAGAACAAATTCAACTTTGTAAAAGCATGCGTGAACGGATAAATACCGAAATTACGCCTGAACCATCGCCCAATATCCTAAAGGGAAATGTAATTGCCTCTGGTGTCAATGCAGAACTCGACGAACTTCGACAAATTTCATTCTCGGGAAAAGATTATCTCAATCAATTACAAGAAAAATACAGCCAAGAGTCACGTATTCCATCGTTGAAGATTGCTTTCAATAATGTTTTTGGATATTATATCGAGGTGCGAAATATGCATAAGGATAAAGTGCCCGAAGAGTGGATACGGAAACAAACACTGGTAAATGCCGAACGATACATTACCCCGGAATTGAAAATATATGAGGAGAAAATTTTGGGTGCCGAGGATAAAATTCAATCCATTGAAAAGCAACTGTTTTCTGATTTGATAGTCTCCTTGTCCGATTATGTAGCTTCTATTCAACTGAATGCTAACTTGGTAGCTCGCTTAGATTGTTTGCAATCCTTTGCAACTATTGCATTGAAGAATAACTACAGTAAACCGGAGGTGAGCGAATCCTTAGATTTGGAAATTATCCAAGGACGACATCCAGTAATAGAGACACAGCTTGAATTGGGTGACGAATATATTGCAAACGATGTGTTCTTGGATGCCGATAGTCAGCAAATAATAATTATTACGGGACCCAATATGTCGGGTAAATCGGCCTTGCTCCGCCAAACAGCTTTGATTACCCTTATGGCACAAGTGGGTTGTTATGTTCCGGCACAAGCTGCCAAAATTGGGATCGTCGATAAAATATTTACTCGGGTAGGCGCATCCGATAATATCTCCCTTGGCGAATCAACCTTTATGGTTGAAATGAACGAAGCGTCCAGTATTTTGAATAATTTATCGGAGCGAAGTTTAGTTCTGTTCGACGAATTGGGACGGGGAACCAGCACCTATGATGGGATTTCGATTGCGTGGGCTATTGTTGAGTATTTGCATGAACATACCAAATATCGACCAAAAACCATGTTTGCAACGCATTATCATGAGTTGAACGAGATGGAGACATCTTTTAAGCGCATTAAAAATTATAATGTTTCGGTTCGAGAGATTAATAATAAAATTATATTTCTCCGCAAACTAATTCGGGGCGGAAGTGAACATAGTTTTGGAATTCATGTAGCCAAAATGGCCGGAATGCCTGCTTCTATTGTGGCTAGGGCAGAAAAGATTTTAGTGGAACTGGAAGGGGAGATTGGAGGTAAAAACTTATCGAAACCGGTTAAAGACTTGGGAACACGGCGCGAGGGATATCAGTTAAGTATTTTCCAACTCGACGACCCAACCTTGATGCAAATTAGGGATGAAATTAAGAAACTGGATATTAATAACTTAACGCCCATAGAAGCATTGAATAAATTAAGCGATATTCGTCGAATAATAGGATTAAAATAGAATTATTGCTTAGTCTTAGAAAAAAGCTTAATGTCTTGATTTTGTTGTGTTTATATTGTCCCATGTATTTGTTTAATGATCTTCCATCGAAATAGGATCGTATTGGATCGAATAAAATCTTAAATTTGTAACAATTGTAAAATTCAAGACGTGAAATATTCTCATTTCATACCCATAGTTTCATTAATTGGTGATTTTGTAATCCTCAATATTTTGTATGTTCTTGGTTTTGTTTTACTGCACCCGGCACTTAATCATTTTACGGACAAACATCTTCTTTTTTATATCTACTTGAATTTTGTTTGGTTTGCGCTTGTTTTTGTGTTTGGAGCAAATAGTGTCGATCGAAATACCAGTAAAAAATCCATTTTTTTTACTTATATCAAAATTATTGTCTTCTTTTTCGTTGGTTTTTTATTGTATTTCCAGGCAGTTCCTCTTCAGTATTACCCACGGGGTGATATTAAATATCTTTTTATTGTTTTCTTTCCAGTTCTTATATTATGGAAGTTTGCTTTGTATTATGGCTTTATTTTGTATCGTAAAAAAGGCTATAATTTGCAGAATGTAATTGTTTTGGGTTATAGTCCAAAAGCGAGGGAGTTAGAACGTTATTTTCACACTAATTTGTGGCATGGATATCGACTTCTTGGCTTTTTTGATGAAACCATAATAAAGAAGAAAAATATAATTGGCGACTGGTCGCAACTTCACAATTATTTGTCTAGTAATGATATAAGCGAAGTTTATATTGCTTGGGATGTTATTCCAAAGAAGCGATTAAATGAGATCGTTGATATTTTATCCGACTTCCCATTAAAAGTTCGAATTATTCCCGATTTGGACATTTTTGCATTCAAGTCGGCAGAGATCGTCAATTACGGAATGCTTCCAGTGGTGCAAATAAATCCAGGGCCATTGTCAAAATGGTATAACCGTTTTATTAAAAGAGTTTTTGATGTTGTTTTTTCGTCGATTGTTTTAATTGGCATTGTCTCTTGGGTTACGTTGTTGTTGGCTATAATATCTTTATTTACACGTTCCGGCAACCTCTTTTTTAATCAGAAAAGAACTTGTATTGATGGGAAAGTATTTATTTGCCATAAATATCGATCCATGAATCAAAATAGCGAGGCCGATAGTAAGCAGGCAACTAAAGATGATGATCGGATTACTTTTGTAGGTCGATTTCTGCGGAAATGGAGTATCGACGAATTGCCTCAGTTCTATAATGTTTTGAAGGGTGAAATGTCCATTGTGGGGCCTCGCCCACATATGTTAAAACATACTCAAGAGTATCAAAAAATGGTGAAGCGATTTATGGTTCGGCACACTGTAAAGCCTGGAATTACCGGATTGGCTCAAGTAAATGGATATCGGGGAGAAATAAAACGACTGAATGATCTGAAAAAACGAATTCAGTTCGATGTGAATTATATTGAGGAGTGGACTTTTAATATGGATATCAAAATAATTCTACTCACTTTCTGGGTTGTGATTCGTGGTCAGAAACAAGCGTTCTGATTTACAACCAGTCTCCTTCCGTAATTACAAATGATTTTGTGAGACCCATGAACCTTTCTCGATAAATTAATCCATTGGGAAAGAGTTTTTTTATCTCTTTATATGAAAGCAAGTCGATGGAATTTGCCAATGTTGTTGCTTTCTGTTTGTCCGATTCCTTTTTATACCAACCCAAATTGAATCTGCGAATTAAAAACAACTTCGTAAAATGGGGTAGAAATTGAAAAAAAGGAAAAAGAAAATGTGGTTCAATGGGGAAATAGTAATTTGGGGTTTGTAAATAGAGGTTCTTGGCCACTCTGCGCATTTCGGAAACCATTTGAGTTTGGTTTTTATAATTTCCCACATGTTCAATTACAGAATTCGAAAAAGCGATGTCAAAGTTGTTTTCTTTAAATTGACTTAAATCGAGTGCATCACCTTTAAGGGCTATAATGTTTGTGTGATTTGTTTTTTGTGTATAACGATTTAGCAAATGTATTTTTATTGTATCACTGCCTGTGAATCCCATTTGTTCCCAATAGTTAACCGTTCCTCCAATATCTAAAATTGAAATGGGCGTTTTTAGTTTGTCCAAGTTGTTTTTAAAATAGTGAAATCGGTCTTTACGAAGTTTATTGGCATAACTTTTTTTGTTATTGTTGTCGGCTATTTTTTGTAGTATTGAAACCATGTGTAACAGACTGTTAGTATTAGAATGGAAATGTAAAGATAAAAAAAAGGCTGTCAAATTTGACAGCCTTTTTTCGTATTTCGGTTTATTTATTTCTTAATGAAACGATAAACGTTTGAGTTGTTTTCACTTATGATTCGGATAAAGTAAACACCTTCAGTAAGTTCCGTAACGTTGAACTCGCTAACTGTGTCATTTGTTTCGAATACAGAAACAACTTGACCATTATTGTTGTAAACTTCTACCATTGCTTTCTCTGTTGAAGTTCTTTCGATGAGTAGAACGTCAGAAACTGGGTTAGGATAGATGTTTGCAGAAGTAACTACGTCGTTAATTCCAACAGTAAGGTTAACTGCAACTGGCAAGTTGGCTCCGTTAACAATAAATGTTCCGTCAGCAGCTTGATAATTGTTTTTAGTTACCATGTAACTGTAATTTCCGTCAACTAATGTGAATACGGCTACACCGCTAGCATTGGTTGTCTTTTCGGTAGTTCCAACTTTAATTTTTGCTCCTGATACAGCAGCACCAGCACTTTTTACAGTGAACGTTACGTCATATTCAGGAGTTACAATTGCGAATGGAATAGTAACCATTTCAGATGCACCAGAAGTGTAAACTGCTTTTACGCCAGCTGTGTAATTACCAACAGCAAGGTCGTTGAATGCATATTCAGTAGCCGTTAACCCAGCAGCCTTTTCAACGCCATCAAGATAAACAGTGTATCCAGTAAATGATTTTGCTTTGCTTATGCCAAATGTAATGTCATCAACAAAGAATGCAAAAGCATCATTAGAAACACATTGGATTGCAACATAGATGTTTTGTCCTGTGTATGCTGAAAGATCATATGAGAATTCAGTCCAATCTATTGGAGCTTCTACATATGTGCTACCTGAAATTACAGTAAAGTCGGCTTGTGCAGTTCCTGTTGTTGAAACAGCTACATTAAATCTTTCTTTACCGTAATTTGTAGTCACTGATTTTGCCATAAATGAGAACTCTAAACCAGCAACACCCGTTGTTTGAGGTGTGATTATCCAGTCGTTGTTAGAAGGTGTTTGTGCTGCAAAACAAGCAAGGTATTTTGTTCCGCTATATGCTTCCCAACCTGATCCTAGAGCTGGAGTGGTCGCGCTTGGATTAAATACGATAAATGAACCTACATAATTAGTGTTCGTGAAATCAACATCAGTGATTCCATAAGTTGCAGAACCATCAACGTCAATCATAGTGTAATTGCCTATGTTTTCAATAATGAAATCGTCGTAGGATTCCATATCATCGATTGAACTGGCGTTGTTCCATGTAAATAAAGCATCGTATCCGGTAATAGCAACACTAAGTCCAAAAGGAGTTTCAATCATCTCTGTCATTGCAACAGGAACCGATATAGCAGCTCCGGCAACTACAACTTCTGAAGCAACGTTGTTATATCCTGCTAATGAGATAGTGTATGGATAGTTGCCATTTGCTAGAGCAACCATGGCTTGACCTGAAGCATTTGTTGTTAATGTTTGTCCGTCGATAGCGATACTTGCACCTTCAAGGTTGTTTGTTCCACTGGTTACTGTAAATGTAACTTCGAACAATTCAGCTATATTAAAATCAATTGTTACGATTTCAGAAACACCAGTTGTATATACACGTTGTACACCAGCTGTGTAGTCGCCTACAGCAAGATCAGTAAACTCAAAACTAGTTTCGCTAACGTTCTCAGCATAAGGAGTTGTCAGATTGTTAAGATAAATCGTATAATCAACAAATTCTTTAGCCGATTTATTGCTAACGACTGCCACTGAACCATCGCGACTGAATGAACGCTCTGAAACAACAGAAGATTTACTAGATGCTTTGCTTACAAATTGAAGATCATTGAATGAAACAACATCTTTGCTGTTACCAATTGTAATGTGGTCAATAAACCATGTGAACCATAATCCTTGTCCATCACCATCAACACCTTGCCACGCTAACTTAATATCTTGACCTTGGTATGCAGTTAAATCAACTGTAACTTCTTCGTAATCAGCAGCTGCAGCATCTACGGCATCCCAAATAGGAGTCCAAGTAGTTCCACCATCGGTAGAAACTTTAACATAGTAATGATCTCCGTTTGTGCTTCCAACAGCACCTGAATAAGACCAGAACGTTAGATCAGAACCGGTAGGTACATTGAAAGAAGGTGTAATTAACCATTCGTCCTGAGCAGAATATTCCCACATCAAGAAAGCTTGGAAAGCTCCATCGACAGGAACGATATTTCCAGTACTAAACGTTACCGTTTCTGCTTGTGCCCAGGTAACCGAATTCGTATTGTCTAAAGTCCAACCTGTTGGAGGAACTGCTTCCTCAAAACTTTCGGTTAAAGCAATACTTGAAGTAACATCATACGTTAACGTTGCTGTTGTTCCATCAACCATAACATTAAGACCTTCAGGAGCTACAATAGTTTCTCCTGTTACAACTACTACGTCGTACATTGTGTAGTTCGTTCCGTTTTCAGCAGTTACAGTGTAAGTAACGGTTTCAGTGAAGTCTGTAGGAACGCCTCCAATTGGAGAAAGTGTAGCTCCTTCAGAGATAGTCATTGTAGGAGTCATTGTTGTTACGTTTGTTCCGTATGCAACATTAACTGTGATTGTAGCTGTGTTATTTACGATAGATCCAAATTCAATATTTAAAACGTCTTCGTCAGGGAATCCGAGTGTAAGCATAGCCGATTCGTTGCTCATTTCGCTTGCCCATAGACTTGCCCATGATTTTGCAACTTTGATCCCATCAATAATTGATTCGCTTCCTTTTGCTGCATTTCCTTGGCGTAAAGCAACTGCGTTTAAAGGTTCTGTTGCGCTAAAGTCTGATGCGTCCTCTGTGCCATTGGTTACAAGTGCAGCAGGTTCAGTGGAATTCATTTCTGGATTAACAAATAACGAAATTACATCATTTGCATCTCCATCAACAAATTCGTATTTTACCACCAAAAGGTGTGTTGTGTTTAAGTCATATGCGTAATCAGTCCATACGGCATCAACACCATTTTTACCTCTGGTTACACCAAAAGAAAGTTTATTGGTGTCTGCGTCTTTTCTAGCAAATACGCGACTACGAAATGTCGTTGTTCCCTGACTCATGAAGTGGAAAAAATAATCGCCATCAGTAGTAATTCCGGCATCGCTAAAGTTAGCTAGGAATGATCCATAAACTGAACCATCAGTTTGATCGGCGAACGGACTATTAACATCTTCGCCAGTTTTAGACATACTTATTGCTTTGCCCATTGATGGGTATTCTGCATAAGTAAGGTTGTTGTCGATAACGGCTTGACTGTTAACGTCATTGCCGCTATGAGCTGTCCAAGCGTCAACAGTGTTTAATACTGTTCCAACTTCGTAATCGAAGTGCTCAGTTGCCACTACTTGTGCAAAACTTGCTGTTGTAAACATCAAGGTCACAAATAATGCGCTCACGATTTTTAGTAATGTGTTTTTCATTAAAAAGAATTTAGGTTTATAAATTGAAGTGTAAAAAAATAAGCATTATTAATCATTGTGTTTTCGTTTGTAATAGAGTTATACCTCTTACTTACGATGTAAAACAGCATTTTAAGTGTTGTTTTACGTCGTATTGACGGATTAAAAATGTTGCTAATGTTTACCTGTCCCTTGGTAAAAGAAAGCGGATAAAATTGACGCGTAAAAGTAACGTATTTTTTTTAAATCTAAGCTGTACTTAAGCTTATTTTGGTTTGAAAAGGTAAATTGACAATATAAAATTTAAAGGTTCATTTTTATTTGGTAAATAGGGAGGTTGATTTGTTTATTTCTCCTTTAAATGTAATGTGTAAGAAATATTCTATCTTTACAAAACAGACAATAAAGCTATCCTCACAATGAAACAGAAACAGTATTTTGGATTTTAAGTTTAAAAAGCAAGTGTTTTTTTTTAAAATATTTTATTCCTGTACCGTTTTTTCTTTTATTGAGGTTTCATTTGTTGCTGTATAGTTTAAATTTATATTTGTAGCAGAATAGAGTGTAAAATTGCGACTTATGAAAACAAAAAATATTCAAAATCAGATAGATATTACATTGATAAAAGTTGCGGAGTGGTATAAATGGCTTCATGCTAATCCTGCATTGTCGGGAATGGAGTTTAAAACCTCCGAATTTGTAATTAAAACCTTACACTCTTTTGGAATTACTGATATAACACAACATGCTACTACTGGTTTGCATGCTGTTGTTGATACAGGAAGAGTGGGAAAACATATCGCATTTCGGGCGGAGTTGGATGCTTTACCCATTGATGAAAAAACCGCAGTGGATTTTAAAAGCAGGAACTCAGGTGTAATGCATGCCTGTGGACACGATTTTCATATGGCGGCACTTTTAGGCGTAGCCTCGGTAGTGGCGGAGAATCGAGAATTGTTAAAAGGGAAAATTTCGTTTGTTTTTCAACCTTCGGAGGAGAAATTGCCAGGCGGAGCGAAGCAAATGCTTGCCGATGGACTGTTTCAAAATCATAAGCCCGACCTTATTATAGCGCAACATGTTTTTCCGGACTTACAAGCCGGCATGGTTGGATTTCGAGAAGGTTCCTATATGGCTTCCGGCGACGAGATCGATGTCATTGTTCGTGGCACTGGCGGACATGGAGCATTGCCTCATTTATGTAACGATGTTGTTTTGACCTTAGCTCACACTTTGGTAGCGTTGCAACAAGTGCGTTCGCGGTTTGTGAATCAGAATGAGGCTTTTGTGCTGTCGTTTGGGAAAATGGAGGCAAACGGAGCCAATAATATTCTTCCGCAAGAGGCAAAAATGGAAGGAACAATGAGGACACTTAGCGAAGAGTGGCGTGCAAAGTCGAAAGATCAAATTCGATCCATTGTGCAAAATACTGCAAAAATGTTCGGTTGTGAGGGCATTACTGATATTCGAGAAGGATATCCTGTTTTGAAAAATCATCCTGAATATACAAAAAAGGTTAAGGCGTTGGCTGAGCAATTGTTTGGTGCGGAAAGAGTTGTTGATTTGCCCATTCGCATGACAACGGACGATTTTTCCTATTTTGCCCAACAATTTCCCGCTGTTTATTATCGCGTGGGGGTTGGTCACAAAAAGGAAAGTGATAATTATGGATTACACACGTCACAATTCTTGCCTGATATTTCGGCGCTCGAAACCGCGATTAAATTTCCTTTGGAGATTTTACTAAAACTTGGTTAAATGTTGATGGTGGATTCTCTCTTTGTTATTGTTGGAAATATAACTCCTACTTTAATGGAAAAGTCTGTTAATCGCCCAAATAAAAGAGGTTGTTTACCTGTTTGCTTTTCAGAGGATCGTCGATTTTCCACCATCCCACAAGATTGTGTGCGTTACGGATTAGGAAAAAATCGTTCTCTTGTACCAATAGCTCAATGGAGTCGCCTTTTGTAATGGTTGCTACTGTGAATTGTTGAAGTGTGTCAGCGTGGATTGCAAAATCGGACAGGGCAACGGTTTTTAGTCCCACATATTGGAGTGGTTGTTTGATCTCCTCCAGTTTATTTGACACTAGTTCCCAAGCCCTGAATTCGTTATACAAATTATTAGTGTGTCCGTTTGAGTAAAGCGTTCCATTCCCAGGAATCGACAACTCAACTCCTTCAATTACACCTACTAAACTGTCGTTGTTGAAGATAGAAAAGTGAGGGTCAAGACTCATTCCAATTCCAAAATAGATGGCGTAAGTCTCGTTTTTGGCGGTGTCGATTTTTGTTTTTATCAGTAGAATGTCGTTCTCGTTAAGGATTGAGGTGTTCGGATCGTTGTTTTCGATTTTTTTGTTTACAATGTTCGTTTCCATTTTGTTGAAATGAATTTTAGGAACAATTGTTATGTCATTGATTTTAAGCGGTTCAATGTCGATGGTTTTCAAACTTAAAACTTCCGATTTCACCGTAGTTTCAGGCGTTGTTTCTTTTTTCTTGTTGCACGATAAAGTACCAATGACAATTATTGCCATTAAGGCGATTGCGCGTAATTTCGGATTGTTTCGTTTTCTTAACATTGTTTTGATTGTTTTAGAAGATGTGTCTCTTCATTTTCGAGGCGCTGAATCCTAAAAATGATTAAGGCAAAAGTACGAATTCAAATGGAATAAATATGCTTTTACATTTTTTTGAGAGCCTACGATGAAATAAAAAAGTATAGCGAAGAATAATGGGATGTTTGTTGAGATGTTGAGTGAGAAAATTTGAGGTTGTTCAGAAAAGTCTATTCTGCAAATTAGTTTTAAGGTTTTCGGAGCAACAGGTTTGTCCAAATTAGTTACCTTTGAATAGTACTATATTTGTAACCTTTTATGTTTTGAAAAGTGCTTTTCGAATAACGGTTGATTGACTCTAACGATTTAATATTCATCATAATAGATCTCTTAAAGTAGAAAATTAGCGATTATGTCCACACGGCTTTTTATCTTTAATCCAACAAACGAAATCGCAATCGCCGATGGAGGCAATGGCTATGTTCCAAATCGTCAGTTGGCTGAATTTGAGAGGGATCTTGACACGTTGCCATTTGTTTTTGCCAATGCTGACGATATTGTGTTGGTACAAAATGAGCCGGATGCTGCATGGTTAAATGTAATGTCGCCCATTGCCCATTTATTGCCTCAGTTTCTTTGTAGAGAAGAAATTATTCAAAAGCTAAAATCGAAAGAGATTACCATTGCTGCTTTTCATCCGTGGGGATGGAGCCCTAGAATGGTTCGGATTGTAACCGATTTTATGATAGGGAATCAGAAAGCACTGTTCAATAATGTGAATTCGAATTGGTCTCCCAATCATCAAAAAACATATGGTCGAGAGACCGCCCTACATGTGCTTAGGGAAGTAATTGAGCATTGTGAAAATCCAGATTTGTTCATCAATAAAGATCAGTTCCCTCAAAGGATTGTTCAACTTTCGGAGGTTGACACGCTATTGTTTCAAACATCTCGAATTGTGTTCAAATCACCATACAGCGCTTCGGGTCGCGGAGTTTTAATGCTCAACAGGGCAACGATTAATGAGTCGAATCGACTCTGGATTCAGTCACAAATTAAAAAAAGCGGATACGTCATGGTCGAATCATTTTTAGAGATCGTGCATGAGTGTTCATTGCATTTTAAAATGGATGCAACGCAATGTAAACCCGTGGCTTTTAGTTTTTTTGATGTCACCGAAAAGGGAAGTTATGGGGGAAGTTATGTCAATTCCGCTCCTGTTCGTCAGGAGGTTATGGATTTTCTTGATCACGTAAATATTCCTTCGTTGGCGCGGAATGTTGGAAATGCGCTGTTTTCTCAAGGTGTATCGACCGTGTACAATGGTTATTTGGGGGTTGATATGATTATTAGTAGAAATCCGGAGGGTGATTTATATTTTCAACCGTGTGTTGAAATCAACATGCGGTACAATATGGGCACCGTGGCACATTTCCTGTCGAAAATTTTGGACGACGATGTGTTTGGTTTTTTTAAAATTGTCAGTAATCAAGATTCAAATACCCCATCGGTGGAAGCACAAATGGTACAGAATCCTCCAATTTGGAAAAATTGCCGATTGCGAAAAGGGGTGTTGCCATTAACTCCGCATTTGAATCGGAGTCATGTTGCTATTGTTGAGGTCTTTGAGTCGGATACTTTAATTCCAAGGATAAATTTTAATACTGTTTTACGTGGATAAATTTCTAAAATATATGCAGGAGAGTGAGCTCCATTTTTTGAGCCGATTGCCTGCATACACCATTAAAAGTACACTTATACGCGTGCTTTCCGTTGCATTAACGGGAGTCTGTTTTCTTGTTTTGGCTACCAATGTTACGGTTGAAATGGAGATGGAGATTCCGTTGCATGTCTATGTTCAGGTTATTTTAATTTTTATAATTCTCTCTGAATCGAATGTATTATTTGATAATCTTGCCGAGCGATTTTTTCCCATTCCCGATCGAATAAAGAGTCGTATTTCGATTCATTTTCTGTTAAGTTTTGGTCTCGGAATTTTATCCATTGCTTATTTTGACCGAATCAGTGTTTTTGAAGATTTGTTGAAACAACGGATCGTGTGGTTGCTCATTGCGCTTGGTTTTTTGTTTGTTTTTATTCTGATTATGTTTTCCATTGGATTGCGTATTATGGAAAAGTGGATTTGGTCGCTGAAGGAGATCGACCGACTAAAGGAGGCAAAGTTGGAGAGCGACTATAATTCGCTCCAAGATCAATTAAATCCCCATTTTTTGTTCAATAATTTGAGTGTTTTAAAGTCGATGATTATCTACGATCCCAAATCGGCCGCTGTTTTCACCCAAAATTTCACCGATGTTTATCGATATGTACTGCAAAACAATCGAAAAAACACAGTGAAGTTGGCTGAGGAAATGGAGTTTATTACGGCCTATATTGGGATTCATAGAGAGCGAATGGGCGAAGGACTTCAAGTTACAACCCAAGTCTCCACCGATTTGTTGGAGAAAAATATTCCGCCTTTGGCTTTGCAGCTATTGTTGGAAAACGCCTTAAAACACAATATTACCAGTAAAAAAACGCCCCTTCGTATTCAGATTTTTGGTCAATTGGATACGATTGTTGTTCGAAATGAAATTCGATTGCGAGTGTCGTCCGATTCTACAAAAAAAGGGTTGGTTAACTTAGCGTTACGATACGAATTGCTGACCAATCGGAAGATGGAGATAACTAACAATGGGGAAATATTTGAAGTAAAACTGCCTCTTTTGTAATTTGCAAGTGGCGTTTTACTGTTTTGAATTGACAAATGGAGTTTATTATGAATATACTAATTATTGAGGACGAAATACACAATCAACGTTTGCTAACAGGAATGATCTCCGAAATTCGCCCAGCGTGGAACATTGTTGAGGTAATTGATAGTGTAGCGGATAGTATAGCGTGGTTGTCGGAAAACGAGGTTGATTTAATCTTCATGGATATTCAGTTGGTTGATGGTTCTTGTTTCTCAATTTTTGATAAACTTACCATACAAAGTCCGGTTATATTTACCACTGCGTTTGATAATTATGCCTTGCAGGCATTTAAGGTGAATAGCATCGATTACCTTTTAAAACCCATTAAAGAGACGGACTTGAAACAAGCGATTCTTAAATTTGAACAGAGAATTCCTGCCTCCAGTCCGATTCCGGATTATGCCCAAATTTTGGAAAAAATGAATGGCAATAAAAGGTACCGAAGTCGGATCCTGATTCATGGAGCAAAATCGTACTATAAGATTGATGTACATGATGTTGCCTATTTTTATAGCGACAATAAAATTACCTTTGCCCGCACGTTCAATGGAGCTGATTGTCAGGTGGATATGATTTTAGAAGTTCTTGAAGAGGAGTTAAACCCCGAATCTTTTTTTCGTGCCGGCAGGAATATTTTGTTGCACATCGATTCCATTATTAGTTTCGAGGATTATTTTGGAGGGAAACTTGTTTTGAAATTAAATCCAACATTTAATCAGCCGGTTACGGTCAGTCGATTAAAGAATATGGCGTTTAAAAAATGGGTTGGAAAGTAGGCAGAATGGCAACAAAAAAACGGAGGCTTAAATATAATAAGCCTCCGTTTTTCTATCCGTTAAAATTGTTTATTTGTCTAAACCACTGCGTTTTAATAACGCATCAATGGTGGGTTCTTGTCCGCGGAAGTCAACATACAGTTTCATGGGATGTTCAGTGCCTCCTTTGGAAATAATGTTTTCTCGGAAACGTTTTGCTGTCTCTTTGTCAAAAATTCCATTCTTTTGGAATACTGAATAGGCATCTGCATCTAAAACCTCAGCCCATTTGTAGCCGTAATATCCTGCTGCATAGCCACCTGCGAAAAGGTGACCAAACGACGTACTCATACATGCACCTTCAACAACGGGGAAAATCTCAAATTTGTCCAATGCCAAATTGTTAAATGTAACCACCTCGGTGGTTAGAGGTTCTTCAATGGAGTGCCATGCCATATCTAGTGTAGCAAAACTTACTTGACGATCATTCATATAACCGCTTTGGTAATTGGCTACCGATTTTAATTTCTCAATTAAACTTTGTGGGATTTTTTCGCCTGTTTGATAGTGTACGGCAAATGTATCGAGCCACTCTTTTTCGATGGCCCAGTTCTCCATTATTTGTGATGGAAGTTCTACGAAATCACGATATACTGCAGTTCCCGACAAGTTTTCGTAGGTTACATCGCTCAACATTCCGTGCAAAGCATGTCCAAATTCGTGTAAAAACGTTTCTACCTCGTTGAATGTTAGCAACGAAGGCTTTGTTTCGGTTGGCTTTGTGAAATTACAAACAACAGAGACAAAGGGTCTATGATCTACACCATCTTTTTTCGATTGCTCGCGGAAAGAGGTCATCCATGCACCGCTACTTTTGGTTTGTCTAGGGTGGAAATCTAGGTAAAGAACTGACAGTAGTTTTCCACTTTCATCAAACACTTCGTAAGCTTTTACGTCTGGATGATAGACTGGAATTTCGGTGTTTTGTTTATAGGTAATTCCATATAAGCGCGTTGTTAGGTCGAAAATGCCATCTCTAACTTTCGAAAGTTCAAAGTATGGTTTTGTCATTTCGTCGTCAATGGCATACTTCTCTTTTCTTAGTTTTTCCGAATAATATGTCCAATCCCAACGCTGTAACGTTCCTTTAAATCCAAGTTGACGTGCGTAATTTTCAACTTCGCGTTTTTCATTCAATGCGGTTTTATGTCCGGCGTTAAAAAGCTCATCTAAGAAACTTGCAACTCGATCTTTGTCTTCTGCCATTCTCTCGGTCAAAACATAATCGGCGTATGAATCAAATCCCAACATTCTGGCTTTTTCCAAACGTTTTTCAACAATTTGTTTCACAATATCACTGTTGTTGTGGCTGTTGTTCTTGTTACAACGAGACACAAAAGCACGATACATTTTTTCTCTCACGCTTCGATTGTCGGCAAATTGTATAATTGGTAGGTAACTTGGAAATTGAAGGGTGAATACCCAACCCTCTTTTTCGCGTTCTTTTGCTTCCATGGCTGCCATTTCGAGCGCACTTTCTGGTAGTCCGGCGAGCTCTTTTTTATCTGTAATGTGTAAAATGAAATCGTTGGTTTCGGCCAATTCGTTTTCATTAAATTGCAATCCAAGTTTAGAAAGATCTTTATTTACTTCGCGAAATTTGTCGCGCATTTCTGGAGCCAGATTTACGCCTCCACGAACAAAACCCTTGTAACTTTTCTCTAAAAGCATGGTCTCCTCGGCATTTAGATTTAATTCGTTTCTATTGGCATAAACTTCTTTAATACGTGCAAAAAGTTGTTCGTTTAAACTGATGTCGTTGCTATGCTCTGTAACGATGGGCGAAATTTCCTTTGCTACAGCCTGCATTTCAGGGGACGTCTCGGCTTCATTGATGTTGTAGAAAATGTTCAATACTTTTCCTAACTGCTCACCCGATTCGGCAAGTGCCACCACCGAATTTTGAAAGGTTGGTTTTTCGGAGTTGTTAATAATGGCATCGATCTCTTTTTTTGCTTCAGCAATTCCTACTTTTACTGCTGGGAGATAGTGTTCCGTTTTGATTTTGTCGAACGGTGGCGTTTGATGAATTGCTGTAAATTCGCCTAAAAGTGGATTGGATTCTTTGTTGGATTCTTTGCATCCCAACATTCCGGCCATAAGTGTTACGGTAATCATGAAAATTGTTTGTTTCATATCTGTAAATTAATTAATTGTGTTCGTGTCTAATTCCTTCTTTTAATGCTTGATGTTTTGTCGTCTTTCCCCTTCTATTCACAACGGTTTATTCGAAAAAAGTTGTTAAAAATACCTAATATTGCTTGAAGGATAAAATGTAGGTCTAATTATTAAGCAAAATATTTGCCTGATATTCCTAATGAGCTGATAGATAGCATGTAAAGCTAATGTTGATTTGTCAATTTATGTCTCCTTTTATGCTTCTGGTGTACGTTAACGGACATTTTTAAATTAATAAAATTAGATTTTGTTGCCATTGAGATAGTTACATTGATTTTCCATGGAGTGTTAATAACTATTTGTGGATATTTTGAAGAAATTGGTTAATTTTGAATCTCTTTTTTATCTGAATTTCCAAAAAAAGCAATCGTTTTGATTTAGTTTCAATACTTGTTGTTGTATGGATATTGGTTCGATTTGTGTTTAATAGTTGAAAATTGAAATTATGAGCTCCTTTACTCACCTTCATGTGCATTCGCATTACTCCGTTTTAGATGGAGCATCCCATATTAATAAATTGATCTCTCGTGTCAAAGAACTTGGGATGGATTCCATTGCTTTAACCGATCACGGGTCAATGTATGGAATTAAAGAGTTTCATCAAGTTGCATTAAAGGAGGGCATTAAACCTATCCTAGGAATGGAATCCTATGTGGCGCGTCGGACCAGACACGATAAAGAGGGGAAGAAAGATGGTAGCGGGTATCACTTAATCTTGTTGGCAAAAAACAAAATTGGGTACAAAAATCTAATTAAGCTCTCATCGCAAGCTTTTGTCGATGGTTTTTATTATCGACCTCGGATTGATCGGGAACTTCTTGAGAAACATCACGAAGGATTAATCGCCTCATCGGCATGTTTGGGAGGCGAAGTTGCACAAATGATTATGAAACAAGGCGAGGATGCCGCCGACGAACCCATACAATGGTATAAAAACCTGTTTGGTGATGATTTTTATCTCGAAATAATGCTCCATCCTGCCAATGATCCCACCGTGCGATTCGATGTCTATGAAAACCAACTAAAAGTAAATGAGGCTATTCAACGTTTAGCCATAAAGCATGATGTAAAAGTTGTTGCCACCAATGACGTTCATTTTGTTATGGAGGAGGACGCAGATTCTCACGACCATCTGTTGTGTATCACCACCGGACAGAAAAAAGACGATCCCACACGGATGCGCTATACTCGCCAAGAGTTTCTGAAAAGTAGGGAACAGATGGAATCCTTATTTCCCGATTTTAAAGAAGCCCTTGATAATACGAGAGAAATTACCGATAAAATTGAGGCATACGAGTTAAACTCGGCGCCCATTATGCCCGATTTTCCATTGCCGGAGGGATACGACAATCCTGCCGATTATTTACGGCATATCTCCATGGAAGGAGCGTTCGAAAGATGGGGAAATCCGTTGCCTGTTGACATTGACGAGCGAATGAATTTTGAACTCGATACCATCATAAACATGGGTTTCCCGGGTTATTTTCTTATTGTTGCCGACTTTATTGCCAAGGCTAGAGAAATGGGCGTGTTGGTTGGCCCAGGACGAGGGTCTGCTGCAGGTTCAGCCGTTGCCTATGCGTGCAAAATCACCAATATTGACCCCATAAAATACGATCTGCTGTTTGAGCGATTCCTCAACCCCGATCGAATATCAATGCCCGATATTGATATCGATTTTGACGACGATGGCCGTGAAAAAGTGCTTAACTATGTTGTGGAGAAATATGGATACGACCACGTTGCCCATATTATCACCTTTGGTACGCTAGCAGCTAAGTCGTCCATAAAAGATGTGGGTCGGAATTTGAATGTCGATTTACCAAAAGTGAACTCAATTGCCAATTTAATCCCCGAAGGACCTAAAGTTACAATTCAAAAAGCGATGAAAGAGACTCCCGAGCTCGCCAAGCTTTGGACCGATGGAGACGATATTACAAAAGAGATATTATTGCATGCTCAAAATCTTGAAGGAACAATCCGACAAACCGGAGTACATGCCTGTGGTATCATTATTAGCAAGGAGAGTTTGGATAACTATTTGCCCATTTGCAAGGACTCGAAAGCCAATCTTTTATTGACCCAGTATGATGGAGGTTTTGTGGAGCCGGTTGGGATGCTTAAAATGGACTTTTTGGGTCTTAAAACCTTATCTATCATAAAGGAGTGTTTGGAATATATTGAGCAAACTACCGGCGATATAATTGATATCGATGCCATTCCATTAGACGATAAAGCCACATTTGATCTGTTTGGAAAAGGGGAAACTACGGCTCTATTTCAATTCGAGTCGGCGGGAATGAAAAAATATTTAAAGCAATTACAACCCAGTGTTTTCGAAGATTTGGTAGCCATGAATGCGCTCTATCGTCCAGGACCAATGGCTTATATACCAACCTTTTGCAATCGTAAATTGGGGAAAGAGAAAATTGTTTACGACCACCCTTTAATGGAACCATACCTGAAAACAACTTACGGAATTACCGTTTATCAAGAACAGGTTATGCTTTTAGCTCGGAAATTGGGACAGTTTACACGTGGACAGTCCGACAACCTCCGTAAGGCCATGGGGAAGAAAATTATTACCATGATGAACGAATTGAAAGATCTGTTTGTTGCTGGTTGTATGTCGAATCCCGAATTTATTGATGGTTGTAAAGTTGTAAATGCAGAACCGGAAAAACTAATTCATAAAATCTGGCACGACTGGGAAGCCTTTGCACAATACGCTTTCAACAAGTCGCACTCTGTTTGCTATGCTCAAATAGCCTATCAAACCGCCTACTTAAAAGCACATTATCCATCTCATTTTATGGCATCTGTACTCAGTCGTAACTTGAGCGATATAAAGAAGATAACCATTTTTATGGACGAAGCGCGGCGGATGGGAATCGAAGTTTTTGGTCCGGATGTAAACCATAGTTATAAAAAATTTACGGTGGACGAAAAGGGAAACGTACGTTTTGGAATGGCTGCCGTTAAAGGAGTTGGCGAGAATGTGGTGGAACATTTGGTGACACTTCGGAAAGAGAGTGGACTATTTACCGATATTTTTGATTTTGCCGAGCGGGTTGATTTCCGAATTGTCACTAAAAAGAATATTGAAGCCCTTGCTGCTGGTGGGGCATTCGATAGTTTCAATGTTCCAAGAAGTGCGTTTTTTCCATCCGAAGGCGGAGAATCGGCCTTTGTTGATATTTTAACGAAGTATGGAACTACGATTAAAGACGAAAAGAGCAATACGCAAGCAACGCTTTTTGGCGATATAAAAGAGTTGGAGATTCCTAAACCAACCATACCGTCCGAAAATACGTGGTCAAAAACCCATCAGTTAAATCAGGAACGATCGGTTATTGGAATTTATCTCTCGGCGCATCCATTGGATGACTTTAAATTTGAAATAGAGCATTTTACCACCGCCGATTTGTCGAAATTTGACAATTTGGAAGACTTTGCGGACTCCGATGTTACCATTGCCGGAATGGTTACTTCGGAAACCATTCGACTGACAAAAAACAATGAGCCTTGGGGTCGATATCAAATTGAGGATTATACTGGAACGTTTAGCCTCGCACTTTTTAAAGATAATTACAAGAATTTTGGCATGTTGATGAAACAAGGCCATTTTGTCCTAATTAAAGGAAGAGTTGAAATTCCCCGTTGGAGACGGGAGAGTGGCGGGACTCTCGAATTTATGACCAAGGAGATTTTAATGCTTTCCGAGGTTCGTGAAAAACAGGTGAAGAGAGTGACCATTAAAATTGCAATAAATGAAGTAAATGAAGATTTAGTTACCGAACTATATAAACTGACCGACAATGTTAAAGGGAACGTGAGTTTAGCATTTATGATCGAGGATGTTGATGAGGGGATTTGGGTATCGCTATTTTCGCAAGTCAAAAAGATTAATTTAGATCATAAATTTATGAAATTTGTAAATGATTACGACCTTAAATTATCAATTAATTAATGTTGTGGCAAAGTTATTGTATAACCTTGCACGCATAGTTTTATATAGCTCAGAACAATTTAGTATTCAATACGTTTCTACATAAATATCTAAAAAACTTATAATTATGGCACTAGAATTAACTGAAAGCAATTTTGAAGCAGAAGTTTTAAAATCTGATAAACCAGTATTAGTAGACTTTTGGGCAGAATGGTGTGGTCCCTGTAAAATGATTACTCCAATTATTGAAGAGATGCATGGCGAATATGCCGGAAGAGCGGTATTAGGCAAAGTGGATGTGGACGCTGTTCCAGCCATTGCTGCTAAATATGGTATTAGAAATATCCCTACTATTCTTTTCTTTAAGAATGGGGAAGTTGTTGACAAGCAAGTGGGAGCAGTGCCAAAAGCAACATTAGACCAAAAACTAACGGCTCTTTTGTAGTCCTAGAATTGGTGATAAAAAATCCCACAAAACAGATTGTTTTGGGGGATTTTTTATTTTAACCCAACATGAATTTTCCCTTTCATTTCCCAACCAATGAGAAGCAGTTTAGAGAGAGCCAGAACGAAAATAAATAGTTCGTTTTTTGTTGAAAGAGGCATCCAATGCAATGCTTTTTGAACTTATTCTTTCACTTAAATTTCTATATTGAAAATTTCAAAACGAAATAATTTATTTCACTCAATCATGTAAACGTTAATTCATAATTGCGACTTAATAATTTATGTGCTACTTATGGTATTCTACCTAAATTTTGTT